>NZ_BSDR01000001.1:2240000-2567500 GCF_027925305.1 Desulforhabdus amnigena | reverse complement strand
TTCCATGCCCTGGACGGCCTCCTGGGGGTCGATGGACTGGAGTGGAACGATTTCCATGCTCACTTCCCGAAGCACATTGATATCCAGGGCCTTGATGATTTCAACGATGCTTCGCGCGTTGTCGGAATCTTCAACGAAGATAACGCTGTTGGTCAAACTGTCCGAAGTGATGGGGCGGCCTGGGGTGAGGAAAAACTTAATGGTATTGATGGCCTGTTTGACATCCATATAGAGCAGTCTGTAAATGACAATGACCGGCTGTGCTCCGTCGGCCCCCGCCTTCAGGGTGAATTCGCTGGCAATGGGCAGACCGCTGCTCGAACTTCTTTGGATCGGTTGGATATAATAAACCCCGTTTCGAGGGACAACGGAAATGTTGTTGGCTGCGTAAGCTCTGGTGATCATCTGAAAAAGGTCGTCTTTGGAATATTCGCCTTCCAGATAGAAACTGATGCGTCCTTGAAGGGTAGGGTCCAAAACATAGTTCAGCTTGAGGTAGTCTCCAAAGATCTGGCTGGTGACTTCAGCCACCTCGACCTTTTCGAAGAGAAAGCTGATCTTTTGTCTGTCCTTGTCGGGGAAAGTGATTTCCTTGCCCTTCGATGGGGGAGAAAATCCGAGGAGCCCGGATTCGATGGTACCCTTCAAACTGGGCATTGGAGGGCGTTTGGCGGCTTCCTTGGTATCCTCCTTTTGACTTCCGATTTCTGTCGTCTCAGAAACAGGGGGGGGAGCAAGGGGAGGCTTGTAACTGCTGGATCGGTCAGCCGGCATCTTTGTGGCGCCGGCACAGGCTTGAATCAAAAAAGCCAGCAAAATGAATAAAATAGTCTGGCGCATCTTCATAAAATAGCCCCTCCTGGTTTCTATGCTTTGCTTAACCTTGATGGTTTGATGATCTCTAATGACACATGAGCGCAATCGCAGGACCCATTCCATAATTTCAAGATTTCTCTTTCTTTTCCATCAAAGCCGAAAGAATGACATTGATCACAAGATCAGGACCCGATTTCCGCTGGATCCTCTGGATGTTTATTTCTTGAACAAGCATTGCTGTCTCAAAGTTTCGGACGCGTTCGAGAAAATACTGAAGGCCTTCGATGGAGGTCATGAAATTGAACCTCAAATGGACTTCCTGGTAGAGGCCGTATTCTTTGCTTGCCAGAACTTGGTACGTTTTTATGTCGAGCTTTTTGCTGGAGTCCCCGTGGGATGAAAGCATGTTTCCGAGAGATGCCGCCAGTTGATACGGATCGTTGCCCCTATAGAGGCGTTTTTGCATCTCCTTGAGCTCACTTTCTTTTTTTACCAGATTATCTTTAATGCTTTGCGCCTGATTCAGCTTCTCCTGATATTTTTTGACAAGCTCGGTTTGCTGTTTGACTTTTGTTTTGAGGTCCGCCTTCTCCGAATCCATGGGATCGAGCCATAGAAAGTAAACCACCAAAAGGAACAGCAGTGTAGCGGCAACGATGCCTATGGAGAGGCGGTTTTTCTTCAATTCTGCTGAGGTAGGGAAACGGTATTCCATGATGTCAGTTACCTTTCGGAACTGCAGGGGCTTCCTCGCTGTCGAGGGGAACTTCTTGCCCCGGCGCTTCGTCTGCTTCCATAGGGCCTGCCAGCGCTGCATCGGCTGGGCCCTCTTCCAGGGCCTTGTCTTCCTCCATCTCTATCTGCAGGTCGGCAATCGTTTTTCTGAGTTTCTCGAGGTCCACCTGGAGGTTGAGATTGAAGCGCTCTTCATCGGATGCAGGGTTGCGAGTTACAGGGGATGCAAATCTAACATCTTGAAATCCTTCAATTTTAGAAAGATCTGAAAGATACTTGATCGCTGATTTGCTCTCTCCACGCAGCATCATCTGCCCTTTGCGCAAGGAAAAATAATTCAGCCACGTGTCATCGGGGGTTGCGTTCGAGAGAAGGGTGAGGAGTTCAAAAAGAGGATAACCTTCGGCGTTGAACTCGGAGAGAGTCTTCTGATCTTCCTCGAACTTTGAGACGCGTGTCTGAAGTTCCTCGATAGGTTTCCATTGCGCTTCCAACTGCAGTATCTGACGTTTGAGTCGCAGAGAATCTTGCTGCAGCTTGTTGTAGGCATACACCTGGAAAGCGGCGTAGATGGAAAACAGGGCAACCAGGGCAAGAACGGGCCAGGCGACTTTAGGGACTTCCCAGGGTTTCAGGAGCAATTGGGTATCAAAAGTCTTCACCACGTCCTGTGTGAGCAAATGTTTCACCCAATTCACCACGAAAGGATGCTGTAATGAATGCACCTCGATGTTCAGATTTTCACGTTCCCATTCCAGCTTACAGGCTTCGTCATTTTCTCCCTCGGCGCAAATGATCTGAATGGGGATGTTGGCGTTATCGGTCCCGGCCTCGATGCACTGCAGGTTCTCCCGGAAAAGCCTGAGGTTATACATCTGTCTGGCGATGACAGCGGAATCCAGAAAGATGCCCTCGTAGAATCGATGTATTTCCATGTGATGAGGATCAAGGATTCGGCCTACGATCCTAAGAGGCAAAGCTTCTTCATTTTCGGGAGCAGGAGGCAGGATCGAGCCATAAACAAGGGCGCTGGGCATAACGGCGAAATTCTCGAAAGCTTCGCCTCCTATCGCCTGGCTGAACTTTTCGTACAAGTCTCTCTGCAGAGAGAAAATGGGAACGGAGAGCAGGTGGTCTACGGGTATGGACGGCGCAGCGAAATGAATTGTTCGATCCAGTTCGTAGAAGATGTTTTCCTGCCAGTCAAAATTGAGAGCATCTTCCAGCTGATCTTTAAGGGTCGAAGGATAGTGTTCCCGGTGGAAATTGTAATAGGTGTGAGGCAAAAAGAGAAGGAGAGCTGCTCCCTTTCTGGCTTTAGGGCGCAAGTTGAGACGTTGTAAATATTCATACAAGTTCTCATCCTGGGGTACCGTGAACGTTTCTGTGGAATCGATCAACCAGGACCGCCATTGTCGATGCGCTCTGAGAACCTCTACGCGCCGGGGCTCGACATAGACGGCCACGAGCTCCCTGGTTCGATGCTTGATAGAACCCTTCAGCATCCCGTTTTTTTCCCTTTCAAAAATTCTCTAGGCTAGAGGATCTTGCGATATAGTACTTCATACCCCTCTTCAGTTTCTGGAGCAAAACGAACGGTGAGCCATATGACGACTGCGGGAGTGCCTCCGGAGGTCATTCCGGTGGAAAGAATACGATAAATTCCTCCATTCTCCCAAGTGGTATGCTCCTTGATAAATTCCTGGGTATCGGGGTTGTCCTGTAAAGCAATATTTTTACCATAAATTGTCAGCATCTGAAACAGAGAATCAGGTCTTGGCAACAAGGGGGGGATATAGATGCCGGCTTCGTTCTCCTGGGCCGGAAGGTCACCCTTGATCCCATATCCATAGAAAAGCTGCTGTGTGATTCCCGGTATGAGGAGCATCTGGTCGAGGCTGGTCAACGGTCCGTTGAAGGGTTGATAAGGCAGCCCCATATCTTCGTAGCGGTCTTTTTCTGCACCTTTTAAACCGGGGATATCATCTTGGTCTATAAAATCCCGGATGCGATCGGCCATTTCATTGGCGGCATCTTCTTGCATGCCGGCCTTTTCAAGAACGGTTTTGAGCTGTTCTTGGCTGGCCTTATTCACATTGACCTTTAGATTTTCCGATTCGACAATGACGAGGGCCTGCCCCGTTTGATAGTCAATGACATGAGGCTGTCCATTGGGCTGCCAGTTCGATTCCGGCGGGGCGTCGAAGCCTAGAGAGAGAGCCGAACCCATATGCGCCAAGGCTTCATAGCACCCCCCCACTGCGAGATAGAACGCCTGGGACCTGCGCAACATATGGACTTCCTCGTCGCCCTGGAGCCTGGTTTCGACTCCGATCTGGAGGGCGAACCACATGATGAGGGCGCAGATCCACAAAACGGAAATGAGCACGACCCCTTTTTCCCGCTTTCGGTCCATGCGTCTCTCAGGCGTTTTTCTTGTACCGTCTATCATTTTTTCATTGTGTCTCATCATGAACATCGTGATGTTTTTCATTCAAAAGATGAAGAATCTTCCAATCCGTCCTGACGGGTTGTCTTCGGGAAAAAAGAGTTGGGTCTGACACGGGATATGAAAGAGACGGAATCTTTTTCCCCCATCCACGTAATTTCGATGATATCGGGGATGTTGCTATTGGCTGGACGAGAGTTCGCGTCCTGCTCTTCGGCTTTTTCATACTTGAGTTCGAAATGCGTCATTTCAACGGAATAAAAGACGGGCCATTGCTTGCCTCCTCCTGAAGGTTCCATGTTAAGGAATGCTTCGATGGGCTCGGGATGATAGGGATCCAGCGGAATTTCAGCATAATAAAGTTTTTTTTCACCTGGACTGTACACATAGCGAACGACGACGGGGGCCCCCTTGGAAAGAGCCTTGACCGAAAAATCAGTCGCAAAGGCGATGGAATTCTCTTCTCCCTGAAACAGGGGGTGCGACTCGCCCTCGGAACGAATATCGACGAGATCTATGCAGGCCAGTTGCCATTTGAGAAGTTCTACCATGCTTGGGGCTTCGCTTGTTTCCCTGTTTTGCTCTCTTTCCCAAACTCGAAGTGAGAAGGTCAAGGCTACGGAGAGAATCCCGATCACCAAAGAAGCGATCAGGGTGGCAAGCACCAGTTCGAGCAGCGTAAAGCCGGTCTCCTTGCCGCGCTCTTCTTGTCTGCACCTGGAGCCGGAAGTGTAATTGTTATCGAAACTGCTCCTCTTCTCTTTTGTAACGATCATTTTTTACGCCTCAAGAAAATCCATTTCGGCCTCATTGCAGCTGCGACTGGGGAATGATCAAGCTGAACTCAAGGATTTGCCCATTGCATTTCAAGAAAACGCGGTAGAGTTCATTCAATCGATTCGATCCGCTTTTTTCGCTTTCCTCTGCCTTGACAATGGCCAGGTCGACAGGGGGGGAGCCCGTCGGTACATTCAGGATAAAGTTGCCTTTGGCTGCACTTTGAGGGTTTGCAAGGATTTCCTGGGCAACCGCTTCGAGAACCGGCTGAATCCGGCTTTTTTCTTTAAGCCTTTGTTTATATTGCAACGATACCGAAATGAGTCCCATGACCCCTCCGGCAATGATGGTTCCCACAATAAGTCCTACCATGACTTCCAGCAGAGTGAAGCCTTCACTTTTACTGCGGAGGATAGATTGCATATTCATGATCTAGGGAGACCCCGCTCTGGACAAGCGGACCGTCCCGAAAAGGGGGTGAATGGAAATCCGAAAGGTGCGCTGCCGGTCAAAGATGATTTCCAGGTCGCTTCCTGTGATACTGCCGTCCGGAAAAAAAAGAATCACATGATCTCCTGTTGCAGGGTCCTGTTCCAGGTGGTCTGCAAAGAGGTCCACATTTTCTGGAATCGGCTGAGACGGAGGAACCTCCAGGCCATAGAGTTTCTCGGATCCCCGGATTCGGAAGACAGAAATTTCGCCCGAGTTCATGGCCTGGAGCCTCGCGCGTTTGAGTGTCTGGGTAACCTCCTGCAAAAACTCCCGGTCTTCCATACGTTTCCATCCCGCTCCGATTCTTGGGATCACCATGCCGATGGTCAGAGTGAGGATTATGAGGACCAGCATGAGTTCCATCAGGGTGAACCCCCTTGGACTTCCGGTGGCTTTGAACCTCATTGCGGCTTGCGTACTGAGGGCCCGATGAGATGGCTTGACTGTAAGCATAGAATATAAAATATCTTTTCTTCTATGTGATTAGAACTGAATTTCGTTGATCCCGAAAATCGCGGTGAACATGCTGAGCACCATTACACCGATGACAAGCCCCGTGGCGAGGATGACGACCGGTTCCAGGAGGCTCATCAACCGCTGAAGGCTCCGCTGCAGTTCTTTTTCAAAGTGATCTCCCAGTCCGATAAGCCCCTCGCCCAGATTCCCCTGCTCTTCGGCAATCCGCAGCATGGTACCCATCCGGGTTGGGAAAGCTTGCTGGGCTCGGAAGAAATTGCTCATAGAATGCCCCACTTTGATTTCTCTGTGGAGGGAAGAAAGCGCATCTTTGAGCACCGTGTTGAACAGCAGTTCCTGTCCAAGGCTCAGCGCCCTCAGCAGGGGGACTCCGGATTGGAGCATGGTGCCGAGGGTCCGGCAAAATCGCGTGAGTTCACTGTGCAGAATGAAATAG
Source organism: Desulforhabdus amnigena (assembly GCF_027925305.1). Lineage (NCBI taxonomy): Bacteria > Pseudomonadati > Thermodesulfobacteriota > Syntrophobacteria > Syntrophobacterales > Syntrophobacteraceae > Desulforhabdus > Desulforhabdus amnigena. The sequence continues at coordinate 2,561,318 of NZ_BSDR01000001.1, read as the reverse complement.
CGTGTGAAGGGAAAGCGAAAGAGTATTTCATCCATCTTTCTGCGAACCTTGGGCTGCCTGTAAAGATAGCGTCCTCCAAAAAAGGCGATTCCGATGAGCAGAGGGATCACCCACCCGTATTCCTTGAGTAAAACTCCTGCCTGAAGAAGCAGCTCCGTCAGAAAGGGTACTTTTTGGTTCAGGTCGTGGAAAATCTGGGCAAACTTTGGAATGACGTAGACAAGCAGCACAACCATGGAAAGCATGCTGGTGGAAAACAATATGGCAGGGTAAATCATGGAGGATACAAGGCTCTGCCTGAAACTGCGGCGCTGCTCCAGGTATTGAGCCAGCCTTTTGAGAATGGGGCCCAACGTACCGCTGGCTTCTCCCGCCCGCACCATGTGATCCGAGAGATCTCCAAAAATGTCTCGACACTTGCCGATGGCTCCCGAAAGGTCGCTTCCTCCCTGAACTTCTTCAAGAAGATCTTTCACAACTCGCTGGAAGACTTTATGAGTCTGATTGGTGCTGATGAGAGCGAGAGCGCGGTCCACAGGAAGTCCTGCGGACAAGAGATCCGAGAGATCATAGAAAAAGCGAATGATATGCTCTTCCGGAACGCGGCGCCCCCTCCCGCTTTTGACCGCCTTGATCTTGACAGGATAAAGTCTTCCCGATTTGAGCTTCCTCGCCGCATCCTGTTCGGACATGGCTTCCATGACGCCGCGGTGAGTTTCACCCTGGCCGTCTTTTGCCTGATACTGAAAATAACCCATATACTACTATCTCCCACGAACGGAGCGGTCACAACGAAGCATGAAAGCGCAGGTCGGGATTCTTTCCCAATCGAATTTAGCGCATGCAAAGGCTTTTCGTTTCTCTCGGGATGCGATCATTCCGTCAAAGAGAGACTGGTGACCCGGAGGACCTCGGACATCGTTGTGATTCCTTCGATGACTTTCCTGTAGCCGTGGTGAAGGAGGGGCCGGTAGGACTCTTTAAAAGCTATCTGGGAAATATCTCCTGCCGATTTTTCCGCCACAATGGCAGAACGGATGGTCTCGCTCACACGGAGTACTTCAAAGATGCCCTGACGTCCTCTGAATCCAGTGTATCCGCATTTTTCGCAGCCCTTGTTCTGATAGAGGGTAACGGATGCAGGAAGGTCGGGAATGACCTGTCGCATTCGAACCATGTCCACTTCCCGCGCCGGGTAGGCTTCTTTGCAGTGAGGACACAAAACGCGCACCAGTCTCTGCGCCAGGATGGCCAGAAGGGAATCCGCCATCAGGAAGGATTCTATACCCAGGTCCCGCATACGAGTAATGGCGCCGGGGGCATCATTGGTGTGGAGCGTGGAAAGGACAAGGTGGCCCGTAAGAGCGGATTCAATGGCGATGTCCGCCGTTTCCTTGTCACGAATTTCCCCGATGAGCAGGACGTCGGGGTCCTGGCGGACCAGAGACCTCAGTGCATTGGCAAAGGTGAGGTCGATCTGCGGTTTCACCTGAATCTGGTTGATGCCGTTGATTTGATATTCCACAGGGTCTTCGACGGTGATGATCTTGCGCGTGATATTGTTCAGTTTTCGGAGAACGCCGTAAAGAGTGGTCGTTTTTCCCGAACCGGTGGGGCCGGTGACCAGGATCATGCCGAAGGGCCGCTCGATCAACTCTTCCAGAACGCTCAACTGTTGTGGGTCCATGCCTACGGAAGCCAAATTATAATCCACCGCTTCCTGGGCGAGAAGCCTCAATACGATACTTTCTCCGTAAATGGTGGGAACGGTTGAAACTCGAATGTCCACATCACGGTTGCCGAATTTCAGCTTGATCTTCCCGTCCTGGGGAAGCCGCCGTTCTGCGATGTTGAGATTGGCCATGAGTTTCAAACGACTGATGATGGCAGCCTGCATGGTTTTTGGAGGCTGGTCCAGATCGAACAAGACGCCATCCACCCGGGAACGAACCTGGAAAGAGTGCTCAAAGGGTTCGAAGTGGATATCCGATGCCCGCATGTCGAGCGCCCTTGAAATGAGGATGTTGACCAGCCTGACGATGGGAGCTTCCTGTGCCAGTCCTTTCAAGTGTTCGAGATCCTCTTCGAATGCGTCGCCATTGAGAAGACCTCCCTCTCCGGTTCTCGAGAGAGCCTCGGCTTCGCGTGCAGCGGTTCCGTAAAGACGGTCGATGGCCGTGCGTATTTCTTCCCTCTGTCCAAGGCACAAATTGAGCTCCATCCCTGCAAAGTAGTTTCCGAGGATATTCAAAACCGGAAGATTCAAGGGGTTGTTCACCACGACACGCACCCGTCCACTTTCCACCTGGATGGGCAGTATACTGTGTTTCCTAAGGAAGAACATGGAAACCCCTTCGAGGAGAACCGGTTTTTCAGGATAATCTTCACGTTCCAGAAGCGGAAGCTGGAGATGGTCGGCCAGAACATGGAGTACCCGATTTTCATCGGTAATGGAGATCTGTTCGAAGGCATCCATGAGAGAAATGCCTTGCATGAAATATGAACTTTGCAACTGCTTGACCTGTTCGTCCTGCAGAGCGAATTCTTTTTGAAACAAAGCAAGCAACGTCATCGGTTCGGGCATACGAACTCCATTATAAAAAAGAGTGACTTTAGCCACACATGATTAACAAATCTCATTATAAAAGTAAACTTCTTGCCTTGGGGCATGAGTGATCCTCGGTACGAGTGTCTCTCCGGATATTTCCAATTGTCGTCTTCCCCTTCCAAAACAAGATTTTTATCCGAAAAACACCCTGAGAACACCGCAAATGCAGAGTTGCCAAAATTGTATGAAAAAGGATATGTTTGCTTCTAAAATGACAGCTATCTGTTGCATAAATTTTTGGAGGAAAAATATGAAAAGGGGTGAACGTTTCGCTCTTTTATTCGCCGGAATTTTAATCCTTCTGACCATGGTGTCCGAAGGCTTCTGTGCCACTCCCATGGTGGAGAAGAATCTCTTTGCCCCGGATCGCAAGCCCCCATCGCCGGAATCCGTGGAAGCGGCACCGCAGAAAAAGGGGCCTGGAGTTTCCATCAAAGCGATTCAATTGGATGGCATCATCGTCTATGGAAATACCAAGAAAGCGATCATACGTTTCAAAGGCGCGGCTTCCGGAGCCGATTCCAAGAAAAAGGGGGGATCTCCCTATTCGGCGGTTCAAGAAGGGGGGCAGGTCGGAGACTATAAGGTCATTAAAATAGGGACCAAAAGCATTATACTGGAAAAAGATGGCGTTCATGAAGAAATCAGCCTTTTTGCAGAAGGAAAGGTTGTTCCCCCGCCTCCCCCTGTTCCCGCCTCAATCCCGGTGAATGAGCGGCCGGGCGTTCCGGCGCAAGGATCCCCCCAAGAGAATGCCGCTCCCCAGGACGCTCGCCCAGGTGTGATGCAAGGCGGCAATCCCGCAAACCAAATCCCTCAGCAACTTCCCCCCCAGCCGCTCAACCCCAACTTGGTCCCCCCTCGTCCTCCGGAAGGTCAGTCGATTTCAAACGAGGAGGACCAACAGGGAGGGGACGAAGAAATTTCTCCTGACGATCAGAACATTGACGAAGGGGATGAAGCTGAAGATGAGGACCAATAGCAAAATGATTTCGAATATATGAAATTGAGACCCTGAGAGCGCGGCCGTCTCGGCCGCCTTCTGCGGGCGAGGGCGCTTGCGTTCCCAGGAATCCATAAAATGAAGAAAAATTTTGATCTCAATCCTTTACAGTATAAATGCAGCATTTTCTTCCGAATAGTATCTTTTCTTGAGGCAACCGTTCACCACCCTTTGTCTATTCACAGATTACGCAGGTGTCCGTAGATAGAGAAACTTTTATGAAAACCGAGATAGAAAAGATTGTGCAAGCGGATGAAAATGCTTGTGAAAGGGTAGAAGCTGCCAGGGAAGAAGCCCGGGAAATAAGAGCTCGCGCTCAGCGGAAAGCCGAGGAGATGCTTGCCTTGAGGGAAAAAGAGTTTGCCGAGGCATTGAGTGCTGAGCTTCAAAAGACAGTGTCGGAAGCCCGAGCGAAAGCTTTGGAAATCAATGAGGCAACGGACCATTATCTCAAGGGGATACGCGAAAGGAAAAACGCCGTTTGGGATGAACTCATTTCCATTCTCCTTCGAAAGGTGACGGGCTTTTGATTGGGCGGATCGTCAGATATTCCTTTGCTCAGGCCAAGACGCGGGCAATGAAGGGAAAGCTCCTGAATGCCGACGACTGGCATTATCTCCTGAGGATGCGAAGCCTGGAAGATATTTTCAGGTATTTGAAGGGGACGGACTATGGTGAGGTCCTCTCCTCCTTTTCTGATGTGCCGTCTGATACCAGGGGCCTCATTCTGGTTCTTTACGGCGAACTCTTCAAGGACTACGCGAAGCTCCTGAAGGCAGTGCCCGCCAATGGATCTCTCCTGTTGCGGAATCTTCTGCTCCGCTATGAAGCCGAAAATCTGAAAACGATCCTGCGAGGGATCTGGCAGGGAAGGTTTCCTGATGAAATCAAATCGTTGCTCTACGGAATGGGACGACTATCGACCCTACCCATCGAGGCCCTTCTGTCGGCGCGGGAAATCACGGATGCTTTCCGACTTCTGAAGCCGACAATCTTTTATGCCCCGCTGCTTCATGCCATGCCCCAATTCAAGGCTCGGGGGAGCCTCTTCCCTTTGGAAATTTCGATAGATACGGCAGTGTTCGAAAGCATTCCGGCAGGCTTGAAGTTGCTCAAAGGGGTGGATCGCAGGGGCGTTGAAAGGCTGACAGGGGAGATGATCGATTGGGTGAATTTATGCTGGTTGGTCAGGTTTCGTCACTTCTATGATCTTTCTCCGGAGGAAACCATCAATTACATTTTGTCCGGAGGCAGAAGGCTGGGCCTCAGGGACTTGGGCCGCCTGGCCAGAACCAGCGATCTGCCGTCGTTCCTGGCTGCATTGCCAAATCCCTACCGGGAATCTCTCGGTGCGGTTGAGAAGTGGCCAGAGATCCGATATGTTTTCGAAAAATGGTTTATCCATGAGCTTTATAAGATCTTCCATGAAGATCCTTTCCAAATAAGATTGCAGGTTTCTTACTTGTTCCTGAAAGAAATCGAGGTCATGTCCCTGGAAAGCCTCATATCCGCCGCAGGCGTTGGCGCATCGCCGGAGAGGCTTCTCGGTCTCATTGGCCTGCCGGTGAAGGGGATCGTCCGTGTTTAAGTCCGAAAAGCTGGTCAGGATCACGATTCAAGTCCCGGAACAGTTCATATCAGCGGCTACGGGCACTCTTGCTAGGTTCAAGCTGCTGCATCTCATAAGAATCGACGAGACTCACCTCGGGCATTTGGGATATGTCGCTGAAACGGATGCCGGTCTTGTCAACGAATTCGATGAGCTTTTCAAGACGGTGGAAGATTTGCTGAGGGTTCTCCAGGTCCCTTTGGAAACGGTGGCCCTTGAGGAAGCGGTCATACCGGAAAAGGAAATTTTCAGGGCCAAAGAGTATCTCGGCACCATAAAGAGTGAATCGGAATCCGTTCTGGGTGATCTGGTTGCCGTTGGAAAGAGGCTCAGGGAAGATAAAGCCCTTCTTGAAAGATTGAAACTTCTGCCGGGAGATCTGGATTTTTCGCGCCTTTCCAATCGTCATTACGTGAGTTGGGCTATCGGGTTGCTGCCGGTTCGGGGGCTTGAAAAGCTTGAAGAAAGCCTCTCGCAGGTGCATCATGCATTCATTGAAATGGGCACGCTGCAGGAACGCGCCGTCATTCTGGCCTTTGGCCTGAAAAAAGACTGGCAGATTTTTGAGAGAGCGCTCAAAGGAGCTCTTTTTGAACCCATCGAAGCTCCAGTCCGGGTTCCAGGAACCGTTGCGGAAATGATCTCGAACATCGAATCCGGCATCAGGGACCTGGAGGCGAAGGAGCACAGCCTTGCGGAACAAAAGGTGTCGTTCCAGCGCAAGTTCGGGGCAGAGCTTTTGATGCTGCGTGAAAGGATCATTTCGGCCCGGCAGGTCCTTTCCGCCCGTCGCTTCTTTGGAAAAATAGACAAGAGCTACCTGATTACGGGTTGGATACCCAACCGTCTCTTTTCAGATCTTGAAAAGGAGCTCAAGAGAATTACCGATGGGCAGGTCATTATTGAAAGAGTGGACCCCGAAGACTTGAGGGAGGTGAGGGAAGGAATTGTGAAGATACCGATCCTTTTCAACAATCCGATGCTCATCAGCCCTTTTGAAAAGCTCACGAGCCTTTACGGAACACCCCGTTACCGGGAGGTCGAACCCACCGTATTCTTCGCTCTGACCTTCCTCCTCATGTTCGGCATGATGTTTGGGGACGTGGGGCAGGGTGGGGTTCTCTTTCTTTTGGGTTATCTTGTTTTTCGACGTTTTTACAGGTACATAGATTATGGAATCATCCTCATGGAGGCCGGGGTCAGCGCAACCCTTTTCGGTTTTTTGTACGGAACCGTTTTTGGCCTGGAGGGCCTTATTCCCGCCCTGTGGATGCGCCCGGCGGAGAACATCCCGTACCTGATCAAAGTGACTCTTTCATTCGGGGTTGCTCTGGTGAGTCTCGGATTGATATTGAATCTGGTCAATGCCTTGAGGCTGAAAGAATACGAAAACCTGCTCAGTGCAAGCGGTCTGGCGGGAGCTCTTTTTTACTGGGTATTTGCGGGGTTGTTCATGAAATATCTGCTTTTGGGGCGGGTGGCGCCGGGCGAGCTGAACTTTTTGGGATGGGCGGGCGCGGTGCTTATGACCATCATGATTCTTCATCGCCCCCTCTACCGCCTGATATTCAGGAAAGAGCATCCCTCGCGTCTCTCTCGTCAGGCGGGCTTTGGGACCGAGTTGTTGGAATCCATCGTGGAACTCTTCGACGATCTCATTCGCTTTGTGGCCAATACCGTTTCTTTTATCCGCATCGCGGCCTTCGCCCTCTCGCATGCCGCTCTCTTCGCTGCAGTCTTTTCCATCGCGGATGCTGTCGCTCATGAAAAGGGAACGGGAATCTCCTACTGGCTGGTGGTAATGATGGGAAATGTCATCATCATTCTTCTGGAAGGACTGGTCGTCTCCATTCAGACCGTGCGCCTCGAGTACTACGAGTTTTTCAGCAAATTTTTCAGAGGGGGCGGTGAACCCTTCAAGCCTTTTGATCAGGAAATCGGTTCTCAGGGAAAACCTTTGTAATATTTGATTTGAATGCCTGTGAAAGGAGACTTTCGTGGAACGCCTAAAACTTCTTCTCATGTTTTTCCTTCCCGTTTGTCTCGTTCCTGCTGCAGCTTGGGCGCAAGAGGCCGCTTCCCAGGGGGGTATCTCCGGAGCCGGAATCGGCTATCTTTCCGCCGCCATCGCAGTGGGGGCTTCGACGTTGGGAGCGGGTATTGCGGTAGCCGTTGTGGGGTCTGCGGCCATGGGAGCTCTGAGTGAAAAACCGGAACTTGCAGGGCGGGCTCTCATCTTTGTGGGTCTGGCGGAAGGGATCGCCATTTATGGAATGATCGTGGCCTTGATGATTTTGGCAAAACTATGAAAGCCTTCCTTATTGGAGATTCAGAAACTGTTCTGGCATTTGGACTTGCCGGGATCAGAGGGCAGGCTGTACGGGCAGGGGATGATATCCCCGCTCTACTGGAAAGTCTGGATCGAGAGCAAACAGGTCTCATCCTCATTACCGAAGCGTTGGCTGAGGCGAATCGGGAAGCGATAGACAGAGTGCTTCTCTCACCCGGAGGTCCGCTCATCCTTGAAATTCCGGATGTCAAAGGGCCTCTTCCCGGAAAAGCCGGGGCTACCGAACGCATTGTTTCTTTGTTGAGGAGATGATTGAAAAATGCCCATTTGGGGTGAAGTGGAACTCCTTTGCAGGGCTGTTGCTGAAGAGGCGGGGAAGGAGTCGGAAAAGATCCTTGCCGAGGCAAATGCCGATGCCGCAAGAATCATGGCGGAGGCGCGGGAGCGAGCTTCCAATGCCCTTGAGATAAAGATGCGCGTTCAACGAAGTGAGGCTTACGCGGAAGCCAGGCGGACGGTTGATTCCGCCGAATTGGAGGCCAGAAAGCGCATCATGTCCTTTCGAGAGGATCTCATGCGCGAGATTTTCCAGGCTTTGGAACAGCGGCTGAAAGAGTTCAGAAAAGAGCCGAAATATCTTCAATTCTTGCTGTCGAGTGTCGAAGAAGGAGTGGAAAATCTATCCGGCAGCGCATTTGTGGTGGAATTGAACGAGGAAGATCAAAAGCTCCTGGAAGGGGAACTGGAAAATCTGGCCGTGCGACTGAACGTAAAAATGGATATGAAGCTGTCGACCTCGTTAGGCGGCGGCGTGCGGATTTACACGGCGGATCGGCGCATTCTCTTTGACAACAGTTTTTCGGCACGGCTCAAACGCATGGAAGAAGACATCCGGCAGGAAATCTGGAGAGCGATTTTTGGGACAGAGAGAAGAGCAAGTCAGTAATGCCGGCGTGGTGGCCATCAATGGTCCGGTCATAAAGGTCAGGGGAGCTTTGGGACTCTCCATGAACGAGATGGTCGTGGTAGGGGAAGAAAAGCTGCTGGGTGAAGTGGTGGAGCTGGTTCAGGATATTGCCACCGTGCAGGTTTATGAAGACACGACAGGTCTCAAGCCCGGTACACCGGTTCAAGGGTTGCGATTGCCCCTCTTTGTCGAACTCGGTCCCGGCATTGTGGGGCATATCTTCGATGGCACTCAGAGGCCGCTTTCGGTTGCTTACCAGGATACGGGGCCTTTCGTGGCTCGGGGCAGAAGATCATCGGCGTTGGAGCGGGACAAGGTATGGTCCTATGTTCCTACCGTCGGAGTGGGCGAAGAGGTTTCCCCTGGACAGGTCATCGGGGAGGTCAAGGAGACGGAATTCATCACCCATCGTGTCATGGTGCCTCCCACAATCAAAGGGCGGGTTGCGGAAGCGGTCGGGCCGGGCCTCTATACCTTGGAAGACAGAATCTGTCTGCTGGAGGACGGTAGCGGGAAGGAGGGCGAAATTCGCCTTTATCAACGGTGGCCCGTGAGAAAGATCCGCCCCTACAAGGAACGGGTTTTTCCCCATGAACCGCTTTTTACGGGGCAGAGGGTGCTCGATTTCTTTTTCCCTCTGGCCAAAGGGGGCACGGCCGCCATTCCCGGCGGATTCGGCACGGGAAAGACCATCACACAGCACCAGCTCTCCAAATGGACCGATGCCGATATCATTGTCTATATCGGATGCGGCGAGAGAGGGAATGAAATGGCCGGGGTTCTGGAGGACTTTCCGAAGCTCCTGGATCCTCGAAGCGGGAGGCCCCTCATTGAACGGACGATCCTTATCGCCAACACTTCGGATATGCCCGTTGCCGCTAGAGAGGCAAGCATCTACACGGGGATCACCATTGCCGAATATTATCGTGACATGGGCTATCATGTTGCCCTGATGGCTGATTCCACCAGCCGCTGGGCCGAGGCGTTGCGGGAAATTTCGGGGAGACTCGAAGAAATGCCCGCCGAAGAAGGTTTCCCGGCCTACCTGGCCTCGAGGCTTGCCGAGTTTTACGAACGGGCGGGAGCGGTAATCACTTTGGGAGGAAAGCGGGGTTCCATTTCGGTCATTGGAGCGGTTTCTCCACCGGGAGGCGATTTTTCCGAACCCGTCACACAGCACACCAAAAGGTTTGTGAGTACCTTCTGGGCCCTGGACAAAGAACTGGCCGGCGCCCGCTATTTCCCCGCCATCAATTATCTCAACAGCTACAGCGGCTATGTGAATTCAGTGGCTCTCTGGTGGAAAGAACAAGGCGGTGTGGACTGGGTGAAGATGCGAGACGAAGCGCTTCGAATTTTAAAAGAAGAAGCCAGGCTTCAAAATATTGTCAAACTCATTGGAGAGGATGCCTTGCCTGATGATCAGAAGGCGACTTTCCACGGAGCGCGGCTCATCAAGGAAGATTTTCTGCAGCAGAGTGCATACGATCCCGTTGATACCTATTCCCCTGCGGGAAAGCAGGTCCTCATGCTGCAAATCATCATGCGGTTCATCGAAGGGATGCGGGAGGCGGTATCCCACCGCATTCCCGTCTATCGCATCATGGAACTGGGAGTTCTGGAAGATATCCACCGCATGAAATACACCTATAAAGGGGATGATCCGGCCCCCTTTCAAGCCATTCGGGAACGCATCGAAAGAGAACTGGCTCAACTGCTCCAGAAAGAAGTGCACGGAGAGCTGAAGGGAGTCGGAAAGTGACCGCCAGGCCAGGCATCGAATATCTAGGGCTTTCCCAGGTTCAGGGACCCTTGATTTTCGTCAAAGGCATCCGCAACGTGGGTTTTCGGGAAATGGCCGAAGTCGAAAGCCCAGATGGGGAGGTGCGCCTGGGGAGGGTTCTTTCGGTTTCGGAGGATCTGGCCGTCGTGGAAATCTTCGAGGGAACGGTGGGGCTTTCCGCTTTTCGTTCCAAAGTCCGGTTTCTGGGGCATCCCTTTGAATATCGGGTCTCCTCCGAGGAAGTTTTAGGGCGGGTATTCGATGGGCTGGGACGACCCCTTGACGGAGGTCCCATGCCTCTGTTGGGAAAAGCGAGAGACATCAACGGGCTTCCCATAAATCCCGTGGCACGCGTGTATCCCCAGGATTTCATTCAGACGGGCATTTCAGCCATCGATGGGCTGAATGCTCTCGTGAGAGGTCAGAAACTGCCCGTTTTTTCAGGAAGCGGACTCCCTCATGCGCAGCTTGCAGCTCAGATCGTCCGCCAGGCAAAGCTTCTTGAAGGGGATGAAAAATTCGCTGTCGTTTTTGCGGCTGTGGGAATCAAACATGAAGAGGCTCAGTTTTTCAGAAAGGATTTCGAGGAGAGCGGGGGGCTCAAGAATGTCTCCATGTTTCTCAATCTGGCCGATGATCCTTCCATCGAAAGACTGATCACCCCGCGCATCGCCCTCACGGTGGCCGAACATCTGGCTTTTGAAGAAGAGATGCACGTGCTCGTCGTGCTCAGCGATATGACCAACTACTGCGAGGCATTGCGGGAAGTCGCCACATCCAAGGGTGAGGTGCCCAGCAGAAAGGGATATCCCGGCTATCTTTACAGTGATCTGGCATCCATTTATGAAAGGGCTGGAAGGATCGCTACGGCTCGGGGATCCATCACGCAAATTCCGATCCTGACCATGCCCGACGATGACATCACTCATCCCATACCGGATCTCACCGGCTATATCACCGAAGGGCAGATCGTTCTGGATCGAGGGCTTTTTCAAAAGGGGATCTATCCTCCCATCAATATTCTGCCGTCACTTTCGCGCCTCATGAGTGACGGTATCGGTGAGGGACGCACCAGGGAAGATCACCAGAATCTCGCCAGCCAGATCTATGCTCTCTATGCCCAGGCCAAGCGGGTGGAAATGCTTGCATCCATCATCGGTGAGGAGGACCTGACAGCTCATGACCGGCTTTTTCTCAAATTTTCGCAGGAACTTGAAAGACGCTTTATCGGGCAGGAGCCCTATGAAGACAGACCCATCTTTGAGACCCTTGACCTCGGGTGGGAACTTGCCATGATCTTCCCGGAAAGAGATCTCAGCAGGGTAAAGCCGGACCAGATCCGGGAGCACGGACTGCGGAAAGGAGCAGTGACCGATGGAAAGACTGCCCCTGTCGGTCAACAAAAGTAATCTTCTGCGCTTGAAGGATGAACTTTTTTTCGCCAGAGACGGACTGGAACTTCTGGACGAAAAAAAGGAGGCGCTCATGGCGCACATCAATACGCTTGCCGGCAAGGCCGAGCGGGTGCGGGCCAAAATGAACGCCATGCTGGAAGAGGCCTACTCCCATCTTCGTGAAGCCATTTTGGTGGATGGACGTTTGGCGTGTGAAAGAGCCGCTCTTGCCTCAAAGATGGGGGAAGAGGTCCGTGTCAGGGAAAAAAGCTTCATGGGGGTGGCCCTTCCCATTGTTCGCATAGATCTTCCCAGGTTTGTACCCTCTTATGGTTTTCAGGGAACAGGAACCGCCATGGATGCAGTCGCGAAGACGATTCAGGGGGGCATGGAAATCATTGCGGAGTTGGCTGAAATCGAGGTAGGGCTGTTCCGGTTGATTGCAGAGATCAAGAAAACCATCAAACGAATCAATGCGCTGGAAAACATCTATATCCCGGTCTACGAATCAACCATCAAGCATATGGAAGAGAGTCTGGAGGAAAAGGAGAGGGAATTTTTATTTCAGATGAAGCGGCAGAAGGGTCGCCGAAGGGAGGTCGAGCATGGTTCCATTTAAAAGAATTTTGGTTCCGGTGGATGGATCGCGCTACTCCCTCGACGCCGTATGTCTGGCTTCCCGGATGGCCAGATTTCACGATTCCGAACTCATGATTCTGCACGTGGTGGATGAATCTCTGCTGGACCAACTGGCGCGGTTTGCGGAAAAAAACAGGGAAGCCGTCCGGGATGAGCTCAGGAAGAGTGCTCGGGGGTTCCTCGAGGACATGCAGCGGCAGGCTTCTCAAGAGTCCGTTTCTTCCGAGATTTTGATCAAAGAAGGCGTGCCCCATGAAATCATACTGAGGGAGGCTGCTGCCTGGGGAGCGGATCTCATCGTTATGGGGAAACTGGGGCGCAGAGGGGTCGCCAAGATTCTCCTGGGAAGTGTCGCCGAGCGTGTAATCGAGTTTTCCGATATTCCCGTGCTGGTCGTGAAGTGAAGCGCAGAACCGAATTTTACTGAGTCTTTCCATTATCCTCCATGACCAGAGTGCTCACAATGAAGGATGAAAAAAGGCAAAGACAATAGGGAAGCGGGAAACGCTCTTGAAAAGCGATGTTAAGTATGATCCATGAACTGTGCGGCGGAGTAATGGAGGAATGAGCCCCGGAAGGGCACAATGAGGGCGGTGACCATGCGCAGACGGAAAAAAAAAGCCGAATTTTCACTCAATCAGAACGAGGTGATTTTAGAAAGTATTTCCGACGGTGTTTTTACGGTGGATCTGGATTGGTGCGTCACCTCTTTCAACCGGGCTGCCGAGGAGATCACGGGAGTGGCCCGCACGGAGGCGATAGGGCGGCGCTGCTCGGAGGTGTTCCGCTCCAGCATGTGCGGTGCCGATTGCCCGCTTCAGCAGACTCTGAAGACAGGCAAACCCATCATCTGCAAGTCCGGCTACATCATCGATGCCGACGGCAACCGCATTCCCGTCAGCGTTTCTACGGCCGTTCTGAGAGACGTCGAAGGCCGTGTGATTGGCGGGGCCGAGACCTTTCGCGACCTTTCCGAGGTTGAAGCGCTGCGCCGCGAATTGGAGGGAAAATTCAGGATCGGTGATCTTGTGAGCAGAAGCCCGCTCATGCAAAAAGTGCTGGAAGTGCTGCCCGCTATTGCTGCCAGTCCGAGCACGGTCCTGGTTCTGGGGGAAACCGGCACCGGTAAGGAACTGATTGCCAGAACAATACATGATCTCAGTCCTCGCCGTGAAGGACCCTTTATTGCGGTAAACTGTGGAGCCTTGCCCGATACTCTTCTCGAGTCGGAGTTGTTTGGCCATAAAGCCGGCGCTTTTACAGGAGCGACGAAAGACAAGCCCGGGCGTTTTGCCCTGGCCAGTGGAGGGACCCTCTTCCTGGACGAGATCGGTGAAGTGAGCCCTGCGCTCCAGGTGCGACTGTTGCGTGTTTTGCAAGAGCGGACTTACGAGCCGTTGGGTGCGACGCGTTCCGAGACGACAGATGCGCGGATCATTGTCGCCACCAATAAGGATTTGGCGGAGCAAACCCGTAAGGGGGCATTCCGTGAGGACCTTTACTACCGTGTGAATGTTGTCCGTGTAGAACTGCCGCCGCTTCGCCGGCGAAAGGAGGATATTCCTCTCCTGGTGGAATATTTTATCCAACGGTTCAACCGCCTGCAGCGCAAATCCATTGAAGGAATCACCGCACAGGCGCTTTCCCTCCTCATGGCACACCAATGGCCCGGCAATGTTCGCGAACTGGAAAACATGATCGAACGATCCTTCATTATGTGTCGCGAAGGGTTCATCGACATCGGACATCTGCCCGAGGAGTTGACGGCGCACGGTGGATCGATAACAGCGGATTCGGATGTACGATCTGCTCATGATCTTCTGGATGCCCAGGCCATCCGTTCGGCTTTGGAAAGGAATGGCTACAATCGCCTGGCTGCCGCCAGGGAACTGGGTATTCACAAAACCACCCTCTATCGTAGAATGAAGAAACTGGGAATATCCCTTCCCGAACAGGACGGACGGTTCCGCAGTGCACGGTAGAGTAGCATAGAAGCATCACTAGCTGGCATATTGAGTAGTATATTTGCAATCGTATTCTCTCCCCCCATATCTCCTTTCGCTGAATATCATGATTGATTACCAATAGTTAGAAAATTATTTCAAATTTTTAAAATTTGGCATTGAAAATGCTTTTGATTCTCTTGAACACCTGCAAAGGACCTTGAATGATGAAAGTGGCATTTTCACAATGGGAGAATCGTATTGCGCCTGTTTTCGACACCGCCCGGCAGATCCACCTCGTGGAGGTCGATTCGGGAGAAATTATCGGAGAAACCCAGGAAATCCTGCCTTATGAGCTCCCGGTTCAAAATGTACTTCGTCTTGTAGAACTTGCTGTCGGCACTCTTGTTTGTGGTGCCATTTCGAGGCCTTTGCAGGAGTTGGTCACTGCCTACGGCATTCGGGTGATTCCCTTTGTGGCCGGTGAGTTGAGGGCGGTCGTTGAGGCCTGGCTCAGAGGCGACCTGTGTAGTGCCGATTTCGCCATGCCGGGATGTTTTGGACGGGGTCGGCATCGCGTGCGTGGAAAACGCCACGTCGAGGGAGAGGAACATCTGGGAAAGATATATGGAAGAGGCCCGGGCCGTGGGTATGGACAGGGAAGGGGTGGTCGGAGGTCCGGCCGTTTGGGTGGAGTTGGGAATGTTGGAGTCGGGGGGGGCTGCGTGTGCCCCGTGTGTGGACAAAGACTGCCGAATGAAGGAGGAACCCCCTGTGTGGAGCGGAGGTGTCCCCGGTGTGGGGCTGCCATGATCCGGGAATAGAGTGAAAATCATTGGAATGGAGGATATGATCATGCCAAGAGGAGATGGAACAGGACCTATGGGTATGGGACCCATGACCGGGCGCGGCGCCGGCTATTGCGCCGGCACCGGAATGCCGGGCTATGCCAATCCCTTTCCCCGTTGCGGATTTGGAATGGGATTTGGCTGGGGCCGTGGATTTGGAGGCGGTGGGCGAGGATGGCGGCACATGTACTACGCTACGGGTGTGCCAGGCCGGTTGCGATTCGGTGGGTATGCCGGACCGTATCAAAAGCCCGATTTGGAGATGGAGAAACAGTCTCTTAGGAGCCAGGCCGAAGCCCTGCAGTCGGAACTTGACTTCATTAAAAAGCGCCTGAGCGAGTTGGAAACCGGTGAGCAGGCGTAAGCTTGCGACAGAAAGTGCACGGCCACACCTTAGAGGATGTCTGAAAATTCCCCCTTGAGAGGGGTAGGGGGTGTCAAGATTTCGCGAACCAGAAAAACACCCCCCTTGGCCCCCTCAAGGGGGGAATCGAAGCAGGTTCGGCTCCCAAGCAGAGGAATTTTCAGACAGCCTCTTACTTGTTGAGCGGGATGCGGTCGCGCATTCTTCATCTGGGGAAGCGGAAGGGGGGATCTATGCGCGTAAAGGGAGAAGAGGTGTAAGTTCGGAATGAAGACATATTTGGATTGTATTCCCTGCTTTGTTCGCCAGGCCCTCGATGCGGCCCGCATGGCGTCGGCGGAACCGGAAGTTCATGAAAGGATGCTCCGTGAGGTGTTGCACTGGACGAGCGAGATGGACCTGGATGAGCCGCCACCCGCCCTCGCGCAACGAATTCATCGGAGGCTGCGTGAAGTCAGCGGCGTGCCGGATCCTTACCGGGAGGCGAAGGATCGTTTGAACCAAATGGCCTTGAATTTCCTGCCGGAACTGAAAGCCGGTATTGATGCGGCGGCGGATCCACTGGCCATGGCGGTGCGTCTGGCCATTGCAGGCAATGTCATCGATATGGGGGTGAACAGCAATGTGGAGGAGTCGGATGTGCGCCAGTCGGTTTCCCAGGCGCTGACGGAACACTTCACCGGAGAGCTGAACGGCTTTCGCCGGGCTGTGGCCGAAGCAAGAAATATTCTCTACCTGGCTGATAACGCTGGTGAAATTGCCTTTGACCGTTTGCTCATCGAACAGCTTTTGCCTGCGCCGGTCACCCTGGTGGTGCGCGGCAGGCCGGTCATCAATGACGCAACCATGGCCGATGCCCATGCCGTGGGGCTTCACGAAGTCGTTGAGATCATCGACAATGGTTCAGACGCTCCCGGCACCATGCTCGAAGATTGCAGCAAGGAGTTCAGGCGCCGTTTTGCAGAGGCTGACATGATCCTTGCCAAAGGGCAGGGCAACTTCGAAACGCTCAGCGACGAATCCCATAACATTTTTTTCCTGTTCAAGGCCAAGTGTCCCGTGATCGCAGCCCACGCGGGGCTGCCGCTGGGAACCCATGCATTGAGGCGAAGCAACACGTAATGATGCCTGTTCAGGCGCACACAAAACGAAGGCTTCAAGCGTTGAGAATTGTATAACTGCAGGAGACCCAATCATGCCGGATTTCGACGGAACAGGTCCAAGAGGACTGGGGCCCATGAGCGGTAAGGGCAGAGGCTACTGCATGCTGAAGATATCCCAGCTTCCCGACGAACCTCATACAGGATTTGCCGGTTTGGCTGGAAAGCCGCTGACTTTGTATCCCGGTTCACCATCCGCGGATATTGCTTCCTTGAAGTTTCGGGTGCAGTGCCTTCAAGTGATGCTTCGAGACATTCAGCGTCGCATCGAAGTCCTGGAGGATGTCAGACGAAGAATGTGTGATCTACAGCCCCCTACTGACGCTTTTCAACCTCCATGACCGGAACAGTCACAAGGAAAAATGAAAAAAGGGCAAAGATATGCAAGGTGATAGGGAAAGCGGGAAATGCTCTTGAAAAGCGATGTCAGCATGAGCCATGAGCTATGAACCATGAGCCTTTTTTCATATAAACCGCAGAGACATGGAGAACACTAAGTTTTCATTTGAAAGTCTTTCTCTGAGCCCTCTGTGTCTCCGTGGTTCCGATGAAATCTAGCAATGCCAAGTTAAGAGCCTATCCGGAAGCCACTCATGGACCTTGGCCCCCTCGTAGTCCTCTGACAAGGGCAGTTTTTTGCCCTTCCCGCTAAAGCGGCTATTCAAGCCACTTTTATTTTAATTCCTGCTTTGGTATAACATATTGAATTTGCTGTATTTTAGAAAAAATGCCCTTATTGGCTTTAGTCCACCCCCTCGAAGAGGGAATTGAAGGGGAGGGGCCGCTCTGGAGGATAGGTTTTCGGATGGGCACCAAAATAGGCGGATACTTTCTGCTCTCTTTTGTCTCTTTGAAGCGAAGGTTTGGGCTCTCTCATGGTTCTGGCGGGAGCTGTTTGTTCAATGTCGAAAAACCGGTTTCACCGAAAACGGAATGATGAAAGAAGGAACAATGAAAAAAAAATTGCTTGCCGGTCTCATTTTTGGAAGCATGATTGCTATGGTTGCCCTGGGGCTGGCAGTCATTGGCTCTGCTCAGGGAACGAAAAAGGAGGATTGTTTTTATTCTTCCAGTCTGCACGCCACAGCGAGAGGAATGGCCTATTGGTATGACAAGGCAAATGGCGGCCTTGAAACCATTACGGGTATTCCCTACGCGGAAGCTGGATGCAATAAGTGCCATGTCGCTTCATGCGATGCCTGCCATAAGGTGGAGGTGAAGGGAAAACCCACCTATTCTGTCGCTACAGCAAAAGATCAGGAGAAGTGTCTGGGCTGCCACGCTCGCGAGGCACATATGATCATGAGGATCGATAAGGAATCGAACACTCCTGATGTTCACGTTGCAAACGGGATGGGCTGTATGGATTGCCACACCGCACGTGAAATCCATGGCGATGGGATGGAGTATAAGTCAATGAAAGAGCCGGGAGCAATGGACGTGACGTGTGAGCAGTGCCACGAATCGGGGCCGGAAAGCATCTCGCACACTGTTCATGGAAACAGGCTGGACTGTAAAGCCTGCCATGTGCGTCATGTTGTGAGCTGCAACAGTTGCCACTTCGAGACCATGATGAAAGAAAACAAAAGGGTAGCTCTTCCCGTATCCGGCTGGAAATTTCTGATGAACTACAATGGAAAGGTGACGTCGGCGAATATGCAATCTTTCGTAGCCCCGGGAAATAAAACTTTCCTCATATTTGCGCCTCAATTCAGTCATTCGGTGATGAAAGAGGGGACCAAATGTGAAGAATGTCATGCAACAGAAATTGTCCAGAAAACATTGAAGGGGGGTATCGATCTTTCCTGGCTTGAAGGAGGAAAAGAACTCAATCTGAAAGGGGTGATTCCTGTCGTAAAAGGAGTGCAGTACCGTTGTGTATATCAAAATTATGAAAACGGAACATGGACGCCGATTTCCAATCCAGCCGATCCGAAGATACAGTATGTCGGATTTGGTTCTCCTTTGACGGAAGAACAGTTAAAGAAAATGGGAAAGCCGCAAAAGAGCGAAAAATAGAGTTGCGATGGCTTCCTACATGGACGGGGAGAGTCGATGAGTTTGCCTCGGGTTAAGATTACAATTTTGGTGGACAACAAGTCTGCCGATGGACTGCTTGCCGAACATGGTCTGTCCTTCTGGATAGAGGTTGACGGCAAAAGAATTCTTTTTGATACAGGCCAGAAAGATGCTCTGGCAGTGAACTCCAGGATGCTTGGCGTGGACTTGAGCCGGACCGATCTCGTGGTTTTGAGCCATGGACACTATGATCATACCGGTGCCATCCCCTACGTACTTGGATGTGCTCCTTGCGCTCATGTATATTTGCATTCGGCGGCGTTCCTGCCACGCTACAGTGTTCGGGATAAAGTTGCAAAGCCCATACAGATGCCAGCCGATTCCATGAGCGCTGTAATGAATTTGGCCGATGAGAAGATTCATTATATCGCACAACCTGTATTTCCCCTCGAACGGGTTGGAATCACCGGCCCCATTCCAAGAGAGACTGATTTCGAAGATACGGGCGGCCCTTTCTTTCTCGACCCGATCGGATTGCGTCCGGATCCCATCGAGGACGATCTTGCCCTTTGGATCCAAACAGAGGAAGGTCTCGTCATTTGTGTCGGATGCTGCCATGGAGGTTTGGTGAATACGGTGCGTCGCATTGCAGATATAACGGGTGAGCGGCGTATTCGTGTGTTAATGGGAGGGTTTCATCTATCGAATGCGGATATGGACAGATTGAAACGAACGGCCGCAGCATTGAGGGAATACGATATTGCTGCGCTCATTCCCTGCCATTGCACCGGCGATGGGGCCGTCGAATACTTCAAAAAGCATTTGGATTGCCCTGTGCAAGCCGGACATGGAGGTTTCTCGCTGAATGTTCCATGAGGGATTGGGCCCATCGGCGCCGGATCTCCATGCGGCCAACGACTGCCTTCATGGCCCGTTTTATTTCTTGACAGGGTGTGAAAGACCGTGCTACTTGTTCTGCCACAATCGAATATCGCTGTCAGGTGCATTGCCGCTTAAAAGGGAATCCCGTGAAAATCGGGAACGGTCCCGCCGCTGTAAACGGAGACGAAATCCGCACATGCCACTGTTTCACGCCGCTGAGACGGGAAGGCTCGGAGAGTAGGACGATCCGGGAGTCAGAAGACCTGCCTGATGCATGAAGAGTCGTCCGTACGTGGATATATGTGGTGGCTCACTGAAGGACCAAGTAAATCAGGGTGCAATCCTCAGAGCGTTTTTTGCTCTGGGGATTTTTTTTTGGCTGAAGCTGAGCACCTTTCGTCTCGCTCACGAAAGGCTTTGGCCCCTCCTCAACACACTTTCATCTCTTGACCATCCGGAGGCTCTGCCGGGGGCTTCCGGATGCCCGGACATCAACAGCCTGGAGGTGCAGCATGTAACGAGGCATGATCCTTTAGTTTTTCCAATCACTTCATTGCCAAACCGATATTGAATCTGTCAGCACCAGGGAAGGGAGTGAGAATCTCCCGCCGCCCCGCGACTGTGACCGGGACGAAAGCCGCATGTTAGCCACTGTTCTCGGATGGAGAATGGGAAGGCGCGGCCGGTAGGGCGAACGGCAGCCAGGAGGCCTGAGCGACGGAAAAACCTGATTTGTTGTCCCCGAGGGGGGAAGGAGGTTTTATGTGCCGGTGTACCTCGCTTCGGTTCAAGTCGTGCTGCGTTCTTGCGGTCCTTTCTGTTTCCTGCCTTTATATCGCAGATATTTCAACAGGTAATCGTCCTGAAGGAAGCACCGGTGGGGTCTCGATGTCTGCCATTTATGCCGGAGTCCATTCCGATAGTGCTTGCTTATGGGCTCACGCTTCCCCACTGGATTCCGGTGCTTATGATAAGTCCTCCCGATGCGTCCCGGAAGCAATGCCGGTCACTGGAAATTCTTTCTCCACGCCTGCCAGAGATCCATCCGTGTACGTGGATGCCGTTTCGCCCCTTGAAATCGGGAGATCCAGGGCCCTGTACCTTTTGGACCTTCTGGAAGAAAAGCTTCCAGCCAACTTCCGCAATGGTCCGAATTTGCTCTTCCATCAAAAACCCATGAACAAGGAGCTCACATGTTAAACCTTCTTTCCAACACCGAAAGTTACATGTCTTTCTACCACACAGTCCTCTCCCTCAATGGAGAGAACATGCATCTGGGGCGGGCAAGCCATGTTCAGGTCTTTCGATTGCCCGATGATTGGGCTCACCCAGGTATCACCCATTCCGTCCGCTTTTACGACGGCCGCTACTACAGAGAATTGCTGGGAGCCGCCTCCATCGAGCTCGAAAGCGACACGGTGGTTCTCGACATGGGCCAGGGGAAGGTCTACCGCTTCGTCAAGCAGGCCGCCCGGCGCGACGTAAATAAAACACAAGCATAGCGCATCATTTTCTCAAACTAAGGACGAACAAATCATGGCAGACGAATTCAATGCGAACGCTCATCAGACCTGCGGATGCGACAGCCCCAGGCTCTTCCCTGAATTCGAGCCGGCCACTTACGAAACCTGGTATCAGGAAGCGGTGGCCAGTCTCAAAGGGGCGCCCTTCGAAAAGAAGGTGATCACCAAAACCTATGAAGAAATAGACCTGCAGCCCATGTATTGGGCCAAGGACGTGGAGGACCTTCCCCACATGGGGGCTCTTCCCAGCTATCCGGCATATGCCCGGGGGACGGAGCCCGGAGGCTATGTATTGAAGCCCTGGGACATTTGCCAGGAAATCGATTGCAGCACACCCCAGGAATTCAATGAAGTGGCCAGGCATGACCTGGCTCGGGGGCAAAATGCTCTCAAGCTCGTGCTTGACCGGTCGTCCCGCAGGGGGCTTGACCCCGATGTCCACAGCAACAATGACTGGGTGGGAAAAAACGGCCTTTCTCTCGCCACGGTGGATGAACTCGGTACCGCCCTGCGAGGCATCGACCTGCGCACGACACCCCTCATGATCCATGCCGGGGCGGTCGCTCTGCCCATGGTGGTGCTTCTTGCCGCCTACCTTCGCCATCAGGGAGATTCTCTGGCTGACATTCGATGCTGCGTGGGCGCCGATCCTTTGGCCGAGCTGGTCACGGAAGGGAAGCTTCGGGTTCCTTTTGCCACCGCTTACGATACCATGAGCACGCTTGTTTCCTGGTCCAAAGGACATGCTCCCCATCTTCAAACCATCCTGGTGCATGGGAGTCCCTATCACGATGCGGGCGGAAGCGCCGTCCAGGAGCTCGCCTACGCCATTGCAACGGGAGTGGAATACCTTCGCGAGTTGAGCAAAAGGAGGCTCTCCGTCGACGATGTCGCTCCATGCATGCGCTTCGTCTTTTCCCTGGGTCCCAATTTTTTCATGGAAATAGCCAAGCTCCGGGCTGCACGCCTCTTGTGGGCTCAGGTTGTCCAGGCTTTCGGCGGAAGCCCCGAAGCCCAAAAGATGACGATTCATGCCCGAACTTCGGCGTACACCAAGACTGTTTGTGATCCTTATGTGAACATGCTGCGCAACACTACCGAAGCCTTCTCGGGCGCCATGGGAGGAGTGGACAGTATGCATGTTTGTCCTTTCGATGAGCCCATCCGCCCGGCGGATGAGTTTTCCCGACGTGTTTCCCGCAACCTGCAGATCATCTTGCAGGAGGAGGCGCATTTCGTTCATCCCATCGATCCTGCCGGCGGCTCCTGGTACATCGAAAAGCTGGCAGACTCCGTGGCCCGCAAGGCGTGGAAGCTTTTTCAGGATGTGGAAGCCGCAGGCGGTATGACCCAGGCTCTCCTGGAAGGCCTGCCGCAGGCCGCCGTGGCCGCTAGGAAGGCAAAGAACATCGATACCCGCAAAGATATAAAAGTCGGCACAAACATGTATCCCAACCTGAAGGAAATTCCGCTGGCTGCGCCGAACATGGACTTCAAGGCCCTTCAGAGCAAACGCGCAGGGCAGGTGCAGGCCTATCGCCTCCAGTCGGATCTATTCAAATTATATGATCAACTGGGGGATTTTCGTATCAAGATCGGGGGCCTACAGCACGGAATTCGGAGAAGAGCAGGAAGTGGAAATCGTTCGGAAAAATGGCCGATGAATTTGAAGCGCTTGAAGGCCGCCGTCCCCGCATCATGGTGGTCAAAATGGGCCAGGACGGGCATGACCGAGGTGCCAAAGTAGTCGCCACGGCTTTCGCCGATCTGGGTTTCGACGTGGACGTCGGCCAGCTTTTTCAGACACCTGAAGAGGCAGCAGCGCAGGCGGTGGAAAACGACGTGCACGCCATCGGCATGAGCTCCCTCGCTGCAGGAGACAAGATCCTCCTGCCGGCCCTGGTGCAGGAGTTGAAGCGGCTGGGGCGAGAAGACATCGTGGTCATCGCGGGTGGTGTCATTCCTGTTCAGGATTACGACTACCTGAGAGAGCAGGGGGCTTCCCTCATCTTCGGCTCGGGTACGGTCATTCCCGTGGCGGCTCAGAAAGTCCTGCCTGAGATCGAACGTGGGGTGGTCAGTGGAAGGTTCTCGGCCACCATGGCTGCGGACCTGCTGGTGAAGAGATTTGAAGCGTCAAGGCATACGTGAAGTCATGCCTCACATAAAAATGATCCGGGACGGGATTCCCCCTTCCTCATGAAAGCTCATAATGTTACCCTCACACATCTATGTGACATTGTCATATAAACCACGGAGACACAGAGGGCACAGAGAAAGACCTCCAAATGAAATCTCGGTGTTCTCCGTGTTTCCGTGGTTCAAATGAAATCTGACAATGTCAAGTTAAAATGGAGGCGGTTTTCCGAAAAGAGCCAGATTGCTTTTTAGAGCATCCGGGCAATGGTCGGAGGGCGTTTTCGCAAGAGGCTCGAAAGATATAAAATTCAGTCCGCCACGGCATAGTGGGGCGGATGTCTTCCTGAAGGAGATAAAAGATGAAAATCTATACTGGAACGGGGGATCGTGGGACCACCAGCCTCTTCAGTGGAGAGCGGGTTCCCAAGAGCCACGATCGACTCAAGGCCTATGGTGATCTGGATGAGCTCAGTTCCTTTCTTGGGCTGCTTGCGGCCAGGCTTCTACGGGAAGAAAAGGAGACAGTGGCTCAGCTCCAGAGTATCCAGGGAGACCTGTTGAGCATGGGGGCCTGGCTGGCCACGACCCCTGATTCACAGTCGGCCTGCGTGCTGACGGAAATGACGGATGCGCCCAGGCGTTGCGTGGAACGATCCATTGACGCCATGCAGGAGCGGCTTGAGCCCCTCACACAGTTCATCCTGCCGGGTGGTCACGAAACGGCGGGCCTGGCCCATGTGGCTCGTACGGTGTGCCGAAGAGCTGAGCGGGATGTCGTTGCCATGTATTCCGCCATGAGCGAAGAAGAGCGCACGCCCCAGGTAGAGGAGTTCCTGGTTTACCTCAACCGCCTTTCGGATTACCTCTTCGTGCTGGCCCGTTTCTGCAACGTCATGCACGGCGTTGGGGATGTGTTGTGGAGTCAGTAGCCACGGCGGGAGAGCGGGAAAAGGGTGGCGCGGAGCTGCTGTGGCCGGAGTCACTTATGCCCTTAGGGAGGATCTGCATGAAAATCGAAGTCCGATGCAAACAGTGCGGCCGGCATTTTGTCAAATATTCCTACAGCAAAACCGCGCGCTGTGAAGAGTGCAGGCGGTTCAACAGGGAGGCGATTGAGGCGAAGGAAACCTACACGAGGCATTGTGGTTTACCCCTCATGGCTGTGATTGGCCACAAAAAAACATGAACTGGTCAGTCGGGATTTTTTCCCGATAGGAGGGCGGTGGGCAGAGAACTCCGGGGCAAAGTTTGTGGGGAGCTTGAAAGGCTTTTATATCGGCATTAATTATGTCAATAGGAGTGAACCTGTCGCATGAGGTGATCTGTCATGTTTTGGGACAACATAACTTTTGCCTTTGAGGGAACGGCGGACCGCCCCTGCAAGGGTCTTGATTTGATCCGGGAGTTCAACGCATTGCATCGGCTTGGAGGGTATCGCAGGAGTGCGGGTGTATTTCTGGCGCTTGTCATCCTTCTGGGGTGTGCGCCAGCCATATCCCCCCAGCTTCGCAAAGAAGCCGCTGTGGATATTCCTTTCGGAGAAGTTTTGCGAGACCCTGAGCGCTATGTAGGGAAGACCTTCATTTGGGGCGGAACCATCCTCGATGCGCGAAACACTCCCGAGGGGACGATGCTCAAGGTGCTGCAAAAGCCGATGGATTTTCAGAGTCGCCCCAGAGATGTGGACAGATCCGAAGGGCGCTTTCTCGCTCTCGACAAACGTTACCTGGATCCCGCCATCTATGCGGAAGGACGGACCGTTACCGTGGCCGGTGAATTGGTGGGCAAGCGGGTTCTGCCATTGGGGGATATCGACTATGCCTACCCGTTGCTTGCCGTCAAGGAGATAAACCTGTGGCCGAAAGAACCCCCCACTCCTTATTACTACTATCCATATTATCCGTATCCCTATTGGGGATGGCGCTATTACTGGTGGCCCTGAGTTCAACGATGGGAATACCTTGCTGAGGAGGGACGTGTGGAACGGGGCCTGACTCGCCAGGAACTCCTGGAAAGATTGAGTGTACTCGAACAGGAAGAGGGCAGACGCAAGGATGCCGAGAGGTTTGCCGAAGCGGTGCTCAATTCTCTTTCCGCTCACATTGCCATTTTGAACCTGGACGGTGTCATCATTGAAACCAACCGCGCCTGGAAAGCATTTGCTCACGCCAATGCCATTCGCATGCGTCCGGATACTCTTGCCGTGAACTACATCCAACTCTGCGAGTCCTCGGTGGGGGATTCGGCCGAACAGGCCCGAGAGGTGGCCCGTGGTATCCGCGCTGTTATAGCGGGGGAAATGGATGAATTTGTCATTGACTATCCCTGTCATTCTCCACATGAAAAACGCTGGTTCTACATGCGCGCCACGCGTCTTGCGGGAGCGGGGACAGTCCGGGTGGTGGTCAGTCATGAAAACATCACCGCTCTCAAACTGGCGGAAGAAGCCCTCAGAAAAAGGGAAGCGGAGCTGGAACAGCAGTCGCGCCATCTTGAAGAAGCCAATACGGCTTTGAAGGTGTTGCTTCAGCAAAGAGAGCATGACAAGCGGGAGTTGGAAGAGAATGTGCTGGTAAACGTCAGAAATTTCATCTTCCCCTATCTGGAAAAACTGAAAAGTGCGTGCCTGGCCCCTCAATACAAAGCTTACCTGGAGATCATGGAATCCCACCTGAAGGAAATCGTTTCACCCTTTTTATGCAGGCTGAGTTTACAGCATCTCCAGTTCACCCCCCAGGAGATTCAGGTCGCGGCCCTGGTTAAGGATGGCCGAACCACCAAGGACATCGCTCAAACGCTGAGCGTGTCGACGAATGCCGTGGAATTCCACAGGAAGAACATCCGGAAAAAGCTGGGTTTGAACAACGTCAAAACCAACCTGCGCTCTTACCTCCTTTCCCTCTCTTAGTAGTAGTTTTTTACTACGGCTAAGCACCTGATTTTCTACCGTTGTCTTCTCGTAAAATCGTGGCATCTTTAAATCATGGAATGCACCTGCTGGAAGGAACTTTTTACAGAGGTCAACGACCTGAAAGAAGGAGGAACTACCATGTTGTGCAGCCTTTCAACCAAACTGGGTGAAGCGGAAATGAACGCCATTGAAACACTGGAAAAAGAAGTGGGACGCCCGCTCCTGGCATTTTCCTGTCATTCCCTTGAACCCGCCGACATCAGTGCGGATCAGTTGGCGAAGATCCAGGCGCTGGAAAACAAACTGGGCATTTCGCTGGTTGCCGTGAACGCTTGAGGAAAATTTTGATGCTGCTGACTGAACGGAGTCGACGGGGGCGATGAGGTTCCCATCGACTCCGCTCTTTTTTCTCCCGCAATGAGTTTCTTCCGGGCTCATCCTTTTTACCGACTTCGAGAGAGAAGATTTCGTTTTCCTTGAATACGGCATAGGCGCCGTTGATAGTGAAGCTCTCAACCATCTGTTCAACGCTGACTTCCTGCTCACGGCGTTTGGCAATGGCATCCACCACAGATGGATCGCTATTGGGATTGATAATGTAGATGGGACTCGGTCGTTAATCCTTTGCGCCTGAATCCTGTCAGTGATTTATTCACTGACCAACCGCCTTCACTCAAAACCGCTGTGTGGATGGAATGGGAACGGTTCCCTGGGTCACAAACCGGGCCAGGACGTGCTGTCAGTAAGTGATCGAAGGCAGGTAGGCACCGACTGGGTCGTTATAAAGCCCAAAGGTCAAAAGAATCGCCTGGCAGACGACTCGGAGCCCTCGGCTCAAGCACCAGCGAAACAGATCTCCGTTGCGCGACGGCACAAGAAAGCCTGCGTCGGAGAAGTCGGGCGCAGCACCAATCAACGCTTTTAGATCGTCATTGGACTCGGCAACAGCGTGGCTGCGACAGCCGATTCCGGTGGAATAGCCCGTGAGCCTTCCCAGATGTTCAACTACATTGATCGTCCCCTGTCGGAAAGCGTCAACAAGCTCACCTGCACGATCGTGGCCATGGACGCGAAAGCAAAGGCGGTTACAGGCGGGCAAATCCTCTTCACGTGCAGGTCGGACGTCATAGCCCGGGATTTTGAGGGCAAGCGGCGGTCCCTGCATCGTGGTGAGCGCCTCCCTGCTGTCAGCACCCAGCTTGGTGCAAAGCGAAAGCATGCGATAGTGCCAGGCGTCCACCACACCTCGTACGCCCGGAAACCGCCGCTGACTCGCCCGATCGATCACTGCCTGCATAAGCTGACGCCCAATCGCAGCATCCATCACAGGGGGATCGACCGATACCGGACCGATTCCGGCAATGACCGAACGCTCATCCAGGAAGTTGCTGCCGACGATCTTTCCATCCAATTCAGCTACAACCGAATAGTAATCCGGATGCGAGAGCCGCGTGGAGATGATCGCGGTGGCAACTTCAACCGTAGATATTTCAGGTGGAAAGTGATGTTGATCGGCTATGGATTTGAACGCCTCATAACAAATTCTTCCACACTCTGTGGCATCCTCAATGGTGCCGGGGCGCAGAATCACTTTCATGGTCATTCGTCCTCGGTGGGTCTCAAACTTTTTGTCGCCTTTTTGAAGCTCGGGCTACATGTTGAGCTGAACTTGATGAATGAAACTGATTCAACCAAAGTAGTGTCTGATTGAGTCCAGTTTCATCACTCACACCAGTACCAGGATGGCTTTCGCGCAGCTTTATCAGTCCTGCCTTGTTCGGACGGTCGATCGGATTTCCTGCAGAGCGTCAGGCAGCGAGCCGGCCTCCGGCACCTCTGGCAGGCTGAGTAACGGGAGGTCGTCCATGCCGCGCTGTTGCAGCTCAGCCTTCAATTCTTCGGTATAAACGCCCTCTGTTGCTCCAAAACGTTGAAGAGGGCTCGCATGCCAAACCATGCCGCCCCACACCTGCTCGTCATCGGGTTCGACGGCCGAGCACTTGAGACCACACGTTGGACTGCCGTCTCTGAGTACGATGCCGAGCACCTGATGATCGTTGTCGCGATAAGTTTGAATCTGATCGCAGATCTGCTCGGCAATGTGGCGGCAATGCCGGCGAAACATGGGATTGCCGTACATTTTCTTGACCTGTCCCCACCGCATTGATCCCAGATAGGTCACCTCGGGGCAGGGCATTTGATACATTCCCAAATTGGCATCGAGCGCCAAATCGACCATTTCGCGAATCACTGCCGGCTGACTCGCTAGTCCCCGTACACACGCGTTTTGATTGAGGATACAGTGCGACAGGAATATCAGCTTTCCCGACCTCGCATCCTGTACACTGGGTTTGATTTGCCCTATCTTTCCGGTCATGTTTTCCCTTTATGCTTGTCTCGGCCCAGTGTCTTTCGGTGGTATGAAATGAGGAGATGAGAAGTTGGTCTTCAATGGCGCTTGGGTAGCACTCTCGGTGGATCGTGTCAAGAAAATAGTACAGCAATTCTCATTTTGGCTAAGTATTCAAGATCGCAATTACGCACCCGTTTACCCGTGCGTTTTTGTAGATACAAGGAACGGCATCCTGCCGCGACAAAGTGTGCAGTTGCCAGTTCCTGTCACGGCTGGAAGCCTTTCCTACAAAGAAATGGCCGCATATTTACGATCTTCGGTACTTAAAGCCTATCCAAAAACCCTCTGTGGACTTTGCAACACCCCCCTTGGTCCCCCCTCGAGAGGGGAATTGAAGGGGGGTGTCCGCTGCCGAGGTAGGTTTTCGGATAGGTTCTTAGAAGAATTCAATATCTCCGCGATCTCGTGGTGGCTAAACTCTCCCATCTTACGCTGCCAAATCGACAAATGGGCGGATGATAAAGTATAGCCCCAAGATTCCTATAACAGTCCCAGCAACTTTCCTGAACCGGTGGCTCCCCTCCTGGAAGGAGCTGCTCTGGAGGAGCCTTCTTACCTTGGCGGTCGAGCTTCCCGCAACGGCAATGGGGATGCAGTGGCCAATGCCGAAAAGAACGATGTAGGTGATCCCGATTAGAACCTTTTGCTGAATCGTTATGATGGCGAGGATCGGGGCAATGAAACCGAACGTGCACGAGCCCGAAAGGATTCCATAGGAAAGCCCAAGGACGAAGGCTCCAGTTATTCCCCTGATTTTTATCCTTCCCAAAAGGCTTCCGGACATCGAGCACCTGGACACTCCCCACATGTCCAGGGCCACCCAGATAAGGATCAGTCCTACCAAGATGGTCCAGTAGGGGCCGGTCTCCCCCAGCATACGGCCAAGCAGCGAGCAGATGATTCCAACCAGGGCGATAGAGATGAAAAGCCCGATGCTGAATGCTGCGGCGTACCAGACGGCATCCTTTGGCCTGAGCGCCCTCTCCTGGCCTGCTACGTAGCCTACGATCAGTGGAATCGATGCCATGTGGCAGGGGCTGAAGGCTACGCTCACCATCCCCCAAAGAAAGCAACCCACCGCAGCGATCAACAGGCCCCCCATCATCCATGAGTTGATGGTCAGAAAAACCTGATCCAGCATACTCTCTCCCTTTTTCGGCACTCAGCCTATTTCATGACTCAGTCCAACGAAGGATCATGGAGGGAATCATGTCCACAGCACTTCTTTGTGGGACTGAGCGGTTATCATAAGGCGGCTCAGGCAAAAAGCACCTGATAGTTGTCTACTTCACCCCCAGCTTCTCGAGCACTGACACGATCTCTTTCTTTTCCATGAAGCCTTCGTGGCGGGAAAATTCCCTCCCATCTTTGCCGTAGAAAATTTGAGTGGGTATGACACGGATGCCGAATCTTTCCCCCTCATTCCTGTTCTCCCAGACATCGATAAAGATGATGGCAGCTTTGCCGGTTGCACCATATTCTTTCTCGAGCTCTTCCATGATTGGGATCATCATCTTGCAGGGGATACATTTCCTTGCCCCGATATCGACCATGGTGACTTTCCCCTTTACCGGCACCTCGACTGCTGCCGATGATTTACCCGCACTCAAGGAAACACCCACCAAGCATAACACAGCTACCAGGCCGATTGTTCCGATTAGCGCCGTAAGAGCAAAGATTCTTTTCATATTACCTTCCTTTGAACTGTCAGTGTTTTCGAAATCATCGAACTAATGAGCGAATGCTCCGGTACAAACTGAGGAAATATCGCTTCAAGCGATTTTCGCTCATCTCCTGAAACATCACCTCGGCTTTTTTGCAGTGACCCTGATGCTTGCAACCGAGGCGGAAAGGTTTCTGGCTTCCTCCTCCGAAAGGCTCAATTCTGCACAAATTTCCTGGGATATGGGATCGGC
The DNA here is from genome assembly GCF_027925305.1 of Desulforhabdus amnigena. Lineage (NCBI taxonomy): Bacteria > Pseudomonadati > Thermodesulfobacteriota > Syntrophobacteria > Syntrophobacterales > Syntrophobacteraceae > Desulforhabdus > Desulforhabdus amnigena. Next base: position 2,530,907 of record NZ_BSDR01000001.1, on the reverse strand, counting down.
AGCCATGAGCTCTATGGGATAGGTGTCCTCGCCGAGCACCTGTATCTCCCGAAATCCTGTGGCTTCAATGGCGCCGAGATACTCATCCTTCATGATAGCCCCGGCTATGCAGCCGACATAGGCTTCGACGGACCTGCGGATGACTTCGGGGAGTTCCTTGAGGAGCACCATGTCGGAGACTATCAGGCGACCACCTGGCTTAAGTACTCGAAATGCCTCTTGAAACACTTTTTTCTTTTCAGGTGAGAGATTGATCACACAGTTAGAAATGACCACATTCACATGGTTTTCAGAGACGGGCAGGTTTTCAATCTCTCCGAGGCGAAACTCGACGTTTTGAAAATAGCCATCCTGAGCATTGCGTCTTGCCTTCTCGATCATCTCCGGAGTCATATCTACCCCGATGACCTTTCCCGTACTCCCCACTTTCGAGGCGGCGATAAAACAATCGAAGCCGGCCCCGGAGCCAAGATCGAGAACGGTTTCTCCCTCCTCGATAGAGGCAAACGCAACGGGATTGCCGCATCCAAGTCCGAGGTTCGCCCCTTCGGGTACGGATTTCAGCTCGTGATCCCCGTAACCAACCTTTCTGCTGATCTCCTCAGCCAGGTTGCTGTTGCCGCAACAGGGGCTTCCAGCTCCGCAGCAGGGCACATTCAGGAGAGCCACTTTGGCATAGCCTGCCTTCACAACATCCTTGATCTCTTCTGCTTTCATTGTATGTTACTCCCTTGAAACCTTCAGACCTAATCAATACTCATGCTGTCAGGGGCATTGCTCAGCATTCAAAATCTCCAACTACGCTTCAGACAATAAAGCGGTCCTTCTGCCGAAGCCCGTAACTGGCCTCGAATACGGGCACTCAACGTGGCTGCAAAGCCTTTTTGGAAGGTTCTTGGTACTGGTCTTCGTAATTACGCAGCCGTTTACCCATATGTTTTCGTAGGAGCGGCATCCTGCCGCGACAAGGTATGCGGTTGCCGGTTCCTGTCAGGGCTGGAAGCCGTTCCTACAAAGAAATGGCTGCTCATTTACAATTTTCGGTTCTTAGCGCTCTCCTGCGGAGATGCGCAAGATCCCTGCGCTCCGTTTCCAGCGGTCCCGCACGATATTTCGCAGAGCAGGCTTCCTTGTCCGCATGGCTCCGTTTCGAATTGGAGGATGGGGTGATCGATCCCGAAGCGATGGAGCAACTGGTCGCGGATTTTTTTCGAGAGTGCATCGACTTTACTCAGCCGCTGATCGGGAACCACCACGTGGCAGGAGAAGGCCACACTCGATGAGCACACATTCCAGGCATGAAGGTAGTGAACTCCACTGATGCCCGGGGTCTGCTCCAGGAAGCTTTTGATCCTCGAAATATCGAGACCGGTTGGTGTGGCGTTCATGAGGATGCAGGTTGCTTCCTTGAGAATCGTCCAGCAGTTTTTCAGGATGAAAAGAGCGATCAAAACGGACAGGGCCGGATCTAGCCAATACCAGGGTTTGAAGGTGAGCACGATGCCGTTTAGGACCACCACTACAGAAGTGAGCAAGTCCCCCAGCATGTGGAGGAAAGCTCCCCGCACATTGAGATTGTGGCCGGCATCCCGGTGCAGGAGCAGGGCCGAGAAACCGTTTCCCAGCACGCCCACCCCTGCAATCAACGCCACAAGTCGGCCCGAGACGGCCTCAGGATGATGCAGGCGGTGTACGGCTTCATAGACAATGAAGGCTGCTGCTCCGACCAGAAGGGCGACGTTGATCGATGCAGCTAGAACCTCTGCTCGCCGGTACCCGAATGTGTTGCTTTCCGACGCCCCCTTCCTCCCGATTCGGTTTGCGATGTAGGCAATCAAAACCGCTATAAAATCGCTGAAGTTGTGCGTCGCATCTGAGATGAGCGCCATGCTGTTCGTCTGGATGCCGCCGATCACCTGGACTACGGGGATCACCAGATTCAGCCCGAGTGTCATGAGGAGCCTGGGGCCGCTCGTGTCCCGGACATCAGTGTGATTGTGTCCGCCGAAGGATGTGTGGGTGTGATTATGATTGTGATCCTCATGGCCATGACTGCAACAAACCGAGCTTTCGTGTGCGTGCTCCACAGTTTTTTCTCCTCAAAAGTTATGTCGCTTCTGTGATTCAGCGATATTAACAGGCAATAGCTAACGGCTTCCCCCCCCCATTTCCACTGGCAGGCTCCTCGCCTGCCAAAGCGTCCAGCCGTTCATCAGCATACGGACGTTCGTGTAGCCTTTCCCAAGCAGCGCCATGGCGAGCTCCTTGCTCAAGGCGCTGCTTTTTCCGTCGCAGTAGGTGACAATTGCAGTCTCGTGCGGGGATGTCAGTCATTACGGCGGCAAATTGCTGGTCAAATCCGCGAAGAGATCCTGAGACTGTGCATCCAGGAAAACGGCGGCATGAGAGAGAAAGAACGCTTCCGCTTCCTCGAGTGGAATCATGAGGTTGTTACTCGAATTCAGCTTGAGCTGCGCCTCGGGCGACCAGTTCCCACACAAGGGGAGGCCTTCCGGGGCGAAGCTGGTTGACGGAAAGAGCGATAACAGCGATAACAAAGACAAGAAAAAGGATAGCCCCTCCCTGCCACATGACTTCACGCCAGGGCCGCTGGGTGGATCTTTACCGTACCCATGAGTCCCCTCTGTAAGCGCTTTAGTTGTAGGCCGTCAGCTAATCGCTGACAGCTTTTCTTGGCACCAGAAGCACGGGGCAGGGAGCGAGCCTTGCAACGTTGTAGGCCACACTCCCGAGGAGAATCTCCGAGAGCAGGCTTTTCCCCTGAGCCCCCATGACAACCAGTGAAAAATCTTCTGTCTTTAGGGAATCGAGTATTATGGAAATGGGATGACCCTTGGAAATCCGAGTGTGAATCCACGGAACGCCTGCCGCCTTGAGGCGGTTCTCCAGCACTCCGAGAAAGCCTTGGGCAGCGGTCTCTGCCGGCTCCAGGACAGCCAGAGGGTATGCATCGAGGACTTCCAGTGCATGCAGTATGGTAACTTTGGATAGCCCCCTTGGGGCAAGGTATTCCAGATAGGCTGCAGCTCCATTTGCAACCTGGGAGAAGTCGGTCGGGAAGAGCACGTGGCGCAAGAGCTCCGTGGTGCGCAGCTGGCAGGTGCCTCCTTGACCTCCTTCTTTGAGGCGATCGACATTGATGAGCAAAATGGGAAACCGGGCATGATGGAGAACGGCGTTGGAAACAGAGCCAAGAATTGCCTCCCGCCAGGCAGATTTTCCGTGGGAGCCCACGACGATTAGGGAAGCACAATGGTGCTGCGCCACGTCGTTGAGCGAAAAGGCTGGAAGCCCTACAGGGGTTTCAACAATTACCTCAAACCCCTGGGATTCCAGCTGCTGCTTTTGTGCTTCCAGCTTGGGCTGAGACTCGGAATGAGCGGCAGTATCCGCCCCTACCAGCCCCTTGGTCATAAAGACATGGGTGAGTATGGCCTGAGTACATCCAAGAACTTTGAACTCTTGAGCACACCCGATGATTTGATCCCAGTCGGATGAAAGGTCCGTAGCGAGTACGATTCTATCGAACATGGCTCTATCTCCTTGAGTCCGTTGCGTCTCCTGTTGCCCCTAACAGGTCGTCAGCGGCCCGTCTTTCCATGCTGGGGGTGCGAAGAGTCATCCAAGCAGGTTGGGCAAAGAAGCACCTCATCCTCTCCCCTGCGGCACCGGGACAGATTGAAATCGGTCGCTTCCCTTCTGCAGACGGCGCAAACCGAAGGAGTGAAATACTTCAGCTTGAAACGCAAAGCCACATTGACAAGGCTTATGAGAACAGGCACCTCCACTAGAGGACCGATTACGGCAGCAAAAGCCTGGCCCGAATTCACTCCAAAGACCGCAATGGCAACCGCAATGGCCAGCTCGAAGTTATTCGATGCAGCGGTAAAGCTTAAGGTTGCCGACTGCCCGTAAGTGGCTCCAGCTTTCCTGGACATGTAGAAGGAGAAAAGAAACATCACCACAAAGTAGATGCAAAGAGGTATTGCTATCCGAATGACATCTAGTGGGAGCTCCACGATGTACTCGCCCTTGAGGGAGAACATCACAAGGATGGTGAAAAGGAGCGCTATGAGGGTGATCGGGCTGATTCTTGGAATATATCTTTTCTCGTACCACTCACGGCCTTTGGTTTTGAGCCCCACAAGCCGTGAGATCATTCCGGCAATGAAGGGGATGCCAAGATAGATGAAAACACTTTCGGCGATCTGCCCCATGGAAATATCGACCACGGCTCCCGTCATTCCGATCCACTTCGGAAGCACCGTAATGAAGATATAGGCATAGACGGAGAAGAAGAGCACCTGAAAAATGGAGTTGAAGGCCACGAGTCCGGCGCAGTACTCGGTGTCACCCCCTGCAAGATCGTTCCAGACAATCACCATGGCGATGCAGCGGGCAAGCCCGATCAGAATCAGTCCCACCATGTACTCGTGATGCCCGGAGAGGAAAGTGATCGCCAGAAGGAACATGAGAATGGGGCCGATTATCCAGTTCTGAACGAGAGACAGCGTGAGCACCCTGACATTTCGAAACACCTGCCCCAGTTCTTCATATTTCACTTTGGCCAGAGGTGGGTACATCATCAGGATCAGGCCGATGGCAATCGGGATATTGGTCGTTCCCACCTGGAAGTAGTTGATGACGTTTTTGATCGCCGGGTAGAGCCAACCTCCCCCCACACCGATGAACATCGCCAGGAAAATCCAGAGCGTCAGATACCGGTCGAGAAAGGATAGCCGCCTGGACACTGATTGAACCATTGATTTTTCTCCTAACTATGGAGCGGTTCTTCGCTGCTCGCTACTTTCGTTCTCTTCCATCAGAATCTGAGGAAGTCTTTCAACAAAAGCTTTAATCTCGTCGCGCACCCGCCGGTAGTGAGCCATGGCTTCTTCTTCGCTCCGAGAGCCTGCAGCAAGCATAGGAGGATCATCAAAGCCCACATGCAGCACTCTGGTTTTGGCGGGGAAGACAGGGCAAGACTGCTGGGCATGGCCGCAAAGGGTTACCACGAAATCGAATTCCATATCACCCAGGGTGTCGATATGTTTGGAAGTCTGCCTTGAGATATTGACTCCGGCCTCAGCCATGGCCTTGACAGCCCTGGGGTCCACTCCGTGCGGCTCTACGCCTGCGGACCAGGCATTCATGACGTCTCCCTTCAAGTGGCGTGTCCAACCCTCAGCCATTTGACTGCGACAGGAGTTTCCCGTGCACAAATACAGAATTCTCAGTTTCTCCATTGCGTATCTCCATTGCTTCTATTCGAACTGGAACTGCTGGAGGTAGACCTCAAGCCTGGCCTTGCTCTCCGGTGCAAGGGGCGGGCAGTCTTCCGGACCTTGAAGGAGACGGAAGGAGGGTCCTTAAGGTACTGAAAGCCTCCAAGCACTGCGTTAAGGTAGGGAATCACCTGGGTGATGTCCTCATCACAAGCTAAGCGATACAGTGCACCGATTGGGCTTCGGGCCTGCACTCGGGGCGAACGATCTCTTTTCGGTAACCTCTCAGCAACATAGGACCCTCCGTACATTAAATATGTTCAACCCGAAGACTGCTCACGCTTTGGCGAGAGCCTCCTTTACAGCTTGTTTAACCTTGAGAACTTCTTCCGGTTTGAGGTCCAAATCTTTGTTCTTCTCGATACCAAGGTCCGTCAAAACGAGGTAGGTCTTCATCGGCACCTGAGCATTCTCGAGGCACGCCTTGACGCATGCGAGCGAGCAGCCATCGATTACCACCATGCTGGGTACGTCCTTTGCCGACTGAACGAACCCACTGAGCTGACCGCCTATTCCCGCTAAGCAAAACATCTTCCCGACTCCCTCCTGTGTCAGTTCCACAGCCGCCCGGTTCGAGAGCTGCCCAACGTTGGAGCCTCCGGAGCAGGCAAGGATCATCACGTTTGAACCAGATGCACAACACTCCCCAGCCATCGCTGTCTCCCTTGTTTGGGTCTAACCTGTTTACTTTCCAAGCCACCCCTTCACATCGGCCTTCGAAGGGACTTTTCCCACGCATTTGGCGGTCCCGTCTACGATGACGGCCGGAGTGGCAAAGATCCCGTGCTTTGCGATCTCGGCTAAATCCGTGATGTATTCTACAGTTGCATCGGAGCCCGCCTCGGCAACCGCCTCCCGAACCACTTTTTCCGTTTCATGACACTTCTTGCATCCAGGACCAAGTACTTTGATGACCATCGATTTTTCTCCCTTCGTAAGGCGTTTTGACCAATTGATAGGTTACACTGGATCTGAGCTCTCAGGTCAACAGGTTGAACAGGTAACCCACTATGAGAATGCCAAAGCCAACCACTCCGAAAAAGGTTGCAATGAGGGTGGGCTTGAGCACTTTTCGCAAAATGATCGCTTCGGGAAGTGAGAGCGCAATCACCGACATCATGAAGGCGAGCACCGTCCCCAATGCTGCTCCCTTCTCAATGAGCGCATGCACAATCGGGATGATCCCTGCCGCATTGGAGTACATGGGAATGCCGATGAGGATGGAGACCGGAACCGCCCACCATGCGCTCTTGCCCATTAAGGAAGCCATAAACCCTTGTGGGACATAGCCGTGGATTCCCGCCCCGACGGCTATACCCAAAATCACATACAGCCAAACCTTGCCGACAATGTCCCGCACCGCATCCGCGCCGTACTGAATGCGCTCCGCCCAGCTTTTGCGCGGCTCCTCGTATCCGCTTTCCGCTGCCTGGATCTGGAAAACCCACTCCTCGAGGTGGTGCTCCATGTGGAATCTGCCTATGGTCCAGCCGGCAATCATGGCGATAACAAGCCCTGTGCTAAGATAGATTGCGGCAACCTTCCATCCGAAAAGCCCGTAGAGGAGCACCAAAGCGATCTCATTCACCATGGGGGCCGAAATGAGAAAAGAGAAGGTCACACCAAGGGGCACTCCGGTGGTGACAAAGCCAATAAAAAGCGGCACGGCCGAACAGGAGCAAAAGGGAGTCACAATTCCAAGGAGAGCCGCCAGCACATTTCCCGCCGACTCACGCCTTCCCGCCAGGATTTTCCGGGTGCGCTCCGGAGTGAAAAAGGATCGCACGATGCCGACTCCAAACACCACCAGAGTGAGCAGCATGAGCACTTTGGGCGCCTCGAAGACGAAAAATTCGACGGCGCTGCTGAGATGCCTGTCAACGGGCAGGTGGAGGAGCTTATAGGTGAACAGCTTGGCGAAGGGTTCAAGGTTCCGGTAAACGATCCACCAGGCCGCCAGCAGCGGGATGCTGTACATAAGATATCTCAGGGTTAGGGATCTGCCGCCATTGGAGCGCACCTCTTCCGAGGTGGAGTCAAGACAACTTTCAGGACTGCAGCAACAACTTTTTCCTTCATTTGCTTTCATGGCCTTGTTTTCCTTGTAAGAACTTATCGGGCTTCAGCGAGCCACTTTCTGACCCTGTCCCTTGGAGGAACACTTCCCACAACCATAACTTTGCCGTTGATCACAAGAGCCGGAGAGCCCATCACACCGTACCTGGCTATTTCCTTAAGGTCCGTAATGTGATCGACACCAGCAGGGATCTCGAGCTCCGTGAGCACTTCCATTACCATCTGTGTCAAACTATGGCACTGGGTGCAGCCCGCACCGAGGACTTTGATATCGAGCCCGCGGGGGGTATCCTCCGCGTGGGACTGTCCGAGGAATTTTCGAAATTCCCGCACGAAGGCTTTGCCATAGCTATCCTTTGCGCTGTTCGGGATGTAGTTGTCCTTTCCGAGCTGGTCGAGCATAAAGGATTGGACTTCCTCATCGGTCTTACTGGCATGGGTTTGGGCCATTCTCTCCACGAGCCGTTTGATGCCAATAATGCCCACTGAGCAATTGGCTACGTGGATCTGTGTGATATCCTTTTCTGCCATCTGTTATCTCCTTCCGGTTCTCCTCCAAGCCTTTCAATCCTTCTTGCAGATATCCTCCCGCCGGATGCCGGGAAGACTTTCGATGATGTTGCTGATTTCCGGGTCGTCCTTGAGCCAGTGCTTGAGATTTCCGAGAAGCGATGCCGAGTATGGGCTGCTGTTCCCATCGGCCAGGGAGTAGTTGACCCACAGACCGTTTTTGCAATAGGTGACAAGCCCCGCGTCTTCGAGGACCTTCAGATGGTTGGAAACTGTCGGCTGCGCTATGCCCAGAGCCGCTTGCATCTCACAGACGCACAGCGATTTGTACTGGAGCATCTTGAGGATCTTTACCCGGTTCGGGTCGGATAGAGCCTTCATGACCTTAATGAATTCGTTCATCGTGAGATCTCCTGATAGCATATCGGCAATGGAGAATATACTTAGTGTATTGATTTTTGTCAATATGGTTTTTGGATAAGCATCATCTCATATCTCCTGGGGAGCTGATCTATCACATTCAAAGCATAGCTCATGATCAATGAATTAAAATCCTCCCGGCCGAAAATCCGAACAATCTGCTCAGCTAGACAAGGCATTCAGATTTCAACGAGCGGAACAAGGCTCTCTGATTGTGCACGTCAAATTGCACATTTATAGAGGTTGGGTGATTGCGATCCTGCATGCTTTCTGTGATTTCACGGAACGAGGATGTCTGTGGGAGGCTTTGCAGGGATCTAAAGGATACGATTTCAGTGCCCGGCGGAAAATCCCAAAATCTGAACAATGGGATCTCCATTACACATGGAAGCAAACTCTTCGTTTCTTACAAGGATATTTGGAATTGGCAATCTATAGGTCTATTTCTGCTCTATCCTAATGCCCAATATGGTTCCAACGCCCAAGTGCACTGTTAATTGGAAGTTGGTGGAAATGGTTAGCCGCCATCCAAATCTTGCCAAAATACTCGGCTTGGTGGAAGGATCTCGCATAACGCATATCATATGAATATTTTAAATATATCCGGTCTTATGGGAACTATGTTAAGAGAAGCGATAGGTTTTTCACTTCATCGTTGCGCTAGAGTACAATGAGTACGACCCCCAGCAGCATCAGAAGGCTTCCGGCAAGCCTTTCCTTCAGATGCTCCTCATGAAAAAAGATCCCGCCAAGAAGCACACTTAGAAGAATACTCATCCGCTTTACCGATATCATATAGGAGACCAAAATCATGGAAATGGCCTTAAAGTGGCATAAAGCCATGAACGCCTGGCTTATGCCGATGAGGAAAAAGAGGGTACCGCCCGAGCGCAAAGCTGAAACCCGCATGCCATTTCGCACCGCAAATGGAAGTAAAGAAAAGGAAACCAGCGGAAGATAGATGATGCCCATAAAGGCGGGGCTCGAGTGCTGGATGGCCATCTTGCCGAGGCTTGAGGTGATGCTGTAGATGAAGGCGACCAGGATCATGAGCAATGATCCACGCTCTGTCATGACCGCGCGAAGAGGTTGAAGAACGCCTTTTCTCGAAAGATGTACGTTCAATAGATAAGCGCCGACCATAATGAGAGAAATTCCCATAATCCCTGAGGAATCGGGTTGTTCACCGAGGATGAGAAAAGATGTAAAGATAGTGAAGGCCGGGCTGAAGGAGAGGAACGGGACCGTCAGAGAAAGGGGAGAGATATGCAGGGCCTTCATGTAGAGGATGATGGCGCCTGCTTCCAGGGGAAGCAACAGAAGAATGGTGATCCAAAAGATCCGATCAAGCGGAGGGATGGGAATGAAATAGAGAAAAGGCAGAAGAAAAGGGGAGGCGTAGGCGAGCCTTACCCAGGCGGTGACAATTGTCGAATGGCTGCGCAGTGCCTGTTTGGCCAATGCATCCGAAGTGGCCGCAAAGAAGGCAGAGCCAAAGGCGTAAGAGAAGCCGGATATCAACAATAGCGTATCCTCAATTGCGATTGAAATGCACAGGTCAAGAGAAAGCTCTCTCTGAGAATTCGACTTTTCAGGCTGAACTCTGAGGCGCCCACCCCGACCATTTCTTACCACCCGAAAAACTATCTCATGGGTTCACAACAGATATTGTTCCAGGTGGAGCGGGCAAGGTCGACCGGCTCCAGGAACCACGCAAGGACTTGGTGGGATTTGCCCTCATCCCCCTCCAGCCGCCGGTGAATCCTCCATCGGCCGGAAACTGCGGATAGTCAAGTCATCTTTGGCCGCGAAAAAGATTGTAAATGCTCCAGATGAACCCGGCAAGTTGGGAGTGCGTTTCAATGGTCATGGAATGTCTCTTGTCCTGTGTGGTCTGTGGTGACTGCAATTGTCATACTGAAGCCAGGCGACTCGTCCTTCAATGTCCCGGCTTATTTGCGATGCTCTTTAAAAGCGTTGAGGGCTTGAAGTCAGAGCAGCCGGCCAAAGACTGCGGGTAAGGTTCGAAACCTCTATGCTGGAATGCGGATCATCAGTAGAGTTCCTTCAAAACGAAACTACCAGGTCTTGAATCCTTGCCGTTCCAGCAGTTCAGTGCAAGGTACTCTCCCCACATGGTCCGGTCAATTCCGTTCTCCACTCCACCCTTATGAACAAGGCTCATTCTCGATCAAAAAGCATCAAATATCGGGAATCTCCTGATTGACAAAGTTTGCATCGTGAGAGCATAGGATTGAGCTGTCGGTTTATATTATGAACGCCTTAGATCCGGACTTTCCGCCTTATCCTGGGAGTGAGGGCGTCCTGCCCTCACTCCCAAGCTTGGTCCAGATTTCACCCGTTCACGGTATAACCTGTGGCCGTTCTTGATGGTTCATGTATTTTTTACACATTTGGCAAAGGTTCTGAACCGGTCACGCATCAAGAAGTATTGCCCTTTAGATTTTTGCAGATCCTTCCAATTGGAGTGATGTAAGGATGAACCACTACTTGTTTCCGCGCCATGCGCGGCGCGGAAAAACCACGCGGATTCACCTGCCGGCCAGGAGAGATTGGCCGTCGCTCCGCAGGGGATCTTGCGCCCTATAGTGCTTTGGGTGATGAAGATGAACAATATGCTTAATGAAAAAAGAATACTGGTCGTAGGGGGAAGCTCGGGGATCGGGCTTGCTGTGGCAAGACATGCCCTGCAAAATGGGGCACATGTCTTGATAGCCTCGCGTAAGGCATCGGAACGGGTGGGGGCATTGCCGGATTTGCCTGGTGAGTCAATTGAAACCCATGCTTTCGATATCACCTCCCCTGAAGATCCTCCGCGATTATTTGAAGCAATAGGTGTAATTGATCACCTTGTTATTTCAGTCAGGCCGGAGACCACCCCATCACCATTTGAAACCATGGACATCGATGAGGCAAAGCGGGCCTTTGAGACAAAGTTTTGGGGGCAATACCGGCTCATTCAAGTGGCTCAACACCACATCCGAGAGACTGGCAGCATTACTCTGACAAGTGGAATTGCCGGTGAGAAGATATATAAAGGGGCTTCTACCATGGCAATCATCAACAGCGCCACGGAAACCCTCTGCCGAGTCTTGGCTGTCGAGTTGGCCCCATTGAGAGTAAATGTTGTGAGCCCTGGGTTTGTTGAACCCAAACCCAAGCGAGTGCAGGAACGTGCCAATCAGTTTCCCCTGAGGAGGCTGGCTTCCATGGATGAGGTTGCGTCGGCTTATCTGTGGCTGATGGCAAGTCCATACATGACCGGTACGGTAAATGTGATTGATGGTGGTGCCAGGCTGATATGATTATGATGGAATCTGCGTGATAACTGAAATTGTTACTTGCGATACCTGTTTTCGTATAAACGAGGGATGTACTTTATAAATCCGGCGTTTACGCGCGAAAAATTCTGTATCTTACCTCTGTGATGCCTGTACGGTGTGTCTGGCTGAAAGTATAAGGTATGTGGCTCTTTAGTCCACGTTTGGGGAGAAACCCTTGAAACAAGTATGCTGAAGCCTAAGTTACCCGTATACAGACTGAGAGTGGAACAGCAGATGTGCCGAGCCGGAAACCAGGAAACTGAGGGGGCCTGGGCGGTAAGAGTGAATAATTTCAGGAATACAGCGGAGGAAGGTCTTATTTTCTGATTTTAAAACCATTTCCACTTACTATGATGCTCTGTATGTAATCGACTGGGAGTACGCGCCGGAAGCCGCCAGCCGAAACAAGAAATATCACCTTCGATAATGACTACTGTGCGGAACATGCGGGATTCCCCTTCCCGGTGATTTTATATCGATTATTCTGAATGACGATGGCATCGTGGCATAGTCAAACAAAACAAAGGCTTCATCAATGTCTACAGTGAACTTGGGAATGGAACCCCCTTTGAAGTATATTTTCCAAGGCATATGGGTCATGTCAAGAAAGCAGGACGCTTGGTGTTACCAGCATAAAGGCGAACTCCGGGGCCTTCAGAAGATTCTTCTCGTAGGCAAATCTTTCTGATATTTTCTTTGCCCGAAATTATAAGGGCTGAGGATGAAAGCCAGTTGGAATGGCCGGTGCGGAGAGGGTTGATCAAAGTCGGGTCCTGCTCGACAGGAGTGAGGATAGAGATGGATAGCAATACTCAAGATAAAGCGCCTGAGGTTTGGCACAAGACTCGGATGCGGGTTCCGCTTTTTGAGGTGGATATCGGGCAGGCTGTATATCATGGTAATTACTATCACCTTTTCGAGCTGGCCAGGGAGGACTTCCTTCGCGAGCTGGGCTATCCATATCGATGGTTCATGGATCGGCAGTTGCACCTCACGATTGTGGAGGCTTCCTGCACCTATAGGAAATCCCTCCGTTACGATGATCTCATCGAGATCCATACGGGAATTCAGTGGTGGCGCACGCGGAGCCTTGCATTCTCTCAGATCATTTACCGTTGTGAGGAGGAGGAAAACCCGGTGCTTTGCACCAGAGCTATTCTCAACATGGTCTGTGTACGTTTCTCTGGGCAGCCGACAATCCTTCCTGCCGAATTTGTGGATCTCCTCAGAGACTGGGTGGGGAAACGGGGATGAGAGGCGGTAGCCATTATTGTCCTGGTGCTAGCTGTCTTTTCTTCTCGGAGGAGATTCAAAACAATATGGCGCAAGAGGGCAAGGTTTTCTGAAGCATGATCTTTTACCGGATCGGAAGAGACCTCGAGAGATTCGGGAAAAACATCCTTTCGTATTCGTTGTCTTTTGGAGGATTTTGCCTCCTTCCGTCTGTAAATTCCTGGTTGAATGTACGCAACAAAAAAGGGGAAACAGGCATAACCTGTAACCCCTTGAATTTACTGGTGGGCCGTCAGGGTCTCGAACCCCGAACCTCCTGATTAAGAGTCAGCTGCTCTACCGTTGAGCTAACGGCCCATATTGAATTTCATCTGCCTTCCTGGTACGCCCGGCAGGATTCGAACCTGCGGCCTGCGGATTCGAAGTCCGACGCTCTATCCAACTGAGCTACGGGCGCATATGCAACAACCGGAAGAGGTCTGCTATCTACAATAAATTCCGCTTCGGTGTCAAGGCTTTTTTTGAAGATGTTGTTTTTCTTTTTGTCCACCGAAGGGCATCGGCCATGGAAAAATGATAAATGGCGGGTGCCTGCACTCCTTCCGGAGGTCGGTGTTTTGTCGGTTCACGGGACTTCTCTGCATTGTCAATGCGAGCGCTTTTGACTATGATGCGTGATTGGAAAGGTTATCCGAAACGGTAATTCGGGTACGACACCCTGGAAAATTTGGTGCGATAGCGGGTATCCAACCTCCGGTCCCGCTTTTGGAGTGAATGATGACAGAATTTGAAGGAAGCGATCGCTACTACCTGAATCCCGAACTGCGGGAAATTGTCAATATCGCCATTGCGATGGAAAAACCTCTTCTTCTGACGGGTGAAGCAGGAACGGGAAAGACTCAGCTCGCTTTTGAAGTTTCCCGATCTCTTGGCCTTGAAATGGAAGAGGCGCGATGCAAATCCACTTTCAAGGGAGAAGAACTGTGCTACGTCTACGACACCGTTTTGCGTCTGAACGATTCGCGTTTCGGCAGTGGAGAGACGGGGCGCGATGTGAACAATATCTGGGATTATCTGCGGTTCGGCCCCATCGGGCGGGCCTTCCTGGCGGAAGACCGCCGGGTGCTTTTACTGGATGAAATCGATAAAACGGATTCGGACACTCAGGACAATCTGCTGGATGTCCTGGAGGACGGTTCGTTCATTATCCGCGAAATCAACCACAAGGTGCAGGCGCGTCAAAAGCCGGTCATCATCATCACGAGCAATGCCAAGCGGGAGCTTTCCGATCCCTTTTTGCGGCGCTGCTTCTGTCACTATATCCCTTTTCCTCCCCCCGACGAGATGACCCGGATCGTGCGGTTGCACTTTCCCGATCTTCCCGAGTCTTTCCTGGAAGCCTCCTTGATGACGTTCTATCGCTTGAGAGAGCAGGGGTTTGAAAAACCCCCCGCTACGGCCGAGTTGCTCGACTGGATCGGGTCCATGTGGAAGTCGGGAACTCGGGCACCTGGTGCAGGCAGGGATACGGCTCACATCGGCACCCTGCTCAAACGCACACAGGATATATTGAAATTCAAAGGCATCAGGAGAGAGACGCGGTTCTGAGTCGCCGGAAAGCCACCGGGGTGTTTTCATGATCGGCTTTATTTATCAGTTGAAAGAAGCGGGCATTCCCGTCAGTGTTCAGTACATCCTGGAGTTTTACCGTGCCCTGCGGCGCGGGTTGGCGCCGGACCTGGATCGGCTTTTTTTGCTGGCGCGGCTCATTTTTGTAAAACACGTGGAACACTACGACCTTTTTGAGCAGGCCTTCAGGGCTTTCTTTTTGGGGGCTGACGGAATCGAAAATCCGGCCGGCTGGGAAGATCTGATGGCGGGAAAGCCTTTTCAGGATTGGCTGCGCGACGAGATGGAGAGCGGGCGCCTCTCCCCTGAAGCCCTTCAGGAGATGGAGACCGAGGAATTGCTCGCCCGTTTCTGGGAGACCGTACTGGCACAGCAGGGAGAACACCATGGAGGCAATACCTGGGTCGGAACACGGGGAACATCGCTGTTCGGGCATAGCGGAAGGAAGGGTGGAGGCGTCCGTGTTTACGGGAAGGGGCTTTACGGGACGGCTCAAAAGGTCATCGAAAAGAGAGGATTTGTCAATTACAGTGAAAAGTCCACTCTGGCTGCAGTGAATCTGGGGCAGGTTCTGACTTCCCTTAGAAGCCTGCGCCCGACCGGGCCCGAAGTGGAACTGGATATCGATGCGACCATCGCGAGAACGGCGCGCAACGGCGGTGAGATCGAACTGATCTTTCGGCGGGAATTGCGGAACCGTTTGCGTCTGGTCATCTTGCTCGACAACGGCGGCTATTCCATGATGCCCCATGTCGCTCTCGTGAAGACCGTTTTCAACAAGATCCGGGGACTCTTTCGGGATGTGAATACCTATTATTTTCACAACTGCGTCTACGGCGTCGTCTACCGGGATCTTCTGCGCACGGAACCCTTAAAATGGGACGCTTTTCTGGGAGAAAGCAAAAGCACCCGCCTCATCGTCATCGGAGATGCGAACATGGCGCCTTCCGAGCTCATGGCCGCATATGGTTCGCTCGATATCCACACCACTGAACGCAGGCCGGGGTGGGAGTGGTTGAAGGAGATGCGTGAAGCCTTTCCCGCAAGCGTCTGGTTGAATCCCATCCCCAGGGATCGCTGGGAGTGGCACAGCACCACCATTTCGCGTATCGGCCGTCTTTTTCATATGGAAGATCTCACCCTTGCGGGCATCAAGAATGCCGTGGAGCATCTCAACCTTCAGGGCTCAGAATTCGATCGCCGGATGGGGTGATTTGGATATCGAACCATTTTTCCGGGAGTTGCAAAGGATTAAAATGGCATTTATCGATCAGGAAGTGCGGCGCCTCGTGGGCAAGGCCATCCATCATTATGGTTTGATTGAAGATGGAGAAACCATTGTTGTGGCGGTTTCGGGAGGCAAAGACAGCATGCTCCTCCTGTGGTTGCTGAGGGAGCGTCTTTCCAGGCTTCCCATCCGCTACGATCTCGTAGCCGTCCATGTGGATCCGGGTTTCGAAACGGAATCTGCGGGTCTCCTGGAAGATTATTTCAAGAGAGAGGGTTTTCGTCACGAAATCATCCGAACGGATCACGGAGTGAAGGCTCATGGTCCCGAGAACCGGGAAAACCCGTGTTTCCTCTGTGCCCGCCTCAGACGAACGACTCTTTTCAAAAAAGCGCACGAACTGGGGTGCCGTAAGCTCGCTTTCGGTCATAACCAGGATGATTTCATTGAAACCTTTTTCATCAATATCTGTTATGGAGCTCAGGTGGCCGCGATGCTTCCCAAACAGGAATTCTTCAACGGCGAAGTGACGGTCATTCGGCCCCTGGCCCTGGTGCCGGCCGAGAAAGTGGAGCGGCTGAGTCGAAGATTGAATATTCCGGTGATTCGCAATGGCTGCCCATCCTCAAACAAAAACAAGCGCATGGAAATTCGAACCCTTCTGGATTCCCTCTATCGGAAAAGTCCCAAGGTGCGTGGAAACGTTTTCCATGCCATGAGTCACGTGAACCTGGCATATTTGCCTCCCCCTTTGAATGCGATGCCGGGGTCTTCGACCCTCCTGCAGACACTGGCTGTGCAAAAAGACGGATCATAAAATGACGGAAGAAAAGAAGAGCTTTTACCTCATCGACGGGAGTTCTTACATCTATCGCGCTTTTTACGCCATCGGGCGTCTCAGTAATGCCAAGGGCATGCCCACTCAGGCCATCTACGGATTTGCCCAGATGCTTCTCAAGGTCATTCGCGAAAGGAAGCCCGATTATATTTGCGTCGTATTTGACGCCCCCGGCCCCAACTTCCGCCATGAAATGTACGAAGCGTACAAGGCGACACGCCAGAAGATGCCAGAGGACCTCATTGTGCAGGTTCCATACATCAAGAACCTGGTCCGGTTCCACGGCATTCCCCAGATGGAGATGCTGGGCTATGAAGCCGATGACCTCATCGCGACCCTCGCGCACTGGGGGAGGGATCAGGGGTTGGAAGTGGTCATTGTTTCCGGCGACAAGGATCTGCACCAGTTGATTGAAAGCCCGTTCATCCGGCAGTGGGACACTCAGAAGGACAGGGTCTTCACGGAAGACGAGGTGAAGGAAAAATTCGGAGTGGAGCCCCGGCGGATGGGGGATTACCTGGCTTTGGTGGGAGACAGCTCCGACAATGTGCCCGGCGTGAAGGGGGTTGGGGACAAGACGGCGCAGAAGCTGCTCCAGCAATGGGAAACCCTGGATGGATTGTACGCTCATCTGGAAGAAGTCTCTCCACCTTCGGTGCGCAAAAAACTGCAAGAGAATCGAGAATTGGCCTATCTTTCCAGGCAACTGGTCTCTTTTAAGGAAGATGTGCCCCTGTCCCGTGAAATCGATTCCTTCGTAGCCGGTGAGCCCATGAAGTCCGAGCTGTTCAAGCTTTACGAAGAGCTGGATTTTAAGAATCTTCTGGAGACTCTTCGGCAGTCGTGGGAAGATTTCCAGGAGGTTTCTTCGAATACTGCGGGTGAAGGTACTGAAAGCCTCCGCAGGGACAAGATCATTCGAGATGAGAAAGATCTGTTCCGATTGATGGAAGAAATCAAAGCGCTCGACTGTTTTTCCATCGATCTTGAAACCACTTCCAGGGACCCCATGCGGGCGGAACTGGTGGGAGTGGCGTTGAGCCATGCCGACCACCATGCCTGTTACATCCCCCTCAACCACTCGGGAAAGGAGGCGGGAAACCAGCTTTCCGAAAAAGTTGTATTGAAAGCCCTGGCGTCGGTTCTGAGTGGAGAAAAACCCGGAAAGGTCGGTCAAAACATCAAGTACGAGTGGGTGGTCTTCAAACGGCACGGCATAGATTTGAAGGGAATCGTATTTGACACGATGGTGGCCAGTTACCTGCTCGACCCAGGCAAGCATTCGCACAGCCTGGATCGCATCGCAGCGGAGCATCTCGGGGAAAACATGATTTCCTACCAGGAGGTGACGGGCAAGGGGAAGTCTCAAATAGGTTTTGCAGAAGTGTCGGTGGATGTCGCCGCCGAGTATGCCTGTGAGGATGCCGAGACGACTTGGCGGCTCGTGCCCATCCTCAAACGCAAACTGAAGGAAGAGGGGTTCGAAGATCTTTATGTATCCCTGGAGCTGCCCCTCATAGAGGTTCTTGCCAGGATGGAATACCAGGGCATCCTGGTGGATGTTCAAAGGCTCGAAACGCTTTCCGTCGATTTTGAAAAGGCGTTGGACCGTGAAGCGGCCATAATTTATGACCTGGCCAAAGAGGAATTCAATATCCAGTCCCCGAAACAGCTGGCTTATATTCTTTTCGAAAAATTGGGTCTCAGAGTGGTGAAAAAGACGAAAACCGGTCCTTCCACGGATGTGAATGTGCTGGAGGAACTGGCGGGAGAACATCCCGTCGTCGAGCACATCCTCAATTATCGGACCCTGGCGAAGCTGAAGGGAACCTATGCGGACTCACTCATCAAGCTGGTGCATCCCGAGACGGGGCGCATTCACACTTCTTACAACCAGACCGTCACCGCCACCGGCCGGCTCAGCAGTTCAGACCCCAACCTTCAAAATATTCCCATCCGGACGGAAGAAGGCAGGAAAATCCGTGAGGCTTTTGTGGCTCCACCGGGGCATGTGCTCCTTTCTGCGGACTACTCGCAAATTGAATTGCGCATACTGGCGCACTACAGCCGGGACGAACACCTTGTGGAAGCCTTTCATGCGGGAGCCGATATACACCGGCGGACCGCCGCCGAAATGTTCAACATTCCTCCGCATGAGGTCACTCCCGAAATGAGGCGGCAGGCGAAGACGATCAATTTCGGAATCATCTATGGCATGGGAGCCTTCGGACTGGCGCGCCGGCTCGGGATCAGCAACAAACTGGCGAAAGCTTCCATAGATCGCTATTTCGACCGGTACCGGGGAGTGAAACGGTATATCGAACGGCTGATCGAGGAAACGCGTCAGCGGGGGTATTGCGAAACGCTCCTGGGAAGAAGGCGGTCCATTCCGGAACTGCAGAGTCGCAATTATACCCTGAGGCAGCAGGGAGAGCGTCTGGCCATCAATACTCCCATTCAGGGAACCGCGGCGGATCTGATAAAAAAAGCCATGATCGATATTCATGGGGCTCTGGAGAAGAGTGGATTCAAGGCGAAGATGCTTTTACAGGTGCATGACGAACTGGTTTTCGAGGTTCCCATGAAAGAACTCGATGTCGTCAGGAACCTGATTCGGGAAAAAATGGAAAATGTCTGGGAGCTCCGTGTGCCCCTCAAAGTCGATATGGGCTGGGGGGAAAACTGGACGCTGGCTCATCCGTGAGGAGGGGAAATAGAAGCCAAAAAAGCCGCCTCAATGAAAAAGAGGCGGCTTCCATATGAATGCGATAAAATGAAATGTAAGGATAAATCCTAGCTCTCAGCCTTGGTTTTTTCGAGTTCGGCTTTCAGTCTTTCGGCTTCTTGCTTGTATTTTTCAGCTTCTGCCTTGTAAGTACTTTCAGAACCGGCTTCTGATTCTTCGGACGGCTTGTTCTTGGGGAACGGGATCTTGTCTTTTACTTCGTCATAGCCAAGATATGCGGCCATAGCACCGCCGAGCAAGAGCATCAACGGCAAAGCGCCCGCCAAAAGATGCAGGAACGGGCCAAAAAAAATCAAAATACCGATAAGACCCAAAAATGCTGCAACAACCCCACCCAAAAATACCTTCATAATCTTTCCTCCTAATTCCAGTTCGAGATGTGGTATGGCCATACCCTGGTGCCAAACATCCGATTTCCCTAAAAAGTTCCAGGTTATCAAGCCTATCCTGAATCGCCGAAAAATCGCATATTGCTTAGCATGCTCAAGAAAAGATTGCAAGGAGAAATCTATGGAACCCGGTTCTTACATCGCATGGAATCGCAGCGGGTTGGCTTCGGTGCATTGGATCCGCAGAGCTTGCGGGCGTCAAACACATGTCGGTGCTTTTCTGTTGACTCTTTTTGAGTGTGAAAAGTATAAACGAATGTTTTGGGCTTTTTGGTGCTATCCCGATTTTGTCTCGTGGCTGAATGAAAGATTTTTCAGTTTTTGTCTATATTGGAGTTTATAGAAGAAGAGAAATGGAGGAATTGGGTCAAATGGAGAACAAGCGGATCTATATGGATCATATTGCGGGAACCCCTGTGGCTCCGGAAGTCGTGGAAGCTATGGAGCCTTTCCTGCGAGAGTATTTTGGAAATCCGGCGAGCATTCATCACGATGGCGAAGAACCTCAGGAAGCTCTTTTCAAGAGCCGGGAACAGGTGGCCCGCTTGGTCGGGGCCGAGCCAGAAGAGATCATTTTCACTTCTTGTGGGACGGAATCCAACAATCTTGCCATCAAGGGAACGGCTTTCCATAGGATGAAGGAAAAAAGGCACATCGTCGTTTCCGCAGTGGAACATTATTCTGTATTGTATTCTGCCAAGGCGCTCGAACGGTTTGGGTTCGAAGTCACTGAAATACCCGTCGATTCCTACGGGCAGGTGAATCCCGGGGATGTGAAAAAGGCTCTGCGCGAGGATACCGCCCTGGTTTCCATCATGCATGCCAACAATGAAGTGGGCACCATTCAGCCGTTGAAAGAAATTGCTTATTATACAAAAGAAAAGGGAATTCCGTTCCATTCCGATGCCGTCGCTTCGGTAGGGCGCATTCCCGTGGATGTCAGGGACCTGGGCGTTGATCTCTTCAGCTTTGCTGCGAGCCAGTTTGGAGGCCCCAAGGGTACCGGAGCGCTCTATTGCAAAAAGGGGGTCCAGCTATGGCCTCTCTTTCACGGTGGCGGACAGGAAGACGGACGCCGTACGGGAACCGAGAATGTTGCCGGTATCGTTGGAATGGGCAAGGCGGCGGAGTTGGCCCTGCAGAATCTGCCTCACCGCATGGCGACTTGTAAGCATTTAGAAGATCTGCTTCGAAAGGGGATTGCCGACCATGTCGATCAGATCAAGTTCAATGGGCATCCGGAAGAGCATATCCCCGGCCTTGTGAATGTTTCCATCCGTTTCGTTGAGGGTGAGGCGTTGCTGCTGCATATGGATTTGCGTGGGATCAGTGTGGCAGGGGCTTCGGCCTGTATGTCCATCACCGCCAAGGCATCTCACGTGCTGGAAGCCATGGGCGCTTTGGGCGGAGAAGCGCTGGGCACATTGCTTTTTACCCTGGGGGAGGAAAACACGGAAGAAGAAGTTCAACAGGCCGTGGATACTCTCTCTCACGTGGTGACTATGCTGCGGGCCATGTCTCCTTTGTACAAGCGGGCATAGTTGATTTGAAGATGGTCTGAAAGTTCATTTCAAAGAAGCTTCCGACCCGGACATTCCCAATGGTCTCGGTTTTTTCGTGGGAAATGAGGGTGAGGCGTCTCTCTTGAAAAAAGAGGCTGGGAGGGTTTTCAGGCGTTTTCCAGAAGTTTGGAGTTTTGGTTTATGTTGGAAAGGTCCTTGTACGGCATCGAAAAGCCGGGGCGCTATATCGGGGGGGAAATCAACGCTTATCGAAAGAGTTTCGATGAGGCCCGTGTGCGGTTTGCGCTGGCATTTCCCGATGTCTATGAAGTGGGGTTGAGCCATCTGGGCCTGCGATTGCTCTACCATGTTTTGAACGGGATGGAGCATGTCATGGCGGACCGGGTGTATGCGCCCTGGCAGGATTTCGAGAGCAGGTTGAGAGAGCTGGCCGAGCCGCTTGGCGGAGTAGAGAGCGAGCATCCCCTTGATGAATTTGACTTTGTGGGGTTCAGTCTTCAGTACGAGCTGAGCTATAGCAATATCCTGACGATTTTGGATCTGGGGGGGATTCCTCTTGAAGCCAGGGACCGGAACCTGGAGCACCCTTGGGTCATCGGCGGTGGACCTTGTGCTTTCAATCCCGAGCCTATAGCGGAATTTTTCGATTTTTTTGTTTTGGGGGAAGCCGAAGAGGTGCTGGTGGAGCTGGTAGATGCTTTCGAAAAATGGAAGGCATCGAAGGGGACTCGACAGGAATTTCTGGAAAACATTCGAAGAATCGAGGGAATATATGTGCCCTCCTTTTTTGATATATCGTATCGTTCCGATGGCGTTATTGCTGCCGTGGAACCCCGCTTTAGCGATTATACTTCTGTCAGAAAACGTTTGATTCTGGATTTGGATGACGACGCTCCTATACCGGAACGCCCTCTGGTGCCCATGCTGGATATCGTACACAATCGGTTGGGGCTCGAGATTGCCCGCGGTTGTACGCGGGGGTGTCGCTTTTGCCAGGCAAGCTTCATTTACAGGCCGGTCCGCGAACGGAGCCCGCAGGTCCTGTTGGATTGTGCCGAGAAAGCTCTTGCCAACAGTGGATTCGAAGAGTTGTCGCTCCTGTCGTTGAGTACGGGGGATTATTGCCGGATCCAGCCGTTGCTTGCAGCTCTCATGGAGCGGTTTGCGAACGAAAAGGTAGCGGTCTCCTTTCCGTCCATGCGCGTCGGGACCCTGACGCCGGAACTCATGGAATTGATTCGGAAGGTGCGAAAGACCGGCTTCACTCTCGCCCCTGAGGCAGGAAGCGATCGGCTGCGCCGCGTGATCAATAAGGGGATCCTTGAAGAGGACCTATTGGCCGCAGCCGAGAGCGCCTTTGGGCTGGGATGGCGCCTCATAAAGCTTTATTTCATGACGGGCCTGCCTACGGAAACCGAGGCGGACCTGGATGCCCTCGTAGAACTTTGTATGAAAGTGTGGTCCCTCGCCAAACCTTCCAAGTCTTCCGTCAATGTTTCCGTTTCGACCTTTGTCCCAAAACCCCAAACGCCTTTTCAATGGGCCCCGCAGATTCCTAAGGAGGCTGTAGAAAGCCGTCTTGGAGAGCTGAAGGTGCGGCTGAAAAAACCGGGATTGCGCTTGAAATGGCATCATCCGGACCACAGCATTTTGGAAGGCGTTTTTGCTCGTGGGGACCGACGTCTGGGGAAAACCCTGAAGCGTGCGTGGGAACTGGGAGTGCGCTTTGACGGTTGGACGGAGCTTTTTCGCCGGGATCTCTGGGACCGGGCTTTCGAGGAAACGGGAATGGATCCTGCCTTTTACAGCCAGCGCGAACGCTCGCGGGAAGAAATCCTGCCGTGGGACCATCTCTCTTCAGGTGTGGAAAAAGGGTTCTTGTGGAAGGAATATGAGAAGGCCCTGGCCGAAGAAGCCACCCCCGATTGCCGGTGGGACCGGTGCAGCCTGTGCGGAGTTTGTGATCATAAAACGGTTCAGCCTCGATTGCACCGCGACGAAATTCCTCTCACAGCGGGACCTGGGAAATCTCAAAGTCCAGGGACGGACGAAGGGTTTCCGTACCGCTTCCGCTACTCCAAGCTGGGGAAAGCCCGTTTCTTTGGGCAGCTTGAAGTCGCACAGGCTTTCAGTCGTGCCGTGCGGAGGGCAGGACTTCCTGCGGCCTATTCCAAGGGATTTCATCCGCATGTGAAGCTTTCGTTTGCCGATGCCCTGCCGCTCGGAATGGAGAGCACCGTGGCGGAGGCCCGGCTGACTCTCACGGAGCGCCTCGATCCCCTTGTCGTCAAATCCGGACTCAATCAGCATCTGCCTGAAGGTTTGGCCATAGAAGACGTGCGTCGGTCTACCACGCGGACCATGCAGCCGGACAAGCGGCGCGCCACGTACCGCGTGTCCGGTTTGAACCCGTTCGAGGTGCGCAGCATCCTCGACGGCTGGTCGGATCGGTTGGAGGAGCAGCTCGTTAAGAAAACCAAAAAGGGAGAAAAAAGAGCCACACTCAGGGAAGTCCTTCTCGATGTGCGGGAACTGGATGCAACCACCCTGGAGATGGATCTACTGGAAGGGACGCAGATGTTCTTCAGGCCTATGGCGATTCTACAACATCTTTTGGGGGAACCATTGGAGCATTTCGCTGGATGCCGGATCTGTAAGACAGCTATATCCCGCCTTGCGGGAGTGGAGGAAAGAGAAGATGTCGGCAGAGCTCATCATCAATGGTGATTTTTTTGAAACTCGTGTAGCCCTGGTGGAAAACGGGCAGGTTGCAGAATTCTATATCGAACGCAGTTCCGACCGTGGTATCGGCAGCAATATCTATAAGGGGCGTGTCGTCAGAGTGCTTCCAGGCATGCAGGCGGCCTTTGTGGACATCAACCTGGAGAAGGCTGCATTTCTTTATGTCAGCGACATTCATCATCCCATGGGGGAAATCGAAGAGGTCTTGTTGAATGCATGCGAAGTGGGGGGAGAAGAAGCGAACGTCGAGGAGCCGTCCGAACCTGCCGAGGAGGAACTGAGTGACGCCCTTTATCTGCAGCGGAATCATGTCGAGATTCCCATTGAAGACCGTCTTCAGGAGGGGCAGGATATTCTGGTGCAGGTGGCCAAGGAACCTATTGGAAACAAGGGAGCCAGAATTACGACGCACATCACGTTGGCGGGGCGTCATCTGGTTCTCATGCCCACGATGGATCATGTCGGAGTCTCCCGGCGCATAGAAAATGAAAAGGAGAGAAAGCGCCTGCGAGACCTCATGTGTACCATCAAACCTCCCCATTGCGGATTCATCGTGCGCACTGTCGCCGAAGGGGCCGAGCCGGAAAAACTGGAAGCTGAAGTGGATTTCCTCATGAAGCTCTGGGAAAATATTCAGCGCCGGGCAGAACAGGCTGCTGTCCCTTCCATGGTTTATCAGGAACTGGATATCACTCTTCGAGCGGTCCGGGATCTCTTCACCAAGGAAGTCGACCGCCTCATCATCGATTCCGAAAGCGAATATCGAAAAATCCTCAACTTTACCGAAACCTTCATGCCGTCTCTCAAGAATGCGGTGGAACTTTACCAGGGAGAGGAACCCATTTTCGATGCGTACGGCATAGAAATGGAAGTGCAACGGGCGTTGAGCCGTAAAATCTGGCTCAAATCCGGAGGATACATCGTCATAGAACGGACGGAAGCTCTCACGGCTATCGATGTGAATACGGGAAGATATGTGGGGAAGCGCAACCTGGAAGAGACGATTCTCAAGACCAACCTGGAGGCGGTCAAAGAAATTGCCTACCAGCTGCGATTGCGCAATATCGGCGGCATCATCATCATTGATTTCATCGACATGGAAAAGGAGAGCAATCGGGAGAAGGTTTGCAATGCCCTCAAAGACGCCATGCGCAAGGACAAGAGTAAGACCAATATACTGAATATGTCCGAGCTGGGGCTCATTGAAATGACTCGCAAGCGCACCAAGGAGAGTATCGGGCAGATACTTTGCGAGCCCTGCTTCTATTGCGATGGAGAGGGCTATCTCAAATCCAAGCAGACGGTTTGTTATGAAATCCTGAGAGAGCTTCAAAGAGATCACAGGGATCTTTTCGGCCGGAATATCCTTGTGGTGGTCCATCCGGAAGTGGCCGCCCGCTTTTACGATGAAGAGCGAGTGCCGTTGGAGAAGATGGAAGAGCGGTTGCATGCCAGTATCGTGGTCAAGGGGGATTCGACTTATCACCTGGATCAATATGATGTCACGGTGCTGGAGCCATCGAGCGAGGGATGAAAATGATCTGACTTGGAAAGCGATGTTATCATGAGCCATGAGTTATGAACCATGAGCCTTTTTCATAAATGATTGCAAAGGAAAAACATCATGGAGTGGGAAAAATCCAAACGGCTTTACGAGGAAGCATGCAAGTGGATCCCCGGGGGAGTGAACAGCCCCGTGCGTTCTGCCCGTGCTGTGGGGATGAACCCTATTTTTGTAAAGGAGGCGAGAGGGTGCCGCCTGGTTGATGAGGATGGCAATACCTACATAGACTATGTTGGATCCTGGGGACCCCTGATCGTCGGACATTCGCATCCCGACATCGTTGAAGCAGTGCGGAGAGCGGCCGAGAAGGGAACTTCTTATGGAATTCCCACCCAACTGGAAATTTCCATGGCGCAAAAAGTGGTCGAAATGGTTCCTTCCATCGATATGGTTCGCATGGTGAGTTCTGGAACGGAGGCGACCATGAGCGCCATACGGTTGGCCCGTGGATATACCGGACGAAAAAAAATCATCAAATTCAATGGGTGTTACCATGGCCATGGAGATTGCCTTCTGGTGCAGTCCGGATCCGGATTGGCCACATTGGGTATACCCGGGAGTCCCGGAATACCGGAGGAAATCGTCATGCACACTCTTTCGCTCCCTTACAATGATCTGGGGCAGGTCGAGGAAGTGATGGAGCGTATGGGGAAGGAAGTTGCGGCCATCATTGTTGAACCTGTGGCGGCCAATATGGGCGTGGTGCTTCCCAGGCCGGGATTTCTGCAGGGGTTGAGAAAACTTTGCGACGCATTCGGAACGGTATTGATTTTCGATGAGGTGATTTCGGGTTTTCGTCTGGCCGCTGGAGGTGCCCAGGAGGTTTTCGGCGTTCTTCCGGATCTGACCTGTCTCGGGAAAATCATTGGAGGAGGCCTACCCGTGGGAGCCTACGGAGGCAAACGGGAAATCATGATGAAAATGGCCCCCGTGGGGGATATCTACCAGGCGGGGACCCTATCGGGAAATCCCCTGGCCATGAGTGCAGGTCTGGCTACGCTCAACATTTTGAGCAGTGCCGGCATTTATGAAGTGTTGGAGGAAAAGGCGAATTACCTGGTTCACGGGTTGGCCGAAGGGGCGAAAGCGGCAGGTGTTTCAGTGCGGATGAACCGGATCGGGTCTCTGGGATGTGGTTTCTTTACTGCTGAAGAGGTATGTGATTTTGAGAGCGCACTCAAAGCCGATACTCAGGCATACGCCGTTTTCTTTCAGGAAATGTTGAAAGGGGGAATCTACATGGCGCCTTCCCAGTTTGAGGCTTTCTTTGTAAGCCTGGCTCATGAAAAAAGTGATTTGGATCGTACGGTTGAGGTTGCAGCCCAGGCCTTTGAACGGGTCAGGGAACATTCGGCCCGGGGATGAAATTTCAGAAAAAAACATTGACTGAACCAGGGACCTATGCTAGGAACCTGTGTGAACATTTACACGAAGTGGGCCATGAAAGAAGAAAATAAAAAGTATCTTCGACAGATCGCGGCAGCCAGCACCATCGGTTTCCAGGTGGCTTTTTCCATCTTTATCGGCCTTGGTATCGGCGTCTGGCTGGACAGTCGCTTTGGAACGTTTCCATGGCTTGCCCTGCTCTTTATGGTTTTTGGAATAGCTGCGGGATTCCTCAATTACTACCGATTCGCCGTCAAGCAACAAAAAGAAGATGAAAAGGATTCAAAAAAAGAGTGAGGGATGTCCTGCCAAGTGAAAAGCTTCTGCGGCGGATCGAATGGGTGAATGGTTTTCTGCTGGCGGTTATGACGCTTGGGGCTTGGGCGTTGTTTTCTATCCAAATGGCTGTGGGGGTGTTTTTGGGTGGGGCCATTGCTACGGCCAGTTTTCAGGTGCTCAAGTGGCAATTGGGAAGGGCGTTCGGAACGCCTGGAAAGATCCCCAGCAAAGGTGGCCTTTTTGCCAGTTATTACCTGCGGTTTTTGGGTACGCTCTTTCTCGTCTTTGTGGTGATGTATTACGGTTGGGCCGATCCCATTGCGTTTGTGGTGGGGTTGTCCGTGGTGATATTGAGCATCGTTTTGGTTGGAGGAGTGGAGTATTTGGTCGTGTCAGCAAAAAGGGGGGACAGTTAACGTATGGAACACCCAATTCTTTTCCTGAATATCCTGTTTCAAAAGTTGGGTCTGCCCGTGGTCGGGGCAGAAGAGGCGCATACCCTTTTGGAGCAAGTGCTTCAACCGCATGTGACATATACATGGTTGGTGATGATAGTGCTTTTGCTCCTTGCCAAGCTTGCGGTCAGCAGGATCCAGCTGGTGCCCGAGGGCGGTCAGAATTTTTTTGAAGTGGTGATCAATGGTATCGAAGAGTTCATGATCGGCATTACCGGCGAACATGGGCGATTCGTCTTTCCCCTGATAGCCACTCTGGGCTTCTTTATTCTCCTCAGTAACTACCTGGGAATGATTCCCGGCTTTTTCTCCCCTACGGCCAATATCAACACCACTGCAGCATGCGCCCTCATTGTCGTTGTTTTCACTCATGTGATTGGCGTCAAATTTCACGGTGCCAAGTATATCAAGCATTTCATGGGGCCCGTCTGGTGGTTGACCCCTCTCATTATGCCCATTGAAATCATCGGTCATATCGCGCGCGTTCTCAGCCTCTCCATCCGTCTTTTCGGCAACGTGTTTGGTGAGGAACTCGTGCTCGGTATTCTGTTCTTCCTTGCCGGTCTCTATCTGGCTCCTCTGCCGATGATGTTCCTGGGGTTGTTCACCGGTTTCATCCAGGCGTTCATTTTCTGCCTGCTTTCCATGATGTATTTTGCGGGTGCTCTCGAAGAAGCACACTAACGACCTGTCTGAAAACCCATCCTTGGCAGCGAACACCTCTCCGGTCCCTCCTTGAGGTGGGGGGGAATTGAGGGGGGTGTTCCAAAGTCCATGGGAAGTTTCAAACGGGTTCTAAATCTGGCGGTTACGGGAAGGCCGTGTGTATTATATCAAAGCTTTATCCACAAAATCCATTTAACCAAAGAGGAGGTTTTTCATGTCCAAGAAAGTTGCTCTGTTGACGACGTTGCTGGTACTGGGTTTGACCGCTATGGCTTTTGCTGCTGAGGCTCCTGCTGGTGGAGCTGAAAAGGCAGCCGGCATTAGTTTCTTTGTTTATTCTGCAGTAGCGGCCGGTTTCGGCATCGCCATCGCGGCTTTCGGTTGCGGTATCGGTCAGGGCATGGCAGTTAAGGGCGCAGTGGAAGGTATTGCACGCAATCCCGATTCTTCCGGTAAAGTTACCGTTACCATGCTGATCGGTCTTGCTATGATCGAATCTCTTTCCATTTATGCTCTTGTTGTTGCACTGATCCTCATCTACGCAAACCCTGTATCCAAACTGATCCAAGGCTTTGTAGGTCTGGTAGCGCACTAAGAAGGGCTTCTTCGTAAGTTTTCAGTTCCAATAGATGCAGGGGGAGGGGAGCGAAGGTTTTCCTGCCCCTGCATCCTCGCTTATGATAGGAAACCTTTGACCAGGCCTATTTTTTGGTCCAGTAATGTGAATTATCTCACATTACTGGACCAAAAAATGCATTCTTAAAAAGAGCGCATTAAAAAGTTTGTCTTGCTCCATTTTACTCTGCAGGAAAAGCATCGAGGTCAACGGATGAAATTTGCCAAGATTCCAATGGCTACCATTAACCGGCTCTCCATATATATGCGCACCCTTCAGGATCTCCTGGAAGAGGATGTGGACGTGATTTCCTCTGAACGACTGGCCAAGCAATGTGGGGTGAATCCGGCTCAAATACGGAAAGATCTGGCTTACTTCGGTGAGTTCGGTGTTCGGGGCGTTGGTTATCGGGTAAGCGATTTGGTCAACCAGATCAAAGAGATCCTTGGATTGCAAAGGCCATGGAACCTGGCCATGATCGGACTGGGAAACCTCGGGTCGGCCTTGATCCGACATGCAAATTTCGTCAAGCATGGATACATTTTTACGGCCGCTTTCGATGTAGATCCTCAGAAAGTGGGTAAGAGGTTGCCAAACGGTCTGATCATCAACCATGTGGATGAGCTTGAAGAACTCATCAAAGAGCGTGAGGTGCATATCGGACTCATTACAACACCGGCAAGTGAGGCTCAAAGCATCGCCAACCAGCTTGTTCTGGCAGGCATCAATGGAATCTTGAATTTTGCGCCCGTACAGATTCAGGTGCCCGACTGCTGCCATGTGGAAAACGTGGATTTTACCATCAAGCTCGATTCCATCGCCTATCATTTGTCGAGCGGACTGTAAAAGGATGTATTTCTAAACATCTCCATCGCCAGAGACAAAAAACCTCCTCAGATACAGGCCGGTTTGGGAATCCCCGGCTTCAACAATCTCTTCCGGTCTCCCTGTGGCTACAATGTACCCACCTTCTTCACCCCCCTCCGGCCCCAAGTCTATGACATAGTCTGCCGTCTTGATGACATCGGGATGATGCTCGATCAAAATCACGGTATTTCCCCTGTCCACCAGCCTCTGCAATATCTGCAAAAGTCTCAGGATGTCTTCAAAGTGAAGACCGGTAGTGGGTTCATCGAGAATGTAGAGCGTTTTTCCTCCCGTCTTTCTGCTCAGTTCCGTGGCGAGTCTCACGCGTTGAGCTTCGCCTCCGGAGAGGGTCGTTGCAGGTTGTCCGAGGCGCAGATAACCCAGTCCCACTTCAAGGAATGTCTGAAGCTTGTGATGGATGGCGGGAAAGTTTTCAAAGAGAGCCATTGCCTCCATGACGCTCATGTCAAGAACTTCAGCGATGGATTTTCCTTTGATCTGAATCTTCAGTGTCTCGGCATTGAAGCGGCTGCCATTGCAAACAGAACAGGTGACATAAATGTCTGGAAGAAAATACATGTCAATGCGCTGAAAACCTTCCCCTCTGCAGCTTTCACATCTTCCTCCCTTTGCATTGAATGAAAATCGGCTGGGACTGAAGCCTGCAGCGCGTGCATCGGGGGTTCGGGAGAAGAGTTGCCGAATTTGATCGAATACTCCCGAATAGGTTGCAGGAGTCGATCGGGGCGTTCGCCCGAGAGGAGACTGGTCGATCAGGATGACTTTTTCGATGCTTTCGGTGTTTTGAAGCTCGGAAAAGGGTTCCGGTTTGGCCTTGCTTCTGTAGAATTTTTGCGCCAGAGCACGATAGAGGGTGTGCATGACAAGCGTGCTTTTCCCTGATCCCGATACACCGGTCACGCAAATGAGACATCCCAGTGGAAATTGAACGGTGATCCCCTTCAGGTTGTGGCCCCGGGCTCCAGTAAGAGTCAGAGCGCCATTTTGGAATGGCTTCCGGCGATTCGGAATGGGAATGGACTTCTTTCCGGAAAGATACAGGCCGGTGAGGGAGGAAGTGTGCGATTTCAAGGCCTCGGGAGGACCTTCAAAAAGTACTTCTCCTCCTTGCACTCCGGCACCGGGACCCATGTCTACAACGTAATCGGCCTGCAGGATGGTCTCCCTGTCGTGTTCCACCACGACGACAGTATTGCCGGAATCACGCAAACGGAAAAGGACCTGTATCAGCCGTTCGTGATCCCGGGGGTGTAAACCGATGCTCGGTTCATCGAGAACATAAAGCACTCCGGAAAGGGGTGCGCTGATCTGGTGGGCCAATCGAATCCGCTGTGCTTCACCTCCCGAAAGCGTATTGGCCGGGCGATCGAGCGTAAGATAAGAAAGTCCAAGCTCTTCCAAACTGGAAAGGCGAAAGAGAATTTCCCGCCTGGGACGCTCTGCGATGAGTTCCTGTGAAGGGCTGAGGGGAAGCTTCAAGATCCACTGGCGAATGGCAGGGATGGAAAGGCGGGAGACCTCATGGATACCCAGCCCGTTCAGACGCACGGAGCGGGAGGCGTCATTCAGGCGGGTTCCGCGGCACCCCGGACAGGGGACTTGACCCTCTTCCATTTCATCACTGTCGTTGAAAGGTTCTTCCATCCAGCAATCCCAGTCTATCCCCTCGGTGCGCGGCCTCGAAGGTTTTTCGGCTTGCCCGGCGTGGGCTCTTTCGGTGACGTATCCAAGTCCCTTGCACACCGGGCATGATCCGAGGGGATGTTGAAAAGAAAAGAGGCTGGGTGACATTTCAGGGGCAGTGAAGCCGCAGGAAAGGCACTGGTGGGATTCACTGAAAACCTTTTCATCCCCTTCGATGCGGACAACGGTGACCGTTCCATGCCCCATCTTTGAAGCGAGTTCCAGGGAATCCAGGAGGCGGCTTTCCTGTGTATGTTTGAGAATGAGGCGATCGACGACAATATCGATGTCATAAGAAGGGCTGCGGGGAAGGTGCGGCAGAGGTTCCAGTTCGTATATCCGGCCGTTCGAACGGATGCGGGCGAAGCCGTCCTTCCTGAGTCTTTTGAGAAGATTGGGCAGGTTCTTTTCATCGATGGGCACCAGAGGCGCCATTATCAGCAATCGGCTTCCTTCGGGCCAATCCTGCTGAATTTCATGGGACATTTGGAGGATAGTATAGGCGCGAATCGGCAGGTTGCATTGAGGGCAAAACACCGTTCCCAGGTGCGTGTAGAGCAGCCGCAGGTGGTCGTGAATTTCGGTCAGGGTCCCGACCGTGGAGCGGGGATTCCGTGGAAGACCCTTTTGCTCGATGGCGATGGCTGGGCTGAGTCCACGGATCTCGTCCACTTCCGGTGCATCGAGCTGATGCAGGAAGTGTCGTGCGGAGGTGGATAGAGCCTCGATGTAGCGCCTCTGTCCTTCGGCGAATAGGGTGTTGAAGGCGAGGGAAGATTTGCCCGATCCGCTCACACCGGTAATGACGATGAGTTTATTGCGCGGAAGAGCCAGGTGAATGTTTTTGAGATTGTGCTGGCGTGCTCCGCTGATGATGATCGACTGGTCCATGGGATGATGAAAAAAATGAAGGTTTGGAATGTTTCAATTTGCCGGTGGTTTCGGCAGCCTCAGGACTGAACGGATGATTTCCTGCGGTTGGAGGCAATGGTCGCAGCCAGTTGGACCGCCTCCAGCAGGCTGTTCGGATTTGCCGTTCCGGTTCCCGCAATTTCGTAGGCCGTTCCGTGGTCGACGGAGGTTCGTACAATGGGCAACCCCAGTGTTACATTCACCGCATCATAGAAGTGAACAAGCTTTATGGGTATGAGACCCTGATCGTGGTACATGGCGATCACGGCGTCGAATTCTCCCTGAAAGGCCCTGTGGAAAAGGGTATCGGGAGAATATGGCCCGCTCAACCGGTAAAGGTTCGATTGAAGGGATTCGATGACCGGTTGAATCAGTTCCATTTCTTCATTGCCGAAGCGACCCGCTTCGCCGGCATGCGGGTTCAGTGCCGCCACAGCGATGCGCGGAGAAGGAACGCCGAAATCCCGAAGCATGGCCTGAGCTGTAATTTCTATGGTTTGGCGCAGTATTTCCGGCGTCAGGAGTCGGGGTACATCGGCGAGAGCGTGATGGATCGTGGCAAGCGAAACGCGAAGCCTGGGACCGGCAAGCATCATCACCACATGGGGAGTATGTGTCAGTTCCTGAAGGAATTCCGTGTGGCCGGGAAAGGAAAATCCATTGGCATGCAGATTGGCCTTGTGAATGGGACAGGTAACGATGGCGTTTACCAGACCTTCCAGCGCCCAGGAAACAGCCTGGCGGATGCTTTCGACAACGGCCGCGCACGCAGCGCGGCTGGGATGGCCGTAGCCTATATCGGCAGATGTCAGCTCGCCGGCGGATTTTATGAATAGAGTTCCGGGGCGGAACGTTTCATCGATTTCTGAAGGATTTTCAATGGGATGAATAGTGAGCTCCGCGTCCAGGAGGTCAATGGCGCGTTGAAAAGCTAGTGGCTCCCCGACGATCAGTGGGCAACAGCAGCCTTCCATATCTTTTGAAGCGAAAGCCTTGACAATGATTTCAGGACCTACCCCGCATGGATCCCCCATGGTGATGGCGATGCGGGGAATGAATGGTCGTGATGAAGCGGTCATATCCACTTCCTTGATTTTCATTGGAAATGAGAGATGATCATTTCCCATACCAGGCGTCAACCAGCGGTCCGATATCGAAGCTCTTGATTCCGGATTGGGTTTCGAACCAATTCGTGACTTTCGTTCGATCTTCCTCTGTGACCGAGCCGCGAGGTGCGTCCAATATCACAAAGCCTTCCCACGAGCTGCCGTATCCGCCGCCGCCAAAGAGAAGGCCGTTGGATTCTATGGCTGTTGAAAGGAAGCTATCCAAAAGTTCATTGCATTTTTCCGTGGGCAGTTCATCGGCGAACTCAAAACGAACCAGAAAACCCAGTTCTTTATATTCACCTACGCGAAGTTTCTTTCTCAATCTTTTTTTGCGGTGCATGTTCATCCTTTCATAAGAGGAATTTCCAAAATGGGAACTAGCCAAGGGTCAACATTCTCTCTACGGCTCCCAGGGCCCTGACGCGAATATCTTCAGGGACTGTGATTCGGGGTTGCAACGTTTCAAGAGAACGGAGGACATCCTCCAGAGAGGTCTTTTTCATATCGGGGCAGATCAAACTGCCCGAAGCGGAGTAGAACCGCTTGTCGGGATTCTGTTTTCGCATGGGATGAAGAATCCCTTCTTCAGTGCCGATGATGAAGGCCTCGTGGGTACTTTCACGGACGAAGCGCAACATTCCCGATGTGCTTTGAATCATATCGGCAAGATCGAGGATCTCGGGGGGACATTCGGGATGGGCGAGGAAAAGCGCTTCGGGATGCTCCTGTTTCTTCTTCTTTACGGCATCCATCTTGAGATGATGATGAATGGGGCAGTAGCCGTTCCAGTGCATTACCTGCTTTTTTGTATGACGAGCGGTGTATTTGGCGAGGTTTTGGTCGGGAGCCATGTACACGGTGTCATGATCTTTAAAGGATTCCACTACGTGAATGGAATTGGCCGAAGTGCAGCAGACAGTGCTTTCCGCCTTGACGGCGGCCGTGGAATTCACATAGGTCACGATGGGAATACCGGGGTATTTTGCCCGTACAGTGCGAACATCCTCGGGGGTGATCATATCCGCCATGGGGCATCCCGCATCGAGACGCGGAAGCAGCACGGTTTTGCCCGGATTCAGAATGGCTGCAGTTTCCGCCATGAAGGCGACCCCGCAGAAAACGATAACCTCTGCTGCTGTTGAAGCCGCCTGGCGGCTGAGCTCCAGTGAATCCCCGGTCATATCGGCGATGTCCTGAATGACAGGCGGCTGATAGTTGTGAGCCAGGATAATGGCATTTTTTTCCCGCTTGAGTTGCAAGATTCTTTTTACAATTTCTTCTTTATTCATGTGCATTCCTATTTCGAAAGGAGCTTGGCTTTAAGCTTTTGTATTTCTGAAGGGGTCAGTTGCCGTCCTTCACTATCCACAACCACCGCGGACGGTGGGATGTCCAAGTCGAAGAGTTTCGCGTCCAGTCGGGGCTCTGGCCTCAGACTGTCCAAAACAATAAGATTGGTGTTTCCCAAGGCATCACGGCTTTCTATGCTCAAGATGCGGTAGGTCTTGAGATCCACCCGGAGAAGCAGGGACTGGATGTTCGGGTCCTCCTGCCGTGGAATCAGCTTGAGGACGGCGACTTCCTGGGTCGTCTGTTTGGAATCGAGATTGACCTCAAAATTCTTTCTCACTTCCACCATTCCATCGAAAAAAGTTTGCGCCAGAGGGGATGAAAAAAAAGTGTTGGCGTCAAACAAAGAAAACTGTTTCTCGGAAGGAACATAGAGCCATGCCAGCTTGTGATTCGCCACAAAGATCTGAACTTCCGGTTTTTCGTATTCCCAGCGCATCTGCCGGGGTTTTTCGTAGTACAGGACCCCGGAAGCCTCTGTCTTCATGGCGCTGGCTGCGGCGGATGTTGTCGTTTGATGAAACTGTGCCGTGAAGGCGTTGATTTCCTGATAGTAGGACTCCGTTTTTTTCAGTATATCCCCCAAGACCAGTGGAGCTGCGGCATGGGCTGCAAAAGAACAAAACATTATTCCCCAAAAAACACCACACAAAACCATCTTTTTCAGGCTTTTCCTTTTCATTTTCGTCTCACTCAATTTCTTCTCTGTCATGAAGCGCCTCTTCCGAGGACCTCTCTGGGTTTTACCCCATCGGATGCTCCCACAATGCCCTGTTGTTCCATCATTTCTATCATGCGGGCTGCACGGTTGTATCCTACACGAAGCCTTCTTTGCAACATGGAAATAGATGCTTGCCGGGTTTCAAGAACCAGTTCGATCGCCTCTTCGTATTTTTCATCCAATTCTTCCTCCTGGATTCCTTCCGAGGAAGAGATTTCCTGAAAATTGACCCGCTCCCGCAAGGGATCATCCGCAAGCTGTTGAACTCTCCAGAACTCCGTCAGGTGCTGTACCTCGGCATCGGAAATGAAAGCCCCATGGATGCGCTGGAGTTTGGCCGTTCCGGGAGGGAGAAAGAGCATGTCGCCGCTTCCGAGAAGGCTTTCGGCACCGGAACCGTCTATAATGGTTCGGGAATCGATGCGTGAGGATACCTGAAAGGAAATACGTGTGGGGATGTTGGCTTTGATGATGCCCGTGAGTACGTCCACGGAAGGCCGTTGGGTAGCCAAAATGAGATGGATTCCACATGCGCGTGCCATTTGAGCCAATCGAGTGATGGATTCTTCCACTTCTCGGGAAGCCACCATCATGAGGTCTGCCAGTTCGTCGATAATAATGACGATATAGGGGAGGCGATGATGTTGGAGCCCGGATTCCTCCAGAGGAGTGGGGGCAGTGTTGGTGCTTGTCGTTTCTTCCCGTGCCAGGGCACGGTTGTATCCTTCAATGTTTCGAACATTTTTGTCCGCAAGGAGCTTATAGCGCAATTCCATTTCCTGCACCGCCCACCGGAGAGCTCGAGTCGCCATTTTGGGCTCCGTCACCACCGGGTGGACAAGTTGTGGAATCCCTTCATAGCTGCTGAGTTCGATGCGTTTGGGGTCGATGAGCAGAAGCCGCATGTCATCAGGCGTATTCCGAAAAAGAAGGCTGCTGAGAACCGCGTTGATACAGACGCTTTTCCCCGTTCCCGTGGCTCCGGCGATGAGCAGATGGGGCATCTTGGCAAGATTGGCCACGACGGGCTGTCCCGTGATGTCTTTGCCGAGAGCGATCGTAAGTGGAGCCGTGGACCCTGAAAAGGCTTCGGATTCAATGACGGT
Source organism: Desulforhabdus amnigena (assembly GCF_027925305.1). Lineage (NCBI taxonomy): Bacteria > Pseudomonadati > Thermodesulfobacteriota > Syntrophobacteria > Syntrophobacterales > Syntrophobacteraceae > Desulforhabdus > Desulforhabdus amnigena. The sequence goes on along the minus strand of NZ_BSDR01000001.1, from coordinate 2,494,188 downwards.
TCGAATGGAAACCAGTTCACGGTGTTCATTGGGAATTTCTATTCCGATGGCAGCCTTGCCCGGAATGGGAGCTACGACACGGATGCTGACCGCCTTGAGAGCCATGGAGAGATCGTCGGATAACCCGACGATTCTGCTGATTTTTATTCCTGGAGCAGGGGCATATTCGTACATGGTGATCACAGGACCCGGGCAAATCTCCATTACTTTTCCCTGCACGCCGAAATCTGCCAGCTTTTCCTGCAAAATAGCGGCGTTGTCCTCCAGTTTTTTCATGTCCGGTTTGCGGCTGGTCGCTTCATAGGCGTCCAGGAGATCCAGAGGAGGAAGCGCATATTGCCCGGAGGCCGCAGGAGGAGGCTTGATGGGCGCAGCATTCCTGGTGATCTTTTTTGCCTCCGGGATGGGAACCGCAGGTGGTTGCTGTACAGATTCAGGGGCGGGAAGGGCCTCCACCATCGGGGAGGAAGGTTTTTTGACTCTGCGCGGACGTGAAGCCGCTACAGGAACAAGTTCAGGAGGTTCCGGACGCAGATTGCGGATTTTCTGGAAGAACTGAATGGCGCCGCTGAAAGCTCCCTTGCCGCACAAGGAAATCTGTCGACAGATCCAATCCAGGGAAGACTCGATCGTCAAGGGAGTTGAAAGCAGCAGGGCGATGAGAAACACTCCTACCAGGAGAATATGGGTTCCCACAAAGTTCAACCTTGCTGCAAGGAATTGCGCCAAAAGAAGACCGATTTCACCACCGGTCAGAATTTCCTGGCCAAAAAAGTGTATTTTGGGCTCGTGGAGAGCTGCAAGACTCATGAAGCTCAGGAACAGAAGGAATATTCCCACATACTGGATACGCCCGTAGGGGAGAGGGGGGGCGCCTCGAAAAAGGCACAGACTGAACCAGAAACCTAAAAAAGTGAAGCCGTAGGCGGCGAGTCCGAAAAAAAAGAAGAGCGACCACGAAATATGAGCTCCCAGAGATCCGATCCAGTTGCGGGGCGAGCGGCCCATGCTCGATGCATTGAAAAAAGTCGGATCCGAAGAATGGAATGAAATCAGGCTGAAGAAAACCATTAGCGTAATGGTCAAAATGCAGAGCGCCCAAATTTCATGCTTTTTGTTTTCCACTTGATAAAACCTCAACCGATCTTTCATTTGAGTCGTTTCGCCAAAGGCGAACTCCGGAAAGGGAAGGATTCCGCAAACAACGAAATCATCCTGAACATTTAAACCCAAGGCGCATGCATATCAACCCCAAAAGGGAGAAAAGTCGGAGATTAATAACACACTCGGCCCTAAAACTTAAAGGCGGCATGGGACGCAATCTCCTCATTCATACTCCATTGTGACCGCTACGGTCATGGGGGTGGATCTCTGATCAGCCTTAAGAGGAATCCGTTCCTGATGATTGAATGGCAGAGAGCCTCTCATCGATTTGCCGGGGCAGCGATTTATGGATTAATAGAAAATTTCCATTTTACATATCGTCAAGCTTTCAGTACTTTTATAGCTGAGTGCCCGAGCGAGAATTTTTTTTAGCATTTCAAAATATCCGATCGTCGCTCCCGCTTTCAGAACCCTCCAAAGGAGTCTGTAGATGTATCTTTTTACCGGTTTTACCTGAGGTGGCGCTTCAATGCTACCCGTGTTCGGTAGGTTCGGGGTCAGACCGAAAGATACTCTTCCCATCACATCATTTTCTCCATTCTCCTCTCATCAATCCTCCTGAAATCTCTTTCAGTCCGACTCTTTCGCTCTGCCGGAGCCTCTTTAGCGGCTCAGGATCGAAGGAGGCGCAAGCTCGATCGTAAAGCCTCTCCTCGGAGTCTATTTTCTCTATCGATAAGTCATGTTTTCATTGATATGAATGCATTGATAGCTTCTTTTCGGAAGAGGACCCCGCGTTTTGAACAGCAGAAAAAACGGATGAGAGAATAAAATGACGAGTCAGATCTTTTCGACATGGGGGAGATGGGTACCCGGGCGGGAACCCGTTCAACCGGAAAAACTGCCTGTGGAGTTCGCCCCGGGGAGGCCCCTCAAAGCATTTATGGGTTGGGACGGACTCTTCGTCCACGACTGGTCCGTGAACCTGGTGGACATGGTGCGAGCTTATATGGAAGAGGCGCGAAAGGAATCCTGCGGCCAGTGTTTTACCTGTCGTCTCGGCACGGAAGAAATTTGTGGCATCCTGGAAGGAATCTGTGGAGGAGAGGGCCGTCCGGAGGATTTGGATCGCCTGGAAGTACTGGCCCGAGCCATGATGGAAACGGGCCGCTGCGACATCGGGCAAACGACTCCACGGCCGCTTCTGGATCTACTTTGCCATCGCCGGCAAGAATTTCTCGATGTTATACAGAGTAAAAAGCCTATCCCCAAGGGAAGTTATATTGCCAAAGTGACCGCTCCCTGCACCAATGCCTGTCCTTCACATCTGAATATTCCCGATTACGTGGAAAAAATCCGTATCGGTCGCTGGGATGAAGCGCTCTCCACCATACGGCGGGATTGCTCTCTGCCGGGAGTGATCGGCAGAGTTTGTGTCCGCCCCTGTGAATTCAACTGCCGGCGCCAGCGCGTGGACGACGGGATCGCCATCCGGGCTCTCAAGCGCTATGCCGCTGATGCGGAGCTTGAGCACCATGTGGAGCCTCCTTTACACCCGGGGCCTGGTAAAGGCAAAAAGGTGGCCATCATTGGAGCGGGGCCGGCGGGTTTGTCCTGTGCCTACTACCTAGGATTGGCGGGGTATCGTTCTACGGTCTTCGAAGCTCTGAATGAACCGGGAGGGATGGCCGCAGTGGGGATTCCCGACTATCGGCTGCCTCGAAATATTCTGCGGGGAGAAGCCGCTCAGGTGGAAAAACTGGGAGCTGAAATCCGCTACGGTGTCAATGTGGGAGTGGACGTTACTCTGGAAGACCTGCTCAGAGAAGGCTATGAGGCGGTTTTTGTGGGGGTGGGGGCTCCCGAGTCGGCCAAAATGAGGTGTGAAGGTGAGGATGCCGGGTACCGGTGCTTCATGACCGGCGTGGAGTTCCTGCGCCGTGTAGCCATGGGCGAGCGTCCCATCGATGGGAAGAAGCTCCTGGTGATCGGCGGCGGCAACGTGGCTATGGACTGTGTGCGTTCGGCTCTACGTCTGGGGTTTGACGATGTGAATCTGATCTACCGCCGCACGGAAGCGGAAATGCCTGCAGATCCTCAGGAAGTGAGGGAAGCCAGGGAAGAAGGTGTCCACTTCCATTACCTGGTGGCCCCCGTGAAAATCATCGCGGAGGAGGGCAAAGTGACCGGTCTCGAATGCCAGAAGATGGAGCTGGGTGAACCCGATGCATCCGGCAGGCGGCGTCCCGTGCCGGTGGAAGGGTCCAATATCGTGATTCCCTGCGATGCCATCGTGCCCGCCATAGGCCAGGTCTGCGTGGTGGACTGCGTTCTGCCTCCCGAAGAAGTGGAAATTTCGCGCTGGAAGACTCTCGTAGTGGACGAGATCACCTGCCAGACCAGGCAGCCTTACGTCTTTTCGGGAGGCGATTGTGTGACCGGCCCCGCCACCCTCATTGCCGCCCTGGCGGCGGGCAAGAATGCGGCCCGCTTTATTGATCAGTACCTGACCTCGGGGAAATGCATACCGGGCGACAGCGACTGGATAGAAAAACTCATAGGGCAGTTGGGGATCTTTTTTTACAAGGAAAAAATGCCCTACGAGGATACGACCAGGAAGATGCATCCCCCGGTTCTTTCTCCGGAGGAGCGCATCAAGAGCTTTGCCGAGGTCGAAGGCGGGGTGAAGCCGGCTCAGGCCGTCAAGGAAGCGGCTCGTTGTCTGCGTTGCTTTCGTATTGCCATGGCCGCAGTTTAGAAGCGCCGAACTGGAGGGGTTGACATGTCCACATTGTTGTTGAACGGTCAGGAAATAGAATTTGAACCGGGGCAGACCATTTTGCAGGTAGCGAAGGCCCATGGAGTACACATTCCCACACTCTGTCACCTGCAGGATGCGGATCACAAAGAAGTGTGTCGCATTTGTGTGGTGGAAATCAAGGGGAGTGACCGGCTCCTGCCGGCCTGCGCCACACCGGCCGTCAAAGGGATGGAAATCCAGACAGATTCATCCCGGGTGCGTGAAGCTCGCAAGATCATCATCGAAATGCTGGTGGCCACCGGCCAGCACACCTGTTTTGCCTGGGATCGCCCCCGGGAAGGCTGGACCGGGGCTCATGTAAGAGCCGCTAACAGGCCCTGGCACCAGATCATGTGCCCGGCTGACGGCGATTGCCGCCTTCAGGAACTGGTGAGGGAATACGGGGTCGACACCACGGACCTGGTGCCTCAGGACTTTGAATTTCCCCTGGACGACGAACACCCGCTCATGGTGCGGGACTTCAGCCGCTGTATACTTTGCGGCCGCTGCGTGGCCGCCTGCAACCAGGTTCAGGTGAATCTCGCCATTCCCTATCCTTACGGCCGGCGTGAAGAAAAGCCGCTGCCGCAGGGATGGTTTCCGCTTGCGGATTACGACCAGTGCGTGCACTGCGGCGAGTGCGTTCAGGCCTGTCCCGTGGGGGCCCTCTTTGAAAAAAGGGCTTTCGGGCTGGCCCGGGCCGGGGAAACCAACAAAGTGCTCACCACCTGTGCCTATTGCGGAGTGGGGTGCCAGATGTGGCTGCATGTAAAAGACGGCCGTGTCGTCAAGGTCACGGGGGTGGAGAATGCTGTGCCCAACCGGGGGCGGCTTTGTGTCAAAGGGCGCTTCGGTTACGACTTCATTCACTCCCCGGATCGCCTCACCGTGCCGCTCATCAAAGAAAACGGTACTTTTCGCGAAGCTTCCTGGGATGAAGCCCTCGACCATGTCGCCGGGCGCTTCGCACAGATCCTGCGCGCCCATGGCCCACGGAGCCTGGCGGGCCTCTCTTCCGCACGTGTGACCAACGAAGAAAACTACCTGATGCAGAAGTTGGTGCGCACAGGCTTTAAAAGCAATAACATCGACCACTGCGCCAGGCTCTGCCATGCCTCGACGGTAGCCGGTCTGGCCGCCTCTTTTGGTTCCGGTGCCATGACCAATTCCATCGCCGAGATGGAAGACGCGGATGCTTTCATCGTTATCGGGTCCAACACCACAGAGGCGCATCCCGTCCTTTCCACCTTCGTCAAAAGGGCCGTGATTCATAACGGGGCGGAACTGGTGGTGATCGATCCCCGCCGCATCCCCCTGGTAGCTCATGCCGCCGTCTGGCTGCGTCAGCGCCCCGGAACGGATATTGCCGTCATCAATGGTCTGATGCACGTCATCATCAGGGAAAACCTGGCCGATGAGCCGTTCATTGCGGAGCGTTGCGAAAATTATGATGCTCTGCAGAAGGTGGTGGCCTCCTATACCCCCGAAAGGGTGGAAGCCCTCAGCGGTATTCCGGCCGAAGACCTGATCCGCGCCGCCCGCATCTACGGCAGGGCGGGTAAAGCCATGATTCTGTACGCCATGGGGATCACTCAGCATAGCTGTGGTACGGACAACGTCAAGTCTCTCGGCAACCTGGCTATGCTCACGGGGAACGTCGGCCGGCTTTCAACAGGCGTCAACCCCTTGCGAGGCCAGAACAACGTTCAGGGGGCCTGTGACATGGGGGCTCTGCCCAATGTCTTTCCAGGCTACCAGGTGGTGACAGACGGTGGAATCCGGTCGAAGTTCGAGGCTTTCTGGAAGGCCCCTCTGGATGCCGAAGTGGGGTTGGCTCTCACCGAGATGCTTCCAGCCGCGGCTGAAGGCAGGATCAAGGGCCTTTTCATTTTGGGTGAAAACCCCGTGGTGTCCGATCCCGATTCCCATCATGTGTCGGATGCCCTGAAAAACCTGGGTTTTCTGGTGGTGCAGGACATCTTTCTGACGGAAACGGGGCGCCTGGCCGATGTCGTTTTGCCGGCCGCCTGTTTCGCGGAAAAAGACGGAACTTTCACCAACACGGAACGCAGGGTACAGCGGGTGCGGAAGGCTGTTGAGCCGCCGGGGCAAGCCCGGGCCGACTGGAGGATTCTTACGGATCTGGCCAACCGCATGGGGCTTGGCTGGCGATATGATTCTCCTGAGAGCATTTTCGAGGAGATTGCGGCCTTAACCCCCAGCTATGGCGGGATCAGCTATAAACGCCTGGAAAGGGAATCGCTGCAGTGGCCCTGCCCCAGCGCCGATCATCCCGGCACTCTTTTTCTGCATAAAGACCGGTTCACCCGGGGCAAAGGGGTTTTCTTCCCTGTGGAGCATCAAGATCCCTTCGAACTTCCCGACGATGCCTATCCCATGATTCTGACCACCGGGCGCCTGCTTTACCAGTATCATACACGCACTATGACGGGGCGCTGCGAAGGGGTCAATGCTCTGGCTCCCCTGGCCGAAGTGGAGCTCAATCCGTCGGATGCGACAAGGCTCCAACTCGTCCACGGTGACCGCGCCCGGCTTACCACCAGGCGCGGGAGCATCACCGTGCATGTCCAGGTTACGGAACGGGTGAAAGCCGGCGTCGTCTTTATGCCTTTTCACTATGCCGAGGCCGCCGCCAACATTCTCACAGTGCCGGCGCTGGATCCGGTGGCCAAGATTCCGGAGTTCAAGGTTTGTGCGGTACGGGTGGAAAAAGAATCGTGAACCTTTGAGGCATCCCTCAATTATACTTATGGACGGTTGAAAACTTGACTTCGAGCGGCTTCCAGCTGCGATAGAAATAGCCAGTTCCCAAGAGAACTGCATCTGGAGCCGCTCCCACAGGGTCATCAAGAAGTCAGGATCTCATCCGCGCGGAAATATAAACGGATGTCGATCGTGTGATGGGGTGGATTCGCGCCTGGGCCACCTGGACCAGATGGTCGAATTTCATCTCCACCGTTCGGGTATTGATTCCCATGCCGCAAAAGACGGTGTCCAGCCCCATCAAATGTTCGTCGAACACCACGTGGACGTCTTCCCTTATGGGAAAGGGCCCCACGCCTCCCACCTGGAAGCCGAGATCCGCTCGAACCTCTTCTGGGGAGACGGAACGCAGGTCCGTGCGTTTCACTTCAAACGCTTGCGCCAGTTTTTTATAGTCGATACGGTCAGGGCCGAGGACGGCGGCTAAAATCCAATGATCATGCTTGATTTTAAAGACCACCGTCTTCAACAAGTTTCTCGTGAGATGGACCACCTTTTCCCGTGCTTCCTGGATGGTACAAATGGGCTGGTGGGAGTGGATCGTGTAATCAAATCCGCTTTGTTCCAAGAGTGCGATGATGCGTTCATAAACCATCATCGAAATAACCTGGCTGTTTGCTGGAAGGGCATCGAATGTCCCTTTTGTCGGTTCCATTTGACGTTATGCCGTTTTGAGTCGAGAAGCTACAGCATGGTCAGATAGCGGCTCACTTCCCATGGTGTGACCTGGCGCATGAATTCGCTCCATTCCGCTTTTTTCAAGCGAATGTACTCATCCGCGATGGGTCCCAGCCCCGACTTTACCACTTCGTCTTCCTCCAGGGCTTCGATGGCTTCCATCAGGTTCTGGGGCAGCAGGATCATTCCACGTTTTCTTCGTTCTTCATGGGAAAGGTTCCAGACATTTTCCCGCAGAATGGCTTCCCCGGGGTCTATTTCATTTTTGATCCCGTCCAGACCCGCCGCCATGTGAGTTGCCAGAAGCAGGTAGGGATTCACCATGCCCGAAGGAGACCTGTCTTCAAAACGGTTAGAATCGGGACATCTGAAGAGTTGGGTCCGGTTGTTGTCTCCGTAGGATGCATACGCAGGAGTCCACGTGTAACCCGAAGCGGTGGAGTAGACGAATTCACCGCTTTGAATGCGGCGGTAACAATTGACTGTGGGAGAAGCGACGGCGGTGATGGCGCGAATGTGTTTGAGGAGTCCTCCCACGTAATGGACTGCCGTCTTGGAAATTCCCAATCCCTTGCGATCTTTTTCACCCTTCTTGAGAGGAAACAGATTTCTCCTGTTCAGTACATCCGCCACATGGAAGTGCAGATGCGCCCCCGATCCCGTCCTGTTCTGAAAGGGTTTGGCCATGAAGGTGCAGATGGCCCCGTATTTGGTTGCAACCTGACCCGCCATCATCCTGAAAAGGGTCAGGCGATCTGCTGAAGTCAGAGCATCGGACCAGCCGAAATTGATCTCATATTGACCATTGGCATCCTCGTGGTCGCTCTGGTAGATATCAAAGCCCATCTGGTTGCCATATCGGATGATGTCCTGCAGGTAATCCATAGCCTGGCACATGCCTTTGAAGTCGTAGCAGGGCTTGGCCAGTTTGTCGATTCCCTGCGGGTCCCAAGGCATCAGACCACCATCCGGTCTGCGCATGACGAGGAAATGTTCCGGCTCGAAGCCCCCATTGAGGGCATAGCCCTCCGCAGCAAAGATTCCCATCATGCGCTTGAGATTGTTGCGAGCGCAATAGGGCCACGGTTCATCATCCACGTAAAGATCGCAGCTTGCGATGGCCACGTTCGGTCTCCAGGGCAGCCGGCAATAGGTGGCAAGGTCCGTCCTCGCCATGAGATCATGACTTTCCGGTCCCTGTCCGAGCCCCCACACCGCTCCCCCGGCAAACCCGGCTCCTTCGTCGATCAGGCCTTCGAAGCAATTCACCGGTACCTGCTTGACCTTGGGAGCTCCGTGAATGTCCACAAACTGAGCCAGAATGAATTCGATGCCCTGCTCCTGGAGTCTTTGCCGGACCTGTTGCCTCAAATCACTGTTGCCATTGTCCATGGTGTCTTGCACAGCAGCCGTCAGAGTCATGACCGATCCTCTCTTTTTTGTTTTTACCTTTATGATTATTTTTTTCTTGTCATGAATCTTTAAGCAGTTCCTGTGCCAATCCTGCAGCATTTTCTGTAATGCTTTCAAACTTATGATATAATTGATTATATTCTTATATAAATGCTTGTCTTAAGCCATTCGTTGCGGGAATGATCGATACAAATTTGTTCTATTACTTGAATGTTTTTTCGGAATTCAACCGGGCAGGGTCCTGTTTTGTATTCAATGATTATTTCATTGAAAAGATTTGTAAAAAATGAAATCAGCGGACTGTCCATGCATATTATAACAGTCCGCTGATCCAATTTTCTCTTTAGCCGGCGGGTGCGAACCGGGCTGAAATGAGGTTTTGGAGTAAATAAAAAAATAACAAAAATGTTTCATTTTGCTTTTGGGACGGTCTGGAACATATTAGCCGTTTTTTGGGAATCGATGCAATTTACTCGGTTTCCAGGCTTATATCAGTCAAGGACTTCCTTGCGGGCCAGGAGATGTGTCATTTCTTCCTCCCGATAGTGCTCGAGGTTCTCATGCAAAGAATCGGAGATGACCCTGGCCACTAATCCTGCCGAGTGTATTCTCGGGATGAAGACAAAGTCCGCTCCTTGCTGATAGAGGTTCAGGGCCGCCTGCAAGGTGTTGGCGGTTACTATTACCCGGGCCTGCGGGCAAAGGCGTCTTGAGAGGCTCAGCAGTTTTTCATTGGTTGTGCCGCGAAGGATGGTATCCGGGATGGTGCACACCAGCGTCTTAGTATGATTGACGTGTGCATGCATCAGCGTGTCCACACTCGAAATATCCCCATAGATGCACTTGACGTCGCGTTTATTCAGTTCACAATGAACCACGGGGTTGAAGTCGATCACCAGCACCTTCTTTGCAAGTGGAACTCCATTTTCATCCAGCATGGACTCGATTTCATAAAAGACCGAGCTCGTTTCCCTGTAAAACCCGAGAAAGACAATCTCCTTTGGTTGTTCTACTGCCTCTCCGGTAGAGGATTGCCTGTCGATATCCTTCAAACCGAATTTTTCCAGAACAGGAGCGATCCTCAGTTGGATTTCGTGGTTGTATTGGATCATGTAGGTTGATGCGACCGATGTGATGGCAAAGACGAAAGTCAAAATCCCCACCACCTGGGAATCGATGTGGTTGAAGCCGAGCCCCAGGGATGCAATGACGAGGGAAAATTCGCTCATCTGCGACAGGTTGATGGACGGGATAAGACTCGAGCGCAACCCTTCCTTCATGGAGTAGAGAATGGGAAAGACGGAGAGAAATCTCGTCGCGACGAGGAAGAGGGAGGCTAAAGCGGCGTAGGCAAGGAGCGAGGCTGTTGGAACAGGGATCTGAAGCCCGAGGCCGACGAAGAAAAGTGTCACGAAAAAATCCCTTATGTTGGTCACCTTGGAAATGACGTCGATATTGTAGGGAAATGTGGAGAGACTCACTCCCGCCACAAGGGCTCCCATTTCCTTGGAAAGCCCTACTTCACCTGCGATACCGCTTATGAGAAAGCACCAGGCGATGGCGGTTACGAGAAGCAGTTCAGGGATCTTTGCGATGAAGGAAAAGACGTGCGAGAGAAGGTACTTGCTTACGGCAAGGCTAAAAAGCACAAGGCCGGCTCCCTTCACAAACGAGAGCAGAATGATCGACGCTCCCGGGCTCATGAGATTCGGCTGTAGGGATAAAAAGAGAATAGCCCAGATATCCTGAAAGACGAGGATTCCGAGAGTGATTTGTCCTGGCAGTGTAGAGAGTTCAAACTTGTCATAGAGGATCTTTACAACGATCATCGTGCTGCTCAATGCCATCGCTACGGCAAGATAAAGCGCATCGAATCGGCCGCCTCGCAAGTCGAAGCCTATGAGGGAAAAAAAACCGATTCCCAGCGCTGCGCAGATGAGAAACTGGGAAAGACCCGAGACGATGAGGGTCCGTCCGGCCGAGAGAAGCTTTCTCAGATCGATTTCGAGGCCGATGATGAAAAGGAGAAGAATAAGCCCTATTTCTGAGATGAGCGTGATGCTCGCCTCGTCCTGGATCAGCCCAAAGCCTATTTTCGGCCCGACCACGATTCCTGCCGCAAGGTAAGCCAGAATCAACGGCTGCTTCAAAGCCCTGGCAAGAAGCGCGAAAAACGTTGCAGCAACAATAGAAAGTCCAATGTTCGATAGAAGATCAATTTCGTGCATATGCAAATTACCTCTCTCTAACAACGGGAAATGGGAAATCCCCGGCAACTCGATTCGGGCATAAGAAAACCCCGGCAGAAGGTTCGTCTGCCAGGGGGAAAACCAATTCGCATTTGCCGGGGAAGGTTTTCAGATAGGCTTTAAGACCTATCCGAAAACCTTCCCCGGCAGTGGACACCCCCCTTTAATTCCCCCCTCGAGGGGGGACCAAGGGGGGTGTCGCAAAGTCCACAGGTGGTTTCCGGATAGGTTCTAAGAAGGTGCAATCTCCTCGCTGCCGGATTCAAATAAGTGCTGTATCTGTGCAATCTTTTCCGGGGTTCCGACCAGGATGGAAATATCCCCGGCAAGGAATATGGTGTCGGCTCCTGGATTGGAGACCATCTCCGAGTTTCGACGGATCGAGAGGAGCGTAACCCCGTATCTCTTTCTCAAACCCACTTGAGCAAGCGTTTTTCCTGCTATAGGGGCTCCCTCTTTCACCCTTAATGAACAGATTTGGACGTCGGGAAGGTAGAGCCTGTAGTCACAAAAAGACGGGGAACAAAAGGTTGTGGCCTCCTCTGAAAGGCTTCTCAGCATTCCGTAACCGTCGTTTCTAACCCCGGCTACTAATCGCTCGATCTCATCCCTTGGGATGAGATATTTGGCGAGAACCCGGCTGAAGATTTCAACCGAAGTTTCAAATTCTTCCGGAATGACTTCGTTTGCGCCAAGCTCGTAAAGCGGCTTCATCTCCGGCAAATAGCGGGTCCTGGTGATGATGTGCAGCCTTGGGTTGAGACTGCGGGCTGACGCTACCACCATTCGGGTAGCGACAGGGTCGGGGATGGCAACGACCATGATCCTTGCATTGTGCACGCCCACATGTTCAAGGACGGCCTCCTGGCTCGCATCCCCAAAATAGATGGGTTCTCCCTTCGCTTTCTCTTTTTTTACCGTCACTGGATTCATCTCAACGATCATGTAGGGGATGCCGGCACTCCTGGCGGCACGCGCCACATTCCTGCCGTTTAGCCCGTAGCCTATGATGAGGAGATGGTCCTTTGGAATTTCTTGACCGTTGTTTACGGGCTCCTTGGGCGCACGTTTCAGGCCGGTTTGCAGCCTCACCGGCATAGGAAAACGCATGAGCAGGGCGGCAATGGGAACTCCCTGTGCAATGATGAAAGGGGTTGCCGCCATGCTGAGAACGGATACTGCAAGAAAAACCTGATATGCATTTCCGGAAAGAAGACCGTGCTTGACCCCTGCCTTGGAGAGGATGAAGGAAAACTCGCCGATCTGGCTGAGTGCCAGCCCCGATAGGACCATCGTGCGGAAAGGGTATCCCAAAAGAGCGGCCGCGCCGCCTGCCAGGATTGTTTTTAGGACCAGGATGCCCAAAATGATCAAAACGACCATTACTGGATGCTCGAGCATCACGCGGGAATCGACCAGCATGCCTATAGAGATGAAAAAGATGCTCGTGAAAAGATCGCGAAAGGGGAGGAGGTTACTCAGGGCCTGGTAGCTATATTCCGATTCCGAGATAATGAGACCGGCGAGAAATGCTCCCAGAGCGAGTGAGAGCCCGATGCTTGATGTAAGCCAGGCAACCGAGAGGCACATGACGACGACGGTGAGGAGAAAGAGCTCTCTGCTTCTTGTCTTTGCAATCTGAAAGAGAACATGAGGAACAACCCATCTGGCGCTGAATATAGCCAGGACCACGATTGCTATTCCTTTGAGGAAGAGCATCGTGAAAGTCCCAGAAACATTTCCCTCGCCTCCCTTCATGAGGGGGATGAGAAGCATCATGGGAACGGCAACCACATCTTGAAAGATCAGGATAGCAAGGTCGATCCTGCCCTGAGGGCTATCTACCTCGGCTCTTTCCTGCAAAAGCTTGAGGACTATGGCCGTGCTGCTCAGGGATACCAGGAAGCCGAGGAATATGGATTTTCCAACGTCCTGGCCGAGCATTCTGGCTATGAGAAATGTAATGAGGAGGGTCGCAAATACCTGGAAGGAACCGCCGATAAGAACCGACCTTTTGAGCTGCCAGAGGCTTTTCATGGAAAATTCGAGGCCGATGGTGAAAAGGAGCAGCACCACCCCTATTTCAGCCAGGACTTCCACCTCGTGAACGGCGCCGATCAGACCGAACCCGTGAGGTCCCGCCAATACGCCTGTCAAAAGGAACCCGACAATGGCCGGGATGCGCAACTGGTGGCATATATAGAGCACACCGATGGCCAGCCCAAAGATGATCACAATGTCGCTCAGAAGCGGTATTTGCATGAGATGACTGGTTCTCCTTCTCTATAGAACACGGAGGCGAAAGTTCCACCCTATCGGAAGATTTGATTTCCCGTCGGGACCGGCAAGCCCAAACAAAAAGGCCGCTGTCCACAACGGCGATCGTGGGCAGCAGCCCGACTATCCGAAACCTGGAGGAAAAAAACGATTCCTTCCGAACCCGTGGCTATATTAGCGACTTATCCTCCCTGAATCAAGAAGCACTAGACCGGAAAAGAACATTGTCTCTTTACGTGGAAAGGGCTCTCCCGGCTATCGGGCATTTCGCCCTTCGCTTCATTTGTTTTGTCTTGGATAGGCTGTCTGAAAATCCCTCTGCTTGGGAGCCTAATCCGCTTCGATTTCTCCTGGTCCCTCACTTGACATTGTCAGATTTTATTTGAACCACGGAGACACAGAGGGCACAGAGAAAGACTATCAAATGAAATCTTTGTGTTCTCTCCGTGTCTTTGTGGTTAATGTGGCAATGTCGCACTAAAAGCCTTCCCGTTTTTTTCGGCCCGACGCCAGAGGAATGTCGAGAGCTTTGGATGTTGCCAGGGTGATGCTGCGCATGTCCTCCGGTTCCAGGTTGTGGATGTCGGTTTTTCCCGTACACCGGGCGATGATGGCCGTTTCCTGGGCGGTTCCCTTGATCCACTGGGTCATGGCTGTGGATCTCTCTTCCATGGTCATGGGGGTATCGAAGTGAACGCTCTTCCCCTCAACCCTTCCTCCCAGTGCGATCCCGGCAGCGACTCCAAAGACGGATGCCTTGCAGTTGAGGGCGAGGACTTTTGCCACGTCCGTGCCCGACCGCATGCCGCCAAAATTGATGAGGGCGATCTCTTCTTCCCGGTTCATATCGCGCAGAAGATGGATTGCATCTCTCATGAGGGTGAGGTCCGGCTGCCCCTTGAGTTCGGCCCATGGGTGTTCCATGCCCAGAGAAGAATCCAGCAGAAGAAAGTCCATTTGCTTTTCAAGGGCATGCGGTAGTGCCTCCCGAAGAGTTTTCGCCGTGGCAACCATGCCGAGAAGCTGGCTGGAACTCTGCCGCTCCATCTCCATGGGTTTGAACGTATTGCCGGGGGCATGAACGAGGGCTGCAGCTTCAGGATGGGGGCAATCCCCATTGCATAGAATTTGAAACCAGAAAACCTTTTTCCATGCTTCCTCTTCGTTTCCGGGAATCCCTTCCATGAGAGGCATTCTGCCCACATAGGCGCATTGCGTTTCTGCAAGGCTTTTGGCAAGGGCCGCCTTTACGTCCAGGGGTGCAGCGTCAAAACCAGTGAAAAGGAAGGGCTGTGCCAAATCGACCCATGGCGCGCCCGCGGGAACTCTTCCCAGCCCTGCCGACCTGCTGATGCGGGTGCGGGTGCTGCACTCCTCCCTGTACGGGTCGATGACCAGGCGGGTCAGGGCTGCGGAAAGGAAAACCAGGTCATCCAGGTGAGCCGGACGGTTTTCGGGAAAGGGATTTTCTCCGGGGCGCAGGAGTTGCATGAGGATTTCCCTCTGTTTTTCAGTGTTCCTTGCATCAGCTTTCGACATGGCCTGAATGGCGATCCGGTCGCGCCGGGAAAAACCAGCGGACCCCGTTTCGCTCTTTCCTCTTTCGAACCGTTCGGATTCCTCCCGCAGCCCTGTGAATTTATTCCGATAGCCGGGATCGTAGGGGAGCCGGGTCATTTCTGCGGCCTCGGGAGTCAGGGCCACGAGATCGTTGCGGGAGAGCTGCCGAACGTCCGTGTACCCAAGAGCCTGCACGATGGAAGCGAGCTGCCAGCGGATGGATTCCAGGTACTTGTGCATCCTCAGTGCCTTGGATTCGACGTCGAAACGCTCCGTGTACTTTTCGTTTTGAGTGGCGATGCCCACAGGGCAATTCCCCGTGCTGCACTGCATGCATCCCGTGCATCCCGCGGCGATGAGCATGGAAGTGCCGAGTCCAACGGCCGTTGCCCCGAGAGCGATGGCCTTGGCTGCGTCCACTCCGTTGCGGATGCCCCCCATGAGGACAATGGGGAGTTCCCCTTCCGCGTCGATTTCCGCCAATCCATCCCGGGCTTCCATAATGGCGGCGATGGTGGGGATTCCCACATATTCCAGGACTTCACAGGCGGCGGCACCCGTGCCTCCCTGGAGTCCGTCCAGTTCGACGAAATCCAGGTCGTCTTTGAGTGCGATCTTGATGTCGTCGCGCGTGCGGCCGGCCCCGAGCTTGAGCCCTACGGGCAGCCTTCCTCCCACGGCTTCCCGAAATTCCTGGATTTTCATGATGAGGTCGTCGCCTCCCAGAACGTCGGGATGCCTTGACGGGGAGCGCAGATCCATTCCTGCGGGAATCCCTCGCATCTCGGCAATTTCCCGGGTGAGTTTGGAGGCCATGAGCTGTCCGCCCAGGCCCGGTTTGGCTCCCTGGGAGATATAAAGCTCCAGGGCGTCCGCCCTTTTCATGTCGTGGATGTTCCACCCGAGTCGTCCCGAGAGGCATTGAGCGATGAGTTGCCGGGCTTCGGCCCGTTCTACGGAATACATACCGCCTTCGCCGGTATTTTCGGAAATGCCGGAAAGGCGCGAAGCGGCACCGAGAGCGGCCTTCATTTTGCCGCTCACCGCGCCGTAGCTCATGGGAGCGATCATGACGGGCATGCTGAGATCCAATGCTCTTCCCCCGTGCTTGCCGCCGACAAAGGTCCTGAGATTCACCCGCGAGAGTCCATCCGCATCTTTCCCGGCTTTGGAAAGATCCGCTTTGAAGGCAATGTCCTGAAAGTGGGGAATATGCCGTGCGGCGCCGTAGCCCCGGATGCGGTACCGGCCGATCTCTCCCTTGATGCGAATGTCTTCCTGAACCTTTTCGTTCCAGTAAGCGGCATTTCCCCCGGAAAACTCCTTGAAGGGGATATAGCGCTTTTGAACTTCGGGCTTGGAATAGCGCAATCCCTTTCCTGCACAGACGATCTTTTTGAAAGAACCCTGAAAGGTTATTCCATAGCGGTCCAGGAATTCCATGATGCCGTCGATGTCTTCCCGGGTCGGCTCGCAGACCATGGCGTCATTGCCCAGGGATTCCAGGGCTCCGCCCACGAAGATTGCGCCCCCCGCCATGTCTTCGCCTACCTTGAGGCCTGAATTTCCCAGAATGATGAGGCGTCCTCCGTACATCATGTAACCGGCCATGAAGCTGGAATTGCCCACGCAGCAGAGCGTTCCCTTCTTCATGACCTGTCCTGCGCGGGACCCCATGTTGCCTTTGATGACGATTTCACCGCCGCGCAGGGCTTCGCCGGCGATCGCTCCGGCATTGCCGCCCACGACGATGGAGCCGGCGAGCATATTGTCGCCCACTCCCCAGCTCACGTTTTTCTCGACCTCTATGGTGGGACCGTCGGTGAGCCCCCCACAAAAATACCCCGCGGAACCGCGGATTTTTATTTTGATGGGATTGGTCAAACCCACGGCGATATAGTGCCTTGCGTCCGGGTTGATGAGTTCCACATCCTGATGGTTTGCCCCGTACCCCTTGATCACCTCATTGACGGTACGTATAGACATGCTGGATAGATCGATTGTTGCCATCTGTTTACACCCTTTCTGCCGTCATAAGAGGCTGAATAGATGAAAAAGTAACAATAGTGTGCTTTCGAGGACCTTCTCAGACGGTTCGCGACCAGAGCCCGCAGGTAAAGGGAGCCGGTTCCACGGTCTCGAGGGCCTCTCCCGGAAAAAGCCGGTTCAGCCCGACTTCCTCGGATGAAACGGCTATCAGGTCGTCATTTTCACAGATGACCAGAGGCTTGGCGGCCAGTTTGTCTTTGGCGTACCCGATGGAATCTTTTGTCGCGACAAGGTACGAAAATGTGCCGTCCAGGTCGTCCAGGGATTCCTTGAGAGCGTCTTCAAGGGATGCTCCCTGGCTCATCTGGTACGCCAGGTAGACGGCGATGAGTTCCGTATCGTTTTCCGTCTGAAAGATCATTCCCTGCCGCTCCAGCCGGCGGCGCATGATCCAGTAGTTGGTGAGCTGTCCGTTGTGTACTGTGGCCACATCCGCGAAGCCGGAGGCCCAGAATGGATGAGAAGTCTGGGGATGGACTCCCGATTCGGTGGCAAGGCGGATGTGGGCGATGCCGTGTGTGCCGTCGAAAGCTCCGATTCCGTAGCGGTCGGAAATTTCCCGCGGCTGCCCCACGTCCTTGATGATGTCGAGGCTCGTTCCCATGGAGACCAGTTTGAAATCCCGTTCCAGGCCGTGGGTCAGCGAAAGGATATCTCCACTATATCGAATGCGGATGCCATAGGTGCAGCCCGTCACTTCCGCATCGGTCACCGTGGCGTTCAAATCGGCCAGCCTTTTGCCTATGCGTTCCCGGTCTTTGTCCATCCCTTCACCTTGAGAAACGAAAAAGCGCAGCCGGAGTTCTTCTCCCACGGGTTCTTTGTAGAGAGCCCATCCGGCGGAATCGGGACCGCGGTGTAAGGTGGCGTCCAGCATTTCTGTGAGCGCTTCTCCCGTTGTTTTTTTCAGTTTTTTGCTTTTGCCGTTTTTACGAAGAATCCCTGCTATGGCGCACATGAGTACCTCCCGAAGTAAAACTCCCAAGATAAAAACTCAGCTCTCCCTTTTTCGAACCTTCCCTTGTCACAATGTGGGGATGGTTTTTGAACGTTTCACATTCAGGGAAGAACTATGCAAATTTCATTCACTTTTTTTTCATTTAATGAAATATTTTCCAGGCAAAAAAGCCCCCGGGGCAGATGCCGATATGAACTCCCCCTTTGAAGGGGGATGTTGTTCGAGCTTTATCCCCCTGCCCCTTCTCGAGGGATTGAATCGTTCAGTGGGGCGAGAGAGCTTTCGCCACCGTATACCGGCTAGTACATGCCCGCATAAATGGGATTTTGATCATTTATTTGCGCGGAGCCGTACGGGGTATCGCGGCGCATTTCCTGGCCGGTTTACCTGGTGTTACTCTGAAAACCTTGGGGAGACGATGATGGAGAGAAACTTTATGGGCAGTTCGTTGAGCTCCTCCGGCCCGTGGGGAGCGTCGGCGTCGAAGAAGAGGGAATCTCCCGGCAGGAGAGGGTACGACCGGTTGCCGTGCATGTAGAGCATCTTCCCTTCCAGCATATAGATGAATTCCATGCCGGGATGTTGGAAAAGAGGAAAGACCTCCGACTTTTCGGACAGTTCGATGAGGTAAGGTTCGACATTGATGCTCTTGCCCACGCTGTGCCCGAGAAGCCTGTACTGATGGCCCGCCCGTGTTCCCCGCCGCTCGATGACGAGCCCCTGACCGGCTCGAACATAACTGGCGTCACGCTCTTCTTCGAACTTTCGGAAGAATGCCGTGACCGGAATGTTCAGAGCCTGAGAGAGGGATTGAAGCGTTGCAAGAGAAGGGGAAGCGTTTCCGTTTTCGATTTTGGAAAGCATGCCGGCGGAAAGGCCGGCCAGCTTGGCCAGTTCAGCGATGGTGAGATCCATCTTTTTTCGGAAGCTGCGTATTTCACGCCCTATAGCCAGTTCCAATTTGTTGTTCTGGCCACTCTGTTCGCTACTTTCTGAATGCGGAGTCTTCATTTTCTCTTGCATGGCCTGAGTTGTCGACAGATCGGTTTCCCTCTCGAAACCTTGCGGAATGGAAACCCCCTCATCTGAATCCTAAAAAAGGGTAACAGCTTCGATGGGTTCCCGTCAACAAGGTCGTATCGCTCCTGGTTTCTTTCCGTCAAATCATCCTGTTTCACCCGTTTTACGCCAGAGCGCTTTCGAATCGCTTGGTTCCGGCTGGGCGCAGCCCGAATTCCTCCCCTGTATCCATGATGGCGTGAACCATGTCTTTCGCATATCCACGTGAGCATGCCACGAGGAAGGCTCCGTCAAGGCCGTTTCTTTTCAGAACCACAACCTGGGAAGGGACATGCGAAAACGGTCCCTGCACCAGGAAAGGCGCCTCCTTTTGGGGATCGCCGAGATCCATGGAGGTGAGTTTTTCCGCGATGCCAAAGACACCACGTCCCACCACTGCGGTCATCATGTATCCCTCAGTGACCTCCGTGAAAGCGGCTTCCTGGGGGGAAGCCGCCGCTTCTCCCCAGAGCTGATAGATGGATGCGCCGGTGCGCCCGGTGCGGCTGACGACAAATCCGCCCTGGAGAACGCTTTCCCCCGGCACCTCGGGTATCCGAATTCCAAAGGGGGTGAACGCGCCGATTTGGGCGTCCTGCAAAATCCATTTGAGACGGTGGCTCAGATCGGTCACAAAAGGCGCTTCTTCATGTTCCTTCTCATATTGAAGAACCACCTGCCACGCCCCTCGAATTTCGGTTTCAAGGGGCCGGGCGGGAAAAACTACCGGCGAAATTCTCCTTATGGTTTTCATGTATATTCCTCCCGGTATTGCACGTGATGCATTCGAAAAAGTCGTCACCCCGGTGAAAATCAGGGGCAAAGAAATTTTGTAAGTTACTAAAAACACAGGATTCCGGCGAGCCTTCTGCTTCCACTACATCTTCATCCGCGTGCCTTCGGGATCGTAGAAGGGGGTTGGAATCACTTCTCCATGGAGCAGCTTCCCTTCACAGCCATCTTCGTAGATTCCCAGGCGAGTGCCCATTTCCGTGAGGGAATCCTCCACCAATGCCAGCCCGACGGTCTTTTCCTGCGCCGGGCAGTACCTGGCGGTGCAGACATATCCGCGAATCCTGCTGTCCACAATGATGGACCCGTCTTTGGGTGGACGGGCAGACCCGTCGGCCATTTGGAATCCCACCAGTTTCAAACGTCCCTTCTGATGTTCCGTATGCCGCAGGGCTGCAACACCTACCGTTTGACATTCCGGTTTTTTGCGCGCCCAGAGAAAGCCGAGCCCGATGTCATGCAGGGTTGTCCGCTGTTCGGATTCCGCTCCCAGAATGACATGAGCCTTTTCCAGCCGCAGTACGTTCTGGGCTTCCAACCCGAAGTTTTTTATGCCGAAAGGCTGCCCCGCTTCTTCCAGAACGTCCCAGAGAGCCTGCATGTAAGAGGATGGGACGTGGAATTCATACGAGAGCTCCCCGACAAAACCCAGCCGCATGGCCCGGACGGGGATTTCTCCCTCGATGAAAAATTCCCTGTAGCCCATGAAGGGAAAACCCTCGTTGGAAACATCCGCATCGGTCACTTTTTCCAGGACTTTCCGGCTGTTGGGACCTGCCAGGTTGATGACTCCAAAGGCGTCCGTGAGGTTCACGATGTGGTAGTCCCATTTTTCGTAGCGGGTATGGTAGTGGAACCACTCGGCGGTGGCGCCGGCTCTAACCGTGGAACTGGTCAGGTAGTATTCGTTTTCCCCTCGCTTGATGACGACGCCGTCGTCGATGACACAGCCGTCTTCATTGCACATGGCGGAATATTTGACCCTGCCCTCGACGGTCTTGGACATATCTCCCACGTAGACGCGCTGGAGAGCCTTCAGGGCGTCGGGCCCGAAGAGCCTGAATTTGCCCAAGGTCGAAGAATCGAGCATGCCGACGTTGTTGCGTACATTGAGGATTTCGTCCCGGACCGTCAGGTCGTCGCTGAAGCGGCGGGCGCGATTCCATACTCCGATGCGTTCCATGCGGCCGCCTGCGGCCACCTGCGCATCGTGCATCGGGGTCCGTTTGCTCATGTCATGGTTGGAGCCGGCATAGGTGGCAATGAGGGTGGGGACCAGCGGCGGACGCACGGTGGTGGGTCTCGGGTCCCGGTCGGGTGAGTCTCCCGTTTGAGCGACATAAAGAGGAAGATTGTGCCCGGGAATGCCTCCCTGGCCGGGGCCGGTTCCCGCTGCTGTCCAGCGCTTGATGAGTTCCGGCACATCGAAGCCCGTCTTCATGGCCTGATCCACGTTTTTCACCGTTGTGTCTTCATCGAAACAAATGAAGGTCTTGCGGCCTTTCACCGGCGCCATGACATGTTTGCAACCGTGGGAAGGAGCGGTGGTCGCGGCCTGCTTTTTTTGAACGTCTTCCAGCTCGGAAGCCGTGTTTTTCCCGCAGTCCATGGCGGCGCGAAGGCCGGCGATCCTTCCGGACATCTCCAGGGATTTTCCTTCAGAGAGTCCCAGCAAACGTCCTGCTGCGTGCATTTTTTCCGGGAAGCTCACGGGCAGGAAGAAGCCGGTCGCACCGTCGTAGGCAAGTTTGGCTCCCGCCAGGCTGAGGGGACCCGAAACAGGAGTGAGTCCCGCGGACGCCACCAACAGATCGCACGGATACTCACGCCGGCGAATTCCATTGTGGGTGGTCAGGGTGACTCCCGTGACACCTTTTCGTCCGTGGGCCCTGGCGGCGACCCATCCCTTGAGAAGAGGGATCTTGCGGCCGGCCAGTTTGGAAAGGAGGGCAGGGGACTGTCCGTCCATCCGGTGGTCTGCGATGCAGGCGATCTCCACTCCGAGGTCGAAGAGGTCCAGCGCTGTTTCAAGCCCCAGGTCGTGCCCCACGCTGAAAACGGCCTTTTTTCCCGGCAGCAGCCCCCAGGTTCTTGCCAGACGCTGGGCGCATCCCGCCTGCATGACTCCCGGCCGTTCATTGTTGTCAAAGAGCAGGGGGCGTTCGATGCATCCCGTGGCGACCACGACGCTTTCCGCCCGGATTTCAATGTAGCGTTCGTCGAAGGAATCGGATGAGCCGCCTTTTTGAAAGCCCGTGACGACATTCCCAGGGTAGGTCCCCACCACCGCCGTATGTTTCAAGACCCGGATTCCGTCGTGTTCTTCAACGCGCCGGGCCAGTTCCCGGGCCTTTTCATAAAGGGGAACATCCCCGTCGTAAGGAAGGGCGCGGTATTCCCAGCAGCCTCCCAGCCAGGGTCTCGCTTCCAGAAGAATCACGCGAAGTCCCTGTTCCGCAGCAGCCAGCGCAGCCGACATTCCCGCGGCACCGCCACCGATGACACAGACATCCGCCCGGGGAAAAATCTCGTCGAACCGGCCCTTCATTTCAAAATCGGGCGAAAGCGCTCCCTGGCCTGCAGCGTTTCGAATGAGCTTGATCACATGAGGCCATAGCCTGGCGGGCCTGTGAAAAACGCGGTAATAGAATCCAGCCGGCATAGCCCAGCTCATTTTGTCCATGAAACTCATGAAATCCCATTCCGGGCTGCCGAGGCAATTCTGGGGTTCCACCACCATGCCGTTTCGAATGAAGGTCTTTTCTGCCGAGACATTGGGCATACCGTCTACCTTCATCATGGTGTTGCTGCATTCGCCATCCAGGCTGTAGAGGCCGCGCGGACGGTGATACTTGAGACTGCGAGAGAAAATGCGCACTCCTGCGGCATAGAGGGCCGTGGCGATCGTATCCCCTTCCATCCCCCGGATGGTTTTCTTTCCGTAGCGAAAGGTGACTTTCTTTTCCGGGTGCACTCGAAGCGTTGGCATTTGGTTCAATCTGTTCATTTTTCCGCCTCCGATCCCTCGGCAGCTTCAGGTGACGGCACCTGGAGGTTGGTACGCGTATCACGATGGATGCGAAACCAACTCCCGCAGCCGCTTCGATGGCACCACCATTCTTCCTGAATGCCTGCCGTCGATTTGTTCATGTGGACATATTCACACCAAGCTTCCGGTGTGAGATCGGACGTTTCGGGCCTGGGACCCTTTTCTTCCCCTCCGTAACGGAATTCATACCCACTGCGTTTTCCGCAGATGGGACAGGTGATCTGCAATGACATGAGAAGCCTCCTTTTAGTTGTCGGATGTATATTCCACGAGGGCGGCCGTTTCCCCCATGAGGTTGTGGTTTTGAAAGCGCCGTAGAGTGAAAGGCTTCAAGATTTCCGGGCATTCGCCCTTTGCCATGAATTCGGCCATGTACTTGCCGGTGACGGCACACGACTTGAACCCGAAATACCCCCATCCGCAATCCATATAGTAGCCCTGAATGTGGTCGTTCCCATCCATGATGGGAGCCATATCGGGGGTCATGTCGGCCAGCCCCGCCCAGGTGCGCATGAATTTCACGCCTCTCAGGCACGGGATCATCTCACCCAGGGCTTCGGCCTGGTGCTTGATGTAGTGGGCGCTCGTCCGAGTGGTGTAGTTGGGCCAGGGGTCCATGTGGGCTCCCGTGGCAATCTCTCCCTTGAGGGTCTGATTGGCGTAGCAGTGGTACATGCCCGAGGAGACCACGTGGTGCAGGATCGGCTTCAAGGGCTGCGTCACCATGGCCTGAATCGTCAAAGGGCTGATGGGGAGCTTGATGCCGAGCATCCGGTAGGAAATATCGGCCGAATAGCCCCCCGCAGCCGTCAGGACCCTGGGGGTGTGAATCCTTCCTTTGTCGGTATCCACATGTTGGATCTTTCCGTTCCGGACTCCGATCCCCTGCACTTCCGTTCCCTGGTGGATATGGACTCCGTACTTGGATGCCCCTCTTGCCAGTCCCCACACGACGGCATCGTGGCGCACGATGCCTCCGGGAGGGTGAAACATTCCTCCAAAAATGGGATATCGGGGCCGATCGGAAATATCCAGGATGGGAATCAGCTCCTTGCATTCCCTGCGATCCACCAGTTCGATTTTGACGCCATTGAACTGGGCCGAAGCCACCTGCATGCGCATGGCCTTGAGGGCCGCCTCACTGTGAGCCAGGTTGAGGTTGCCGCAGTTGTAGAACATGAGGTTGAAATCCAGTTCTTTGGTCAAGACCGGCCAGAGGTCCAGGGCTTCCTTGTAAAGGGGAAGATTTTCCTGGGTGCGCTGATTGGCCCGCACGATGGCCGTGTTGCGCCCCGAACCTCCGAAGCCGATGTAGCGTTTCTCGAGAACCGCCACACGGGTCATCCCGTGGCGGCTGGCCAGGAAATAGGCCGTCGCCAGCCCGTGCAATCCCCCCCCGATGATCACTGCATCGTAATGAGATTTGAGCGGATACGTGTTCCACAGTCGCTTGCATCTTTTGAACATGGGGTCTCCTTAGGTTGTCTGGGTAAATATTTCTCATGAGACTCAAAACAATTCTCTTGATTCAAATTTATTGAATTGTCAGAAACCTTTTGTTCATTAAATGAACTTCATTGAAAAGCCTTCCTTTCCTCGAAAGAACTGAATAGAGTGACATTTACGAGTTTCATTTGTCCTACTTCGGTTGATTTTTCATTTTACAAGTTTTGCAAGGACTTATGAGCAAACCTCATACCAGGATTCTCGGAATCGAAGCGGCTGTGTATTGAAATAAATGTAATTAAATGAATTTTTTTTGAATATTTTGAAATAAACAAGGGGGTTCACGCATGAGCATTCAATGCAGAAAAAAGAACAATTATGTCTCTTATCGGGAATTAACAGGATTCAATGGATACGAAATGGTTTCAAAACTGTGAATCTATGGCAAGAAGTTTGTTTTCGAAAGCGGGGGACGCGGCTGAAGTTTTGGTGATGCGCGTTGGGGTATCTCAAGGGCAAGAGGGGGGAGTGGCCTGGCCGTCAGAAGATTAGAGAGAGTTCGTAGACAATGAGGCAACTATACAGGAAGAGGATATAGACCAGGACAGACCTGACTGTGAGAGTCCGGTTGAAAAATTGAAAATTCTTGTGAATGAGCAACCAGATCGAGCCCAAGGCCGTCAGGGCATATTTTGAGAGAACAAAATGGAGGGGGCCGAATTCCAGAAAAAACGCCATGACGGGGTTGATTTCCGAACTTCCCATTTCAATGAGCAGGAGGGTCAGGAAGGCATCCGACAGGGAAAGCAGGAGGATCAGCAGGATCAGGGAAACGATATCCCAGTCGTAAAGATCCACATAGCGGTGAACTGAAGCATCCTCTTCCCGGCGGACCTGTCTGCGCCGGCCCCGAAGGCTCGCCAGGGTGAAAGGCGAGGTCGGCTTGCTCCGTCGATCCTTGAAGGATCTCCTCTCTTCGTACCGTGGGGGTCTCATGGTGGTAACCAAGGTGCTTCATTGGAAGATTGTGTGAAAGCGTGAATACTGTTTTCTTCTCCTTCTGCCTGTATTGCATTCGTTTAACAACTCGCATAACGGCCTCGAATCGTCAAACCTTTTGTGTCACCAGAATGTAACGTTCTCTTCATGGAAATGGAATAACCGCCGCTTATATTCAGATCGTGAAAGGATCTGGGGTTTGATGGCGGGAGTGAAGTGCCCAAGATGCGGAGCCGAAACCGTATACCGGTATGGGAAGACCAAACAGGGAAAGCAGAGGTACCTGTGCCTTGCCTGTGGGCTCCAGTTTACTCCAGGTTCGCGGAGGGTCGAGCCGGCTGAAAGGCCTGTTTGCCCCGCCTGTGGGAAGCCAATGCACGTTTACAAAAGAGAAAATGGAGCGACGCGGTTCAGGTGCTCAAACTATCCAGAATGTAAATGTTTCAAGAAGATATTGGAAAAGGAGACGAAATGAGCTACTACGTTCACGATGTCCCGGGAAGGCTACGTGTCAAGACCCCTGCCATAAAGGGCAACCCGGCAAGGGCCCTGCAAATTGAAGAGCTCCTCAGCAAGAAAGAAGGCGTCTTGTCGGTTGTATCCAATAAGACCACGGGCAGTGTGGTGATCAATTATGATTCGGATGTGTTGAACAAGGAAGCGATCCTGGATATTCTCACAAAGAGAGGCCATTTTGATCCTTCCAAGGCGGTTACCAACGACCAGCTTATAGAAGATACGGTCTCAAAAAGTGGGAAGCTGGTGAGTAAGGCCGTCTTGGGATTGCTCATGGATGCGGCTTTCGGAGGTACTCCCCTGTCCGTGCTGACGGCAATACTTTAAGGGTCGAAACCTTTTTAAAGGGTTGTCCGGGAGTGCATGAAATGCACGCCAAAAGTGCGGGTGCCGGCCGTATAATGTTATAAATACGTAATCTTAAACTTCCCGCGTTGTTGAATCGAATAGCCTTGCTGTTTGATGAGGGAATTCATTTTCCGTGTTGAAAATTTTTCAACGCTTTTTTGTTCCCCCGTATTTGCATCGGCTCTAGTATTTGCTCTTTGGTGTATCCACCTTCAATTCTTCCTATGAAAATCATAGGTTTTGTTCAAGATCGAACGACGGGGAGACCTTCCATAACATCGGCCTGCAAGGGGCGCGATTGTGAAGAAATCTCGGTTCCTGCCGGTTTTGAAAAGAAGTGAGGTCTCTTCTCAGCTTCGATCCTTAACAAAAAATTAAAATGTCCGACACGAAATCTTCATAAATAAAGAGTCGAATTCATGGAACATCCGGGTGATGTTGCGTGAAGATTCAGGGCCGGCTAAATGACTTCAGCGAACCGGAACCTTTTCATCGGACAGGTCAAAATTCTTGATTTTACAAGAAGGTGGTCGTCAAAATGGGTGTCTCCCACGATTTGTTATCGCTCATGCAAAAGAGAATCCCCGGACAGCTCGTGATTCAGTTCACGGATCATTGCAATGCGCGCTGTCCCCAATGCGGTATGAGGGTGACCGAAGCTTTTCCCCGTACAAAACTTTCAGTGGACAGAATAAAGCGGATTCTGGACAGGGCTTCGGAAACAGGGATCAAGATTGTTTCATTTACCGGAGGGGAACCGCTGCTTTTTCTGGACGAGCTGGTTGTTCTCATAAAATATGCGGGCAGTGCGGGCATTGAATACATACGCACGGGTACCAACGGCTTTTTGTTCACCCAGCCGGAGCGGCCCGGTTTCCGTTCGCGGGTGAATCGCATTGCGGAAATGCTGGCCGACACCCCTCTCAGGAACCTCTGGATCAGTATCGATTCTGCAATACCGTCTGTTCATGAGAAGATGAGAGGATTTCCCGGTGTCATTGCGGGAATAGAAGAGGCGGTCCCCATATTTCATGGGCATGGCATTTATCCGTCGGCCAATCTCGGGATCAACAGAAATATCGGTGGAGCTGGGTCGGTCTCCGACGGATGTCGCCCTGCAGATGAGGATTATCTCCCGTTATTCATGAAAGATATGAAGGCCGCTTTCCGGAGTTTCTACCGCTTCGCCATCAATATGGGCTTTACCATCATCAACACCTGTTACCCCATGAGTATCCATGGTCTCAATGGAAACGCATCCCTAAAACCCATCTACGCTGCAAATTCGACGGATTATATAGTGCACTACAGCTCCGGAGAAAAGGCGATGCTTTTCAGGGCATTGATGGAAACGGTGCCTGAGTTCCGTTCGAAATCGAGAATCTTCTCTCCGAGATGCTCCCTTGACAGCCTCTACAGGCAGTATGCACAGGGCACGATGAGCGATTATCCCTGCCGAGGCGGCATCGACTGCTTCTTTATTGACTCCAAAGATGGAAATGCCTATCCATGCGGTTTCCGCGGGAAGGAAAATCTCGGTGATTTCTGCGAGCTGGACCGGGAAAAGCTGAACCGTGAACCCTTCTGCCATCACTGTGACTGGGAGTGTTTCCGCGATCCTTCCGAGATGTTCGGCCCCATTCTGCATGCAAGGCGCAATCCGTTCGGCCTGCTCAAAAACATCGCAAACCGGGGTTCCTACTTCAAAATCTGGATGGAGGATCTTCGATATTATCTCGCTTGCGATTTCTTCGATGGTCGAAAGCCACCTGCTTATGACCGGCTGTCAGCATGGCAGGGAAGCTGACTCATGCCAACAGTGGCCTTCCGTTCACCCCCATGCCTTTCAAACCGGAACACGGTAGAATGATCGCTGCGTCACTTCTGTCTGGATGCCTCAGTGCACAGAATATGGCGCTTCTTGACATGTGATAACGTTCGTGGCAGTAATATCTCTGCCCGCCTGATTTGCCGCGGTATCAATCTCCATATCGCTTTGCAAGTTGTTTAAACCAGTTAGCCATCTTTGGGAGGACTGGCATGGCCGATAAAACAGAAGTTTCCCAACAGAGCATTTTGACGGATCAGTTTTTCTACTTTTTTTTTCGCCTGAGAAAAAATCGTGTTCGCAAGGTCGTGGATGCCGTCAATGAGGCTTTCCCTGACGAAACCCCGCAGCAGAAAGCGCGTCGCCTCATTGAAGCGCAAATCCCCCTCTCGTTTCTCGGAGGGACACTCATGCATTTGCCGGCGCTTATTCCGGGAGTTGGCCAGGCGCTGCAATTTCTGGGATTGGTGGGGGGAGCTTCTGTGATCACGCGAATGCACCTCTATCTTGTCCTGGAGATCGCTCTGCTCCATGGAAAAGATATCGATGATGCCGCCCGCGTTCCCGAAATGGCCGCCGTCGTTGCCGCCACCGGCCTGGCTGCCGGCGTTCCCTTGCTCACTCAGGTGCTGGATGTCAATCCTCTTTATTCATTGCCCGCAGCGGGCCTCACCGCTTCGGGAGTCTCCAAACTCATCGGGGAATCAGCCATTCGGTTTTATTCCGGCGCCAAACTGGAGCTTTCCGCATCTCCCCTTTCAACTCCCCAGCCCGTTCCCGCCCAATAGTTCAACCGGATAGTTTAAATGGACTGCGCCGAAAGAATGCACAAAAAGTTCATCATTCCGTGACAATACCGACCGGCTTTCCATGGTATATGAAACTCAGAATATGGAGGGTCTCGAGAGGATTTTACAGGTGGGTTTTCTACAGATTATGGCTCAGAGAGGAAAGGTCCTCTTATGCCATAGTCCTTTTTTCATCGCTTCCAGATAGAACCGTGCACAGCCGCATCATGCTTCAGCGATCGGCGGGAGGAGCCCCTTCCTCGGAGAGGATCTTCGCGGCGATGGCCGGATAGTTTCCATCGAAGTGGTGGCCTCCCGGCAGGGGAATTTGTTCCGCCAAGGAGGGGGTGAGGTCGGGGCAAAGGCTTTGGTCTTCTTCTTTGCCGAAAAGGCACAGAATCTTTTGACCTTTCATGCGCTGAACCTCGGGCTGGGTAGGAAAAGAATTGTCCGATGCGCCTTGGAACCAATCCGTCAAGTGGAACTGGAATTGGGCGCTCCGGCTGGGGCCGATGAGGGCCACCCGGTCAATCCGTACCTTCAGGTCCTCTGGAAGGCGGTTCACCACAAAGGGCAGAACGTCCGCTCCGAAGGAATAGCCGATGAGGATGACCTTCTCCTTCTTCCAGGTTTTGAGGTAATGCCTGACAGTGGCAGCGATGTCCTGCGCTGTCTCTTCAGGCGTCCTGGGGGTCCAGAAGTACCGGAGGCTGTTCAGTCCCACGACGGGGATGCCATGGTTTGCGATGGCTTCGCCTACCTCTCGATCCAGCCCTGCCCAGCCTCCATCCCCCGAAAGGAATACGGCCATGAGATCCGGCAAAGAACCCGTGCTCGAACCTCCAGCAGGAACTTCGACAAGGGGAAGTCCTTTCAGGTTTCCCGTATCACGGGCCGTGGGGGCAGTGGGCTTCTGCGCTTTGCCGGAAAGGAGCGTGATGGCTTCAAGCAGTGGGTCGTTCGTACTGAGAATGTGAGTTCCAGGTTCTTCTTTCTGCTGGGGTGTCAGGATCTGTACGTTCTTTACCTGTTTCAAAAAGGCATCCTCCATGGACGAACACTCCTTGACTCCGGACTGGGACAGCACCACCCAGGGTGTCCGTAGTTCGGGTACAGGAAGCAGGTGGTCTTGCTGATCCCAGCCCAAACCCAGGCCCCGGCACACGCCTCTGGTGAGAGGGGTGACAGGACAAAAATCGATGCTGATGCCTCCGGTGAAAATGCTCACAGGGGCCTGCACCAGGGTCGCATAAACCAGCGCGGCGCCGGCGGAGCAACCCGCCAGTATGGGTGGGGTATATTGAGGAAGCACCAGCTTTTGCTGTATGAACCGGCTGAGGTTTTCAAAGTCTGAGGCAGGGTAGGTACACGATTTTTCCCCAAGGATGGGGCGGAGGTATTCCGTAGCATCGATCCCCATCACCAGGCAGTCCAGAGAGGCCATCCGCACCGCCAGTTCTGTCTCCGCCCCGCTCCATCCCTCTTCCCCCGATACGAGGATCACCACTCGGGAAGGATGCTCCTGGGCCTTGTAGAGTCTGACGGTTCCGAAAGGCCGCACGACCAGTGCCGGCAGTTCCTGTGCCTCCACCTTTCCCGGCGCAAGGAAAAGCAGCACGAAGAATATTCCCAAGAGTGCGCGTTTCATTTGGAGATCACTCCTTTCATGCCTCCCGAGACAAGAGAAGCGATATTGGCGAGGATGCGCGGCAGCACAAAGCCGGGGGGACAGGTGAGATAACGGGGCTCCCACTGGGGATCGAATTTCTCTTTGTACTGTCTCAGCCCCTGAAAGTTGTAGAATTGTTCCCCGTGCTGGTAGATGAGGGAGCCGAGCCGGTTCCAGGCCGGGGCGAGGGTGCGGCCGTCCAGGCCGGAGAGGGGAGCCATGCCGAGGTTGAACCATTGATATCCCTGTGCCTTCCCCCAGAGCATGAGTTGAAGAAAAAGGTATTCCATGGTATCACGCGGAGCACTCGGAAGATAGCGCATGAGGTCGACGGAGAGCTCCTCCTTTTCCGCCCCTTCCAATATGTTGCAAAAGGCGAAAACCGTTGCCTCTTTTCGTACGATGCCCAAAGGAAAATGCCGGATATATGCGGGGTTGAAGTACCCCAGGGAAAAACGCTTCTCGCGAGTGTTT
Organism: Desulforhabdus amnigena; assembly: GCF_027925305.1. Taxonomy (NCBI): domain Bacteria; kingdom Pseudomonadati; phylum Thermodesulfobacteriota; class Syntrophobacteria; order Syntrophobacterales; family Syntrophobacteraceae; genus Desulforhabdus; species Desulforhabdus amnigena. Next base: position 2,463,348 of record NZ_BSDR01000001.1, on the reverse strand, counting down.
TTCTCCGTCAGCCACGCATCGGAAATTGTCTTCAGCATCGGGATCATGGAGGGGACTTGTTCCACCGCGACGATTTCAAAGCAAAAGCCCTCCTTCTCAAACCCGTTGCAAACCCGTCGAAAGCCCTTTCTAGATTTCCCCTCCAGCGAGAAATTCCCCAGGGGAACGCGTGCCTCTTCACCGATTTTGAAAGGTACCAGCCCAAGATCCAGGTAAAGGGGAAGGTTCTCCTTTCCCACCTCGTAGAAGACGGTCCAACCTCCGTAGCGGTCGCACATCTCGTGGAACTGCCAGACGAGTTCCCTCCATTCGTCTTGTTCCCCCACGGGATCTCCCATGGCAACCCAACTGCGTCCTTCTATTCCATACATGATGAAGCTCCGCCCGCTCCCGCTGAAAAGGAACAGCTTGTCCCCAAGGAGGGCCAGATTTGCCGAGGTACTTTGCGAAAGCCGGACAATGGACTGCACCTTCTCCTCTTCCGCAGCGTTGAAGACGGGCCTGGACCGCGGCGGCGCAGGGCGGAGAAGGCGCACCGCCGCAATGAAAAAGCACGTCATCACAGCTCCGACCATGGCTCGAAGCGAGCGCGGAGCATTCCCCGAGAAGGTGAAAGTCCACCACAGATCGCCCCGGTATTCAACGTGCTTGAAGGAAAAAAAACAGAGCCACAGGGAAGCGAGAAGCACAATCCCCACGCTTGCGATCCACCCTGAACTGAACGGCTCCGCAAAAAGCGAGGCCTTTCGGTAGAAATATCTCCGAGCGGGCAGGAGCATGAACAATACCATTCCGAGCACCCCTGCCTCCTCGAAATCCAGGCCTTTCAAAAGAGATGTCACCATCCCGGCTCCCAGAAGAAGAAGGGTGAGGAAATAGGCGGCATCGAGTTTCAGCTGCAATCCTCTGGCAAGGAGGAGAAGAACGACGCCGATAATGCTCCCCAAAAAGTGGGAAAATTCCACAACCGCCAGGGGAACGCTATGGCGCAGCAATTCCATCCGCCAGCCTGCTCCGGGCGTGGCTCCGGAAACGAGAAGAACAGCGCCGGAAATAAAGGCCAGGAAAGCAAATACGGGTGGTGCCAAACCAGGGATCCATTCACCAAAAATCCTGGCGGCCTTTGCAAAACCGGTTCTTAGAGCGAACAACTCATGCAGTCCCAGAAGCACAACGGCCACGGCGAGCGGGATCAGGTAATAGATCATCCGGTAAGCCAGCAGGGAAGCGAGGACCGAATAAGCCGGCAGTGCCGGGGCAAGTCCTATTACCATCACTGATTCAAAAACACCCAGTCCTCCCGGTACCTGACTCACCAATCCCGATAGTTGCCCAAGAAGGAATACGGTCAGGAAAGCTGGAAAAGAGAGGGATGGGGTCGGTTCCAGAAGAATGTAGAGAACGCTGGCAGCAAGGGTCCAGTCCAGTCCGGAGACGGCGATTTGCAGGATGGAGAGCCCCGGGGGCGGCATGGGGACCTCCCAGCCTCGAATGGAGACAGGCTCTTTTTTGAGGAAGGCTGCAGTCAGGTAAGCACAGAGGAGCAGCAGGAGCAGGAATCCGATGGGACGAACCGATGAGAAGGGAAGATGGAGCCAGCGGGGAAGATCTATGGGGTTTATGAGAAATGCACCTCCGGCAACGGCAAAAAGACCGAGCCAGAGAGTGATGGTATAGAATGCTACGACTTTGGTGATCTCAAAAGCCGTAATTCCCCATGCCGAATAAAGCCGGTAGCGCACTGAGCTTCCCGTAAGCATGGCCAAACCCGCATTGTTGCTGAAGGCGTAGCCGATGAAGGAGGCCAGGGCAATTTTCGGATAGGCAAGAGTACGGCCGATGTAGCGAAAGGAAAGTAAATCGTAGCCGGTGAGTACAAGATAGTTCAGAAAAGTGACGGCAATAGCGGCGAAAAGGCGGATTCCGGGAATCCGGCTCAGGCTGGCGATAATTTCATGATAGTGGTACTGGTACAACTCCCGGTGCAGCACCCAAAGGGCTGTACCGAAAAGGACGACCCCTATCAGGGGGCCAAGATATGATAAAGGTTTTTTTCTCATGAATGCGCCGGCCTTATCCTCTGTATCGGTCGCTCCGGCAAAAGCGGGAATCCTGGTTGCTCAGAGATCCCCGGTCCTCCGCCTTAAAAAAGGGCACCTTGCCGGACGGTCCGCCTTAAAATCCAATGCGTCGGCTGCCGGTGGGGAGGAACGGCTGCTCTTACCGACGAAAGATGATCCCGTTGTGGTCAAGCACCCTGTAAACCCAGACTTTGATAGGGTCGGTGACCAGGAGTTCTACCGCGGCCCATCCCCAAACGATCAGCACCAGTTGCCAGGAGATGGAAGTCATATACCAGCCGAACAAGGCGATGGCCGTTGCCAGGATTCGCGTAGCGATCCCGGACCAGAGCAGCATGGCTCCCGGTCTGCTGGACCAGAAAAAGCTGCGGGTCCTCCCCATGAAGATGTCCAGGTATCCGGCTATGCTGAGCTTGAGAAAGATGAGCGTCTGGATCTGCTGGTGATTGAGGTGGAGCATTTTCAGCGCCACCAGGAAAATGCTGAAGGAAAAAAATACTCCCATCAGTCCAAGGTAGGTGGCGATGCTCAGGATTTCCCGCATGTTCCACTTCTCCGGTTGCCTCGAGTAGCTCACGTTGTCGTAGGCGATGGAGAGGATGGGCAGATCGTTCAGGAGTGTCATCAAAACGATCATGACGGCAGTCACGGGATAGAAGTTGAAGATAAGGATGGAGAGTGTGACGAACAGCAGGACCCGGATGATGCCTCCAATGCGGTAAATGGCGTAGCTTTTCATGCGCTGAAAGATCTTGCGGCTCTCCTGAATGGCATCCACAATCACACCGAGGCCGGGGTGAGTGAGCACAATATGGGCTGCCGATTTGGCTGCGTCCGTAGCCCCCGCCACGGCAATCCCCACGTCCGCTTTCCTGAGGGCCGGAGCATCGTTCACGCCGTCACCGGTCATCCCCACGATGTGTCCCCCTTCCTGCAGCAGTTCGATGATGTGATACTTATGTTCGGGGAAGACCTGAGCAAAGCCGTCCGCCGTCTTCACCAGGTGCCTGGCCTTGCGGTCGGGTAGATCGAGCAGGTCGGAAGCGAGCTGGAAATGGGTTCCCAGGTTCACCTGGCGGGCGATATTTTGAGCGATGGCCTTATGATCGCCCGTAACCATTTTGACCTGGATCCCCAGGGACTGGGCCAACTGGATGGTCTGAGCCGATTCGGGTCGCGGTGGGTCGTAAAGAGAGATCAATCCCATGAGGTTCCAATTCCCCGCCTGGTCTGTGCGGGCTACAGCGAGGGCGCGATAGCCCTGCGCCGCAAAGGCGTTGACCTGCTCCTCCACAAGAGCATCCGTTGCCTCCGGTTCGCGGCTCAACGAAGCGATCACCTGAGGGGCCCCCTTCGCGACCCGGAACCGGTTGCCGTCCGGGGCTTCAATGAAAGCCTCGGTGCGCTTGGAGATGGGGTCGAAAGGTTTGAACTCCAGGATTTTGTAGCCGCTTGAGGTAGCGGTGCCATCGGGCAGTTCCTTAACCCTGGCCAGAACAGCATCGTCGATAGCGTCCCGGTCCTCCTCGCGGGAAGCGAGAGCGGCGTGTACCAGAACCTCCTCGGGAAGGAATCGGCCTAACGGTGCAATGTCCCCCACCGTGAGGGCATTTTGAGTGATGGTGCCGGTTTTGTCCGAGCATAGGATGTCCATGCCGGCCAGTTCGTCGATGGCCGCCATTTTGCTCGCAATAGCACCACGATCCGCCAGTACGGCCGCTCCTACGGCCAAAGTGACCGAAAGCACGGCCGGGAGCGTAGCTGGAACGGCTGCCACGGTGAGCACAAGGGCATACTGAAGCGTTTCCATCAGGCTTTCGTGACGGAACAGGGCGACGAGGAAAACGATGGCCACCAGGCCGAGCCCGATGGCGATGAGGTAGTCGCCGATCTTGACCAGGGCCTTTTGGAAATGGCTTTGCGTTCTGGCTTCTGTGACCAGTCTGGCTGTCTTGCCAAGGAACGTTTCCATCCCCGTCGCCACCACCAGAGCATTCATTTCTCCCTGGCGGATGATGGAACCCGCGTAGGCCGTATCCCCCACAGGTCTTTCCACCGGTAGAGATTCCCCGGTGAGGGCGGATTCGTCGATCATCAAATAGTCGCCGTCCATGAGCTTGATATCCGCGGGGATAATGTCCCCCAGGCGGATGCGGACCACATCTCCGGGAACCAGTTCCCGCGCGGGGACTTCCATCCACCGGCGGTCGCGTTGGACCCTCGCGTTGAGAGCCAGCTTGTCCTTGAGCAGAGCAATGGCGTTTTCGGCCTTTTGCCTCTGCCAGAATCCTACCCCCGCATTGAGCAGCAACATGGTGAGGATAATGTAAAAATCCTCCCAGTGGTGGATGAATCCCGCCAGGAGCGCCGCCGCCTCGATCATCCATGGAATCGGACCCCAGAAGAAGCCAAGGAACTCCAGGATGGGATGTATCTTCTTTTCGCTGATTTCATTGAAACCGTACTCATCGAGCCGGGTTTTCGCCTCCCCGGCGGAAAGCCCGGCTTCAGTGGAATCAAATCTGGCCAGAAGTTCGGGCAGCGGCATTTTCCGCGCCTGTTCCAGGCTGATGCCTTCCAGGCGATGTTCATCAGCGGGATTGATTTCGGATTCCGGATTTTCTTGACCACCCATGGGATCATTCTCCTTGCTTGGAGTGATACTCGATGTTCAAGTTTTGATCTATGGCGGGAGGGAGTTTACGGATGAACAATCTAAGCGATTTTTTCAGGAAAGTCAGTTGAAAAATAACAATTCCCGCAGGCTTCAAAAAGTGAGTTCCGGCATGATTTCCCTGGCCTGATGACCTTCACCTTCAGCGTTTTTTCGTGAGCGAAAAAACGCTTGACAAGTTAGGTTCACCTAATATATTACGGCGCACCAGATTGTATGTGTTGATCCGTACTTTGATGGCAAGATGAATGGGGGCTGCAGGCCTGTCAGATTGTGCCCAGTCTTCCATGTCCAGGGAGAGATTCCGGAAGGTCAACCATGGGCTGAATCAAGCCTGCCGGGCGGCCCGCCACGAGCTGCCGTCGGGCGTGTTTGACCGAGAAAAGGAGAAGCGGATGCAAGGGGCCAGGAACAGAACGGAAGGGAAGAAGGCGCAGCGCGCGGAGGCGGCGCTTCCTGTAGAGTCGAAGAACCAACCGGGCGGTATGGCAAAAAGAGGGGTGGAGGGTGCCATGACGGACATCCCTTTGCGCAAGATGGCTTCGCGGCAAAAGGGGGTTATCGTGAGGGTCGATGCCCAGGGGGAGCTTGGCCGGCGCATTCGGGACATGGGCCTGGTGCCGGGTACAACCGTGGAGGTGCAGGGGCGTGCTCCGCTCAAAGATCCAGTGGCGGTCAGGATCCGCGACTGTACCTTGACTCTTCGCAACAACGAGGCCGATCAAATCCTGATCCAGCTGGAGGATAAGTGGAATGAATGAGCATCTCATAGCCATCGCCGGCAATCCCAACTCCGGTAAAACGACGCTTTTCAACGCTCTTACGGGCGCCCGCCAGAGGGTTGCCAACTATCCCGGGGTGACGGTGGAGCGAAAGGAAGGCAGCTGCAAAGCAAACGGTCGCGAAGTCCGCCTGGTGGACCTGCCAGGGACCTATTCCCTGACCGCTTATTCCCTCGAGGAACTTGTGGCCCGCAATGTTCTCTTGACGGAAAACCCGCGTGTCGTGGTCAATATAGTCGATGCCTCCAACCTCGAGCGCAATCTTTACCTCACGGTTCAGCTCTTCGAATTGGGAATCCCGGTCGTGATCGCCCTGAACATGGTGGATGTGGCAAACGGCAGGGGTATCGAGATCGACGCAGCGGAGCTTTCCCGCAAACTGGGGGCTCCCGTGGTTGAAACGGTGGCCCGGAGCGGAAACGGCAAGGATGCCCTTTTGGCCGCGGCCGTCGAGCTTGCCGACAAAAATGCTGCCTGGACTCCCCTGCGCATTTCATATGGTCCGGATATCGATCCCGTTCTCGATGAAATGGAGCGGAAGATCCTTGCGGAAAGATTCCTTACCGGTCTTCATCCCGCGCGTTGGACGGCCCTGAAGTACCTCGAATCCGATGAAGACGTCATTAAGAAAGGAAAGGAAGCAAATCCAGACCTTTCCTCCGGGCTCGAGAAAATGGCCGATGGAGTTGCGGCCCATCTCCAAAAGACTTTCAGCGCATACCCCGAAGCGATCATAGCGGACCACCGCTACGGGTTCGTCGCCGCACTGCTGAAATCCGGAGTGGTAAAGCGAAAACACGGCGCCGACCGCATCTACCTGTCGGACAGGATCGACCGTGTTCTCACCCATCGCTTTCTTGGCCCTGTCATTATGGGATTCGTCCTGTACGCACTCTACTACTTCACGTTTACCTACAGCGAAATCCCGATCGGCTGGCTGGAAGATGGTTTTGCGGCCTTGAGCGGTCTCATGGAATCCTGGCTTCCCCCGGGCCATCTCCGCTCGCTCGTCACGAAGGGCATCATCGACGGAGTGGGTGGGGTCCTCGGCTTCGTACCGCTCATCGTTTTCATGTTCCTGGGAATCGCGCTCCTTGAGGACTCGGGCTACCTGGCAAGGGCAGCCTTCATGCTGGATCGCGTCTTCCGGCTTTTCGGGCTTCATGGCAATTCCTTCATGGCTTACATCGTGGGAGGCGGAATTGCCGGCGGATGCGCCGTTCCCGCGGTCATGGCGACACGAACGCTCCGCAGTTCCAGGGAGCGGCTTGCGACGATCCTTACCGTTCCTTTCATGAACTGCGGGGCCAAGCTTCCCGTCTATGCCCTTCTGGTCGGTGCCTTTTTCTCCGAAAACGAAGCCCGCATGATGCTTTTGCTGACTCTCATCTCCTGGTCGATGGCGTTCCTGGCCGCAAAACTTCTCCGCTCGACGATCCTCAAGGGCCCCAGTACTCCTTTTCTCCTCGAGCTTCCTCCCTATCGGCTGCCCACCCTGCGCGGCATTCTCATTCATACCTGGGAGCGCGCCTGGCTTTATATAAGGAAGGCGGGAACCATTCTTCTGGCTGTTTCCATTCTTTTCTGGGCGCTCATGAACTTCCCGGAGCTTCCGGAATCGGAGAAGGCGGCTTTTGATGCGAAGCGGGAAGCCATTGTGGCTCATCTTCCCGAGGATCTTCGTGCGGTTGCCCTGGAAGGAGAGCTTCCCGGGGAGAATCTGCCGGAGGAAATGACGGAGGTCCGTGGAAAGCTCCTGGCCGTGGATCAGGCTCAAGCCCAGGCCGCTTTGAAGGGCTCGGTCGCGGGGCGCATGGGAACCGCCCTCGAGTACGTTACCCGCTTCTGCGGATTTGATTGGCGCACCAACGTGGCTCTGGTGGGGGGCTTCGCAGCCAAGGAGATGGTCGTATCGGTCCTGGGCACCGCGTACTCCATGGGTGAAGTCGACCCGGAGGAGGATGCATCGCTTCGGGAGCTCCTTGCGAAAGACTCCGCATGGAACCCCCTTGTAGCCCTCTCTCTGATCCTTTTCACCATGCTCTACGTGCCCTGCGTGGTGAGCGTCGTCTGCCTCGCCAGGGAAGCGGGAAGCTGGAAGTGGGGCCTCTTTTCGGCGGTGTTTGGCACTTCAGTGGCCTTTATCGTGGCGGTCCTAGTCTACCAGGGCGGGCAGTTGCTTGGAATCGGCGTGTAGGAGAACGGCAAAGTGAGGCTTATATCTGCTTTAAATAGTGCTATCAAAGTGTTGATGTATATGAGATCGACTTGATGGAACGGGAGGAATCGGTATGAGGCAATGGAACCATCCCTGGTATGCGGATTGTCTCAGCGTGGTCTCGATTCTCGCCATGTCGCAGGGGACGAAGAACCTGCGCAAGCTTGCACGGCAATTCGGTCTTCTGGAAGAAGGGACCGAGGCGGATACAGTCGAAGTATTCGTGAGGCTCCACGAGGCGTGCCATCAAGACATGGATCTCGTGAAGGCCATTGCCAGGGACCTGGACGATCGATTCAGGTCCACCGTGGCTCGAGTTCGCTCGATGCATCTAAAGGACATAAAAGAGCTGGAGATGAGCTTGCCTCTGCCTCTGCTGTGGGCGGTCCTGAGGGACTGCCGCGCCGAGGTGCGGTCTCATGGACGTCATCTTGTGCATGGACTGCTCTTGGATGCTCTTCGCGGCGCCAGGGAGGGCAAGGGAAAAGAGAGGGATCTGAGCGAGGCTGTCAGATCCCTCGAGGCACAGGCCGCAGCCTGGAAAAGGGAGGTGGCCGATCTGAAACGGGAATTGCGGGAAAAGTGCGCCGAGAATGAACGTTTGAAGAACCAACTTATAGTGAGGGAGTGCCGGCGCGAGTCGGGCAGGCCGGAGGAGTCCGGCAAAGGGAGGCTGACCAGGGAGGTTCGAAAGCTGCGGCATGATTTGGAAGGTCACCGCCAGAGAATAAAGGAGCTGGAAAGAATCCTCGCCGATTCGGGTACCCTTTTGCCGGAAAAGGTCGCCCCGGCAGCTTCTCTCGAAGCTGCCGGCGAAAGGAAGGGAATCTGCATTTTCCAAAGGCCCCGTATTGTGCCCGCGGATAAAGAGCTTTGCGCCGGTAAAAAATCGGACTGCTGCAGGGACTGTCCCCTGGACGGTTTGCGCGTTGCCGTTGTCGGAGGGCTCAGCAGGATGCAGCCCGAGTACCGTGAGATCGTCAGGCAGCTTGGAGCCGAGCCCCTCTTTCATGACGGTGAAGTGCGAAACGGCAGCTACAAGCTGAAAAGCTTGGTCTGCGGGGCGGATATCGTCGTCTTCATCACCTCGGTGAACAGCCACGGCGCTCTCAGCGTGGTGAGAGCGGTCTGCAAGAAGACCGGGAAGAAGTTCATGGCCCTGAAGGAAACCGGGTCCGAGTCACTGGAGAAAATTTTGAGGAATTGTGCCGCATAGGCTGTATCGCGGCATATTTCAGGGAGGTTGTATACATGTGTGCCATGGGATTTGTTGGAAGATTGAACAGGATCGGCATGGAAGCTTGCCGGAGAGGACAGTTCGATGAAGCTGAACTGAACCTGCTTGCTGCGCTGGAATTGGCTCAAACCAGGGGGGGAGGCTGCACCTCCATAAAAATCCACAACAACCTGGGCATTGTCTGCGAGCTTCAGGGACGGCATGAAAAAGCTGCATATCACTATGGAAATGCTCTTGATCTTCTGAAGGAAAAAGTGCCCGGAAACCATCCCCTGCATGAGCGGCTCACCCGGAGTCTGACAAGGGCTGCGTCAGCCGGTTCCACCGCCGGTTGACGGTCTGTTTTCTCATCCTCGGGTGAAATTCAGCGAAAACCCGTTTATCTATCGTAGGACCGCTTTACTCAAGTCGTCTGCGGCGTGAAGAGGGCTCTGCCAGGGCCTGCGCGTGGCTTTCGCCGGCACAAGGTCGACAAATGTGGATTTCTGATCTCTACGATTTTATAGGAGGAAGCATCATGATGTCAGGTGCCGCATCGAGCATCTCAAAGCAGACCGGAGAGTCTTCTCATCGCTTCAAGTACGGGTCTCCACACGCGACGGTTTCGCTTCCCACCCTGAATGACATCCGAAATTCCCTCGGAGAGGTGAGAGCCGTTCTGGAGTCTACGGACCATGTCATTGCCGAGTACATCCAGATTCAAAAGATGGAGTCGGTGGGATACCTGGCCAGGGAGTTGGGGCACGATCTGCGCAACGGCTTGATGGCGCTTGCCGGAAAGCTGTTCCAGCTGCAGCGGGTTTTGCCAAACGAGGAAGCCCAAGGGAGGATCGAAGATATACTCTGCATACTCAAGAACCTTGAAGGGATGATCGGCCGCCTCCAGTCCCTCGGACAAGATGAGTATTCCGAAGAAGAGTCCGTACCGCAGGACTTCTCCCGGGAATCTGCCAGGGTGATCCGAATCATGCGCTCCTCACTCGGCGCAGGGATGCACCTTCAGTACGAATCGAGCCCGGAGCCTCTCAATGTGATGCTCTGCAAAGGGGATGTGTGGCGAATACTGAGCAACCTGCTCCTCAACGCCCGGGACGCCATGCCGCATGGAGGCAGGATTCAGGTACGGATTGGGGGGCGTCATGTCGACGCCGAATATTGTCGGAATCACGGGAACGCTCATCCGGGGCACTTTGCCAGTCTTTCCGTGGAAGACGAAGGGGTGGGAATATCCCCGGAAATCCTGCCGAGAATTTTCGATCCCCTCTTCACTACAAAATCCTCTTCACAAGACGCGCAAAAGCGGGGCTGGGGACTGGCCATTGTTTACACCCTTGTCCGGCGTCGAGGTGGATGGATCGATGTTGAGAGCCAAATCGAAGAGGGGACGCGCTTCGAGGTCTTTCTGCCTGTCCATCGATCTTCTGAAACCAGTTAGAGACTGTCTGAAAATTCCTCTGCCTGGGAGCCGAACCTGCTTCGTCCCCCCTTGAGGGGGGGGCTTGGGGGGGCCTGTTCGCCAAATCTTGACACCCCCCAGGCCCCCCCCCAAGGGGGGAATTTTAAGACAACCTCTTAGTACTGGTCTTCGTAATTACGCAACCGTTTATCCATTGTTTTCGTAGGAGCGGCATCTTGCCGCGACAAGGTTATGCGGTTGCCGGTTCCTGTCACGGCTGGAAGCCGTTCCTGCAAAGAAATGGCCGCATATTTACGATCTTCGGTACTTAGTACTACTATGTCACAAAGGACGGGAACTGTCCTTGAGCCTCAGTTTTCCTTAAGGAAGGCGATCCCGGCAAACCGCCAGTACCGGTATTTTGTACGCTTTGTGACACAGTAGTATTAGAGACCATTTCAAGCGGGATTTCGATGCATTCCGCCGTTCGTGGTGCGATACCTCACCATGAACGGCGACGCATGAAAGTTTGCCATTCGATCCCTCAGGTCGAGTCTCCTCGCTGCATTTTTGCCAGGTACGGCGAACAAAATGGATATTCATCCGGAGGTTTGTGTATGTGTGTCATGGTGGTTTGTTCCAAGGGGAAGTTCCCGTCGATTCTCGAAAGGCTTGATGGAATGGATGTATCACACGTCTATTTCTACAACACAGATGCATCCAAGGGCGCCCGAGTCCCTTTCATTACCCTCGTACGTTTCACGAACATGGTCGTTTGCGAGGAGTCGGTGCTGAATTCGGCCGATTTCAGGGAAGCGATGATCATTCACCAGGCGAACCGGATGTCCATTACGGTTGTGAATGAAAGGGACCTGGCAGGAACCGCTCTCTCATGAGGACCCTTTTTTCTGCTTACCCCTCCTCGTGTTTCCAACCGACGAGGACAACGAACGGTCTTCAAAAAATGCGTTCCATACCGTTGCGGGCGGTCGCGGCTGCTGGATGGCGCAGACGAAAAGAGGAGCATGGTATATGTCAGATGAAGAAAAACAGGAGTTGTTGGAGACTCTCAGCAGGAACATGGCCGTTTTACAGCGTGAAGTCGGTCAGTGTCGCTCCCTGATCGGCATGCTGCTCGGCCGGAATGTCAACGAGCCCTTTCCTGGCATGCTCCAGGGCGTATCGATGTCCGCATCCAGCGAAAACCGGCTGAGAGAATCCGTCCTTGAGGCCATCGATACCCTCGAGGAAACCAGAAAGGCCTTCAAATCGAAAAGGCTCGAAACCCTGCGCAAGAAGCTCACCCAGGTCCTGGCTGAAGCGCAGGGTTCGGGACGGCCGGTTCTTATCCTCCCCGAAAGTTGTTCCTGCTGTGGGAGCGGGGATTGTGAAAAATGCAGTTGCTGGTCCGGAGGATCTCCATACCGAGAAGAAAAAGAGCTTCAGGAGAAAATCAAGGGAGGAGGAGAGCGGGAGTAGGAAAGAACCGGCCGTGATCGATCCCCGCAATGTGGGATTGGGCTTTGTGAGAGCAACAGGAAATAGGAACGGACGGACTTGCGCCTGGCGCACAAGCCGGGTCAAGTATTTAAAATAATTTAACTTATAATTTTATAAGGTGAGTCTTACGGCCTTTGGTCGATATGCGGCGCGAAGGAAGTGAAGGCGCAACCGGCAGCATCGGGTGGTTGTCATCGGGCAACGGGCCTGCGCAAGCCCTTTCGAGGAGCGGAGCGGCCAGGGGGGATCGGAATATGGAAGGCGATCCGGCGCTTCTGAGTACCCCCCTGACACAACAACTATTCTGACACAGGGGGCATCCCAGAGCCTCACAAATGGTGTAGGCAGTGGATAGGGGCAGAATACTGGCTGCGAAGAGGGAGGCATTCCAGAGACCGAAGCCGAAAAGATATCCGCTGCCGGCACCTGCCAGGGGTTTCAATACGCGTGCCGCGTCGGTGGCGAACTCAATGCGGATGCCGGTCCTGTGCAGCGTGAGGGCGCAAACCACGATGATACAGACGGCCACTATGTTGACCATGATGCAGCCCGCGATGGTGTCCAGATGTGAATATTTGTAATCTTGCATGGAGATATTCTTTTCTGCCACCGATGCCTGTTGATAGAACTGCATCCAGGGAGCGATAGTGGTGCCGACAAGCCCGATGACCATGGCCAGATAGGGTCCGGAAAAATCCAGCCGCGGCTCGATCATGGCCCGGCCGATGCTTTTGAGGTCCAGCTTGAGAAGAAAAAACGTTATGGGGTACGCCAGGTAGAAAAGACATGCGAAAAGAAAGACTTTTTCCACCGATTTATAGCTCCCTTTGACCACCAGGAGCCAGACCAGAACGGCGCATCCGGGAACCGTCAGGATGGGGGTAGCCCAAAGAGTTCCCCCGCCGAAGCAATCCCTGCAACTTCGGCCATGACGTTGCCGAAGTTGGTGCCCAGGACGAGCAGCATGATATAAGATGTCGGTTTCACTCCAAATCGCTCATGGATCATGTCCGACAGGCCCTGGCCCGTGACCACTCCCATTCGATTGACCATTTCCTGAATCATCATGAGAAGAATCGCCGTGGGAATGACGACCCACAAGATCATGAAACCGAAGTGCGCTCCCGCCTGGCTGTAGGTTGTGAGCCCCCCGGCATCGTTGTCCACATTGGCGGTGATGATTCCAGGTCCCACAACCGCCAGAAAAATGGATACACGTGTCCAGAGGGATCGGGAAGGATTCTTTGGACCGGTCTTTTCCGTCGCTGCCATGAATCAACTCGCCAGCCTGTGGTAATAGTTGAGAAGTTCGTCAAAGGAATGTTTGAAGGTGACGATGCCCTGCAAGCTCCCATCGTCCCCAATGACCGGCAGGGCCTTGAAACAGTATTTGAGAAACTGGTTGGCAACGGATTCCCAATCGTCGCAGGATCTCAGCACAGCCAGTCTTCGATTCATTATATCCAGCAGCACCGCATCGGAGCCGGAAAGCAGCAGGTCTCTGAGAGAAGCCACCCCCGCCAGACGATCCTCTTCATCCATGCAATACACATAATTGATGGATTCCACTTCGTCAGCGTTCCGACGAATGTATTCCAATGTCCGAGTTACGGTAAAAGTCGCAGGGCACGACAGAAAATCCACGGTCATGAGGGAGGCTGCGGTATTCTCCTCGGCCCGGACAAGGGGTTCCAGCCGTGCCCGATCCTCCTCTTCCATGGCTGCCATAATGGTTTGTTGGGTGTCGACGGGGAGTTTGTCGATGACATCCACTGCCGATGCCGGTTCCATTTCTTCCAGAATGTCGGCGGCCAATCCGGAATCGAGATCTCGCAAAATGGACGCCTGAACGTCTATATCGGCTTCCTTCAACGCCTCCGCTGCGTGCTCTGCACTGATGGATTGAACGAGGCTGATGCGTTCATCCCGGTCCAGATCTTCGATGATGTCCGCAAGTTCTCCGGCATGAAGCGCTTTGATTTGCTCGTGGCGAAGGTTGATGTGAATGGGCCCCGCTACCCTCTCTGGCAGGGGTTGCACATATTTCCAGGCAATGAGTTCGTCTTTGAGTTGTTTGCCCACCATGAGGATTCTGACCAGCCTCCGCAGCCTGACTTCCCAACCCATGCGCCAGAGCAGACCGGTGAATCCGACATCCACGGAATCGATGAAGGGAGCTCCTTTTGCGCAAAAGAGGATTCGAACGTCGTTCACCCCTTCCACCTTGGCGCCGTTGATATCCACGATTTGCTTGTCAAGAAGGGTTTCCCGAACAAGAAAATGCCGCCCCGGGGGAGAGGCGGGTGTGGAATGATCCTCTGCGATGATGAATTTCCTGGAGCGCGCAAGGCCCAAAAGGTCGATCTCCTGCGAGGGAAAGTAGAGTATGGTGCCGTTGCGAGTAAGCACCAACGCATCTATTTCAGGGTGTCCGTCGCCGGATCTGGCGGTGAGATCGATGACTTTACCGATGACCGCATAGTCTTGCCCATAGACCTTTTTGCCGAGGATGTCCGATAAAAAACAAAAGACCCCTTTAGTCGCATTCTCGTTGGAAGAGGATTGCACCAAGAGTAAGTTTCTTTCTCCGGCGGCATCTCCGGTGCGTGTGAGCGAAAACTCAAACAAATCCATAAACCTGATCATTATTAAAAAAGGAATATCAGGGGTCAAGAAAGAGTTTCATTAAAAGCCTACTGTTGCTTCCTGTTCCATGTTGCACCGGCGAAGGACGCAGTGGAGCGATGATCTGCAAGGATCCTCAGCGGGGGATGCCTGGATTTGCATCAATAACAAAATAGCCGAAGTGCAAGGGACGTAACCGTTCACCGCAGAGCATAAAGAGAGCGCAGAGAATAAGGAAAATTCAAAAAACGGCTCTTTTCCTCTGTCTGCGACATCTGCATAATTTGCGGAGGATGCAATCCAAAGTTATTGGATTCAAGCTGCATGTTGGAATTGGGAGTCCCAATATGCATCCCAGCACGTAGGTCGCGTTGAGTTTCGAAACGCGACATGTCATTATTGTGTGTTGCGTTTCATTTCATTCAACGCAACCTACGCACTGAACCGTATTGCCCCTTAGCACGTAGGTCGCTTCTTCCAATCACTTTGGATTGCACCTATTTGCGGATATGCAAATGGGAGTGAACGGGTTACCATTGGACAATCTGTGCAAATTGCCTTATCCTTCATAGGAGAATAGATGGTTCACTTTACCTGCTGTTTTGGTTTTTATGATTTCGGGGGAATGACGGTGAAAAAGCCGGGACTGCAGGGTCTCTTGCGCGATGGCGGGAATGAAGAAGGGTGAACACCCGCTTTGTAATAACAATGAAGAATACTCGATATCTTGTCGTCATCCGGTGCCTGTTTTGATGGAAGATTTTGAAAATCAGGCTTTTGTCATCAAAATGTCACAAATTGGACTTACAAGGATAACAATCCGCCGGGAGTGCATCCATTGACAGGCGGGTTGATTCAAGTCCTAAACGGATATTTTTCGTTTTTTGTACGGGTTTGAATGGCTTGAGATTTGATGCAGGCTGCTGGAAACGAACGTAATGGGCAGGGTTTCGAAACAAAGATTGCAGGAATATTTTGTGGTAATGTTTTTTTAATTATTTGTATTAATTGTTTTTTTCTTTTGATCTTCAAAGGAGTGGGGGAAGATGGAGCGGAAAGAGACGACAACGGTGGTCAACATTTTTGACGACAGGGTGAGGGTCTATGAATTGCCTCCGGAAAAAGCCGTAGTGGCGGCTTATGAAGAAGTTGAGGAAGAAAATTACGATTACTGGTCTTACCCGAATCCCGAGGATCACCCCCAATTTCAGGAATACGAACTGGGATTTGCGTGTGGAGACTGGGTGGCCTGGAAGCGCTCCGGGGGGCGTCTGGCTTCGTAAGGAAACCTCATGGGGCCATTTTCCCCATCGAGTTTTTAATGGTTTCCTCTTCCCCCGTTGAAACGACGCCTGTGGATACTTTCCGAATCGGGTGGGTTTATATCTAATCTTTTAACGCCTTCAAGCGCATACATTCTGCAGCCTGCTTCTGATTTCCATTTCGAGTTCCGGTTTTCCTTTCAGGTATCTCAGTTTTTCCCATAGTTCATAGGGCAGGCGTTCCTGGTCATATTCAATCACGAGCGATCGAGAGGCTGGATTGACTTTGATGCGGGTGATTCCCGGAATGCAGCGGATCAACTCGTCAGTGTCCATATCCAAAGCCATTTCATAGCCCGACGGGAGGACTTTTATTCTTACCCTTCCCGGAATGTGGTGTGCGATTTCCGTATGGGGCGCCAAACACATCAAATCGTCTATGATCGTAGAAGTTGAACTTCCCATGCTTTTTCTCTCCTTGAACATCAATGCTTCCGCCTATGCTGTCAAACAAGAACCGCTGAAAAGCCCTTGGGGCCGCAGCCGAGTTGAGCCGATATCACCATAAGATCCATCCAAGTGACGACTATCCCTTGAAGGTCATCCGACAAAATGACGGGAGCCTATAAGAGGCATTCTTCTTTTTTCCACAGGGTTTCACCTAACACGAGCTGCATGTGAAGTAAATAACCCTGAATCATTGTTTGCCTACTTCCATTTCAAAGGAAAACACAATGATTCGGAAAGCAATTTGGATCGATGGGGATGTGTCTTTTTAAGCCGGTATGAATCAAACCGTTGTCGAAATTTTCATTTCGCAGGGAGGTGATGAATCTGTTGTATGTGTAGGTAAATAATGAAAGAAAAACGTGACAAATCGTCCGATAAACATTACCATAAAGGACAATTTCGAAACCTGCAAATGAACCTGCTACTGGGATGATGAAAATCGGAGGATGGCAGTAAGACTTTTTCATCTTCATCCCGTTTTTATCTGCAGATTACCCAGATTTTCGCAGATTAAAAAAACCCTTTATATTAGTGATGGGATTTATTCAGTCTGTGCAATCTGCGGATCGATTCAGCCGATTTTCACCGCACCAGCCTGCTGCCGACCTTGACTTATGCCTGATCACGCGAGATCAGGCTGTTTCCGATAAAGATCGCTCAATGATAAGGAAGGAGACCTGCATATGGCACTTTTTGATAATGGATTGAAGATGGGAACCGGCATTGCGGTGGGAATCGGGGCGCTTATTCTGGCTCCGGTGGTACTGCCTGTTGTGGGCAGTGTTGTAAAACCTCTGCTCAAGGCCACCATCAAGGGCGGCATCATTCTTTTTGAAAAGGGCAGAGAAGCTATTGCGGAGACGGCCGAAGTGCTCGAAGACATTGCCGCTGAAGCAAAAGCAGAGTTGATCAAGGAACAAACGGCGGAAGCATCGACTCCTTCTGGCGAGTAGGGAAGAGGGGGGTGCTTTTTTATTCATTCAATGGTGTTGACTGAACTCCGGGAAGGTACGGAGGAGGTGTGTGATGTCAGAACTGATAAGCCAGGGTCGGCCGGAATTAGCAGGGACCCTGGGTGCTGCGGCAACGATTTTCAAGGAAGGGATCATCGGCACGGTCAAGGGGGTCGGCGAGGTGGAGCATCAAGTGTTTGAACTTGCAAAAAGTGTCGTGGGAGACACGATCCGCGCAGCAGGTTCAGTGACGACAGACGCGGTCATTGTGACCCGCGATGTAATCTTAGGGACTCTCTCCGCAGCGGAGGAAGTCGGCGGAGGGGTCGTAGGGGTATTGAGTGCCGTGGCGAGAGGTTTGATTGGAGGCGTTGCTGCTGTCGGTGCTGAAGTAGCCTCCGTCACCGATCGGGCGGTGCGTGAAACCATAAAGTGTGTCGCGGAAGTCGGAGCCGGTGTCGGGGGAATGACCGGAAATGCTCTGAATTTTACCCTCAAGACGAGCAAGGACGTTTGTCTGAATATTGAAGATGCCGCCAAGGTCGTTGTGATTGGAGCGATCGATGTGGGCGCTTCGATTGGTGACACCGCGGTGAGCACCACACGGAATATTCTTGTCGCCACGGTCACAGGGGTCAAGGATGTTGCGAGCGCTCTTCTGCCCAAACCCGGATCTCCCGAAGTTGAAGTGCAAAAAGCCGAGGTCGTGACTGCGGCCACCAAGACCGTGGCAAAGACTGCAGCCACCAAAACTACGGCTGCCAGGACCCGGGCGGCAAAGATCGAGGCGCTCAAAACATCACCGGAGGAATCCCCTGTTCAAGAAGAGAAGCCACCGGATACTTCAAAATCTTCTTCGATTCCTGAACCTGAAGAGATCACTTGAAAATGACCCGCAAGTCCTCATCTTTTCGCTAGCAGCCTGTCAGAGAGCCGTGATTTCGAGCCGAAGGCGAGAAATCTAGTTGGTCCAACGTGGCTCATTCATTAGATTTCTCTCTTCGCTACGCTTCGTTCGAAATAACAAAAAAGCAGCTCTCCGACAGACTGCCAGCGCTCGCTGTGGGAACGAGAGGTAAGGTGTTCTTTAATGCAAGGTTCACGTGTTCGACATGCGGATGTAACCGTTTTGCAGATAGATTGTCCCTGGGTTCATGGGTGTGAACATATCGACAATATCAGATGACGGAAAGGGAAGGATATGTCTGACATGGAAACGACAACAAGTGGCGGGAGTGTCAAGGAAAGTATCGAGAGGGCCGGAAATACCCTCAAAGTTGGGATTCTGAGCAGTCTCAAGGCAGTGAACGAGATCGAGGTCGGAGTCGTGGATCTGGCCAGAAATGTAGTTTCCGATGCTTTGAAGGCCACCGGCTCCGTTGCCAACGAGGCGGTCGATGTGGCCAAAGGTGTCATCAAGGGAGCCATCGCGGCCACTGAAGACGTCGGCACGGGGCTTCTCATGAGCACCAAGAGTGTGGCCAAGGGCATCGTGATGGGGGTGAGCGATGTGGGCGGGGACGTATTTGCCGTTGCCCGGCAGACAGCCAAGGGGGCGGTTGAAGGAGCATCCAGTATAGGGGCAGATGTGGGACAGGTCGCCAAAAAGACGGTGGACGGAATCCTAGAGGCGGGCAAAGAGGTTGGTGCCAACGTCGAAGAGTTGGCGAAGACAGCCATTGGTGGATCCATCGAGGCCGCCGGAAGTATCGGCGAGTCGGCCGTCAAAGCTGTGAGGGGTGTGCTGCTCGGAGCGGTCGAAGGGGTGAAGGACATTGCGGGAGCTGCCCTGCCAAAGCCCAAAAGCCCTGCTGAACCGTCCGAGAAGGAATAAGGCGTCTCAGTAGAGCCGTTTGCCCGCACGACTGCAAAGTTTCTGTTGTTCCTTCTGTTGTTGGATATCCTGATTTGTGAAAGCTTTTATGCTTGAGGGGGGGGAGGCCGGCAAGGACTCCCCTCATGCCACTTGCACCTTATCAGAGGGGTGAGCTCCGGTGATTGAGCCGATACATACCGCTATCAAAGGCAGGGCGAGATACAGGGTCAGGGAGCTTTACCGTTCCGAGGCTCTCCAGAATCATCTGGAGGAACACCTGTCCCGGATGGATGTCGTGAGGCAGGTCTCTGCGAGCCGCTTGACGGGCACGGTTCTCATCCATTTCAATTCGGGAAACACGGTTCAGACCATCGCATCCCTGCTGGAGCAGGTGGTCTCGGGGTTCAGACAGCAGAGGGGCTTACCGGCCAGTGAATCTTCGCCTGCCCCTGAATCCCCTGGGAAGAATTCCCTGAAGAGTGCTCTTTTAAGTGGAATCCCCTTTTTGGGCAGCGGCAAAAGGAATGCCGCACCAAAGCCGAAAGCATCCTGTCTTTATATCCATGGTATCGAGGATCCCCGCCTCAAGCCATGGCACACTATGGATCCGGATTCTGTCATCAAGGAATGGGGGACTTCGGCGGTCTCGGGTCTCTCCCGGGAGAGCGCTCAAGCCAATCTGAAGAAATATGGTACGAATACCCTCCCCGAATCGGAACCCAGGTCCAGGTGGAGCATCCTGGCAGAGCAGTTCAAATCCTTTCCCGTGGCGCTCCTCACTGTCTCCGCCGGCATTTCGGTCGCCACGGGGGGAGTTGCCGACGCCGTTGTCATCATGGGGGTGGTGGTTATCAATGCGGTCATTGGATTTGTAACGGAAAACCAGGCGGAAAGAACCATCGAATCTCTCAAGAGCCTGGTCCGTCCCGGTGCGCAGGTCATGAGAGACGGAGTCCTGACGGAAGTGAGCATGGAGGAGGTTGCGCTGGGGGATCTCCTGGTTCTCAGGCCGGGGTCCTACATTGCCGCCGACAGCAGATTGATCGACAGCACCAACCTGACCGTGGACGAATCGTCCCTCACGGGGGAAAGTCTTCCCATAGCCAAGACGCACCTGCCGATCCTGGGAGAGAAAACTCCCCTGGCCGACCGGCTGAACATGGTCTATATGGGAACCCTGGTCACGGGAGGGCAGGGCATCGCCGTGGTGGTTGCAACAGGCAAATCCACTGAAATCGGTCAGTTGCACCTCCTCGTGGGGGAGGCCACCGTTCCCGAGACTCCCATGGAACGGCAATTGACACAAATCGGCAATCAGCTCGTCCTCATCAGCGGGGCCATTTGCGGCATCGTTTTCCTGATGGGGCTCGCCCGGGGCTACGGCCTGCTCTATATGCTCAATTCATCCATCGCCCTTGCCGTTGCGGCCGTTCCGGAAGGACTGCCCGCAGTGGCCACCACGACCCTTGCCATTGGCATCAGGAAAATGCGGGACCACAAAGTTCTCATTCGCCATCTCGATGCGGTGGAGACCCTGGGCGCCATCCAGACCATATGTTTTGACAAGACGGGAACCGTCACGCAAAACCGGATGACCGTTCAAAGGATCTTTGCCGGTGACAAACGTATCGAAGTCGCCGGTACCCTTTTCAGCTATGGGAAGGGTAATTTGCGTCCCGAAGCTTGTCGGGAGCTCCTTGAACTTCTGAGGGTCTCCATCCTTTGCAGCGAAAGCGATATCGCAAAAAGGGGGGATGAATATATCCTCAAAGGGTCTTCAACGGAAAATGCACTCCTTGCCGCCGCCGTCAAGGCGGGTTTGAACCTGGGTGAAGTGAGATCGCAATATCCCCTTTTGAAAACAAAGCTCCGCTCGGAAGATCGCAATTTCATGGGGACATTCCACGAATGTTCCACGGGAGAAAGGCTGGTTGCCGTCAAGGGAAGCCCCATGGAAGTGCTTGCCATGTGTGAATGGCGCATGCAGGATGGGGAAAGGATTGCCCTGACGGAGGAGGATCGGCAAGCCATAGAGGTCGAAAATGAACGCATGGCCGGAGATGCCCTCAGGGTTCTGGGGTTTGCCACTGCGGTGGTGGGAGGCAACGAAGGCTTAGACTGGCTCAGCGGGTTGACCTGGCTGGGTCTGGTGGGGATGGCGGATCCCGTCAGGGAGGGAGTGAAGGAACTGATCGGACTTTTTCATCAGGCCCGGATTGAAACGATCATGATCACGGGGGATCAGAGCCCCACGGCGTATGCCATTGGAAGGGACCTCAATCTGAGCAGGGGGGAGCCTCTCGAGATCATGGATTCCTCGCACCTGGGGGATATGGACGCCGATGCCCTGAGAGCCCTTTCCCAGAGGGTCCATGTTTTTGCGCGGGTCAGCCCGGCAAACAAGCTGCAGATCGTTCAGGCCCTCCAGAAGGCCGGCAGGGTCGTGGCCATGACGGGGGACGGAATCAATGACGGCCCTGCCCTCAAGGCGGCCGATGTCGGTGTGGCCATGGGACATTCCGGAACGGATATCGCGCGCGAAGTGGCCGACGTCGTCCTGGAAAACGACAACCTCGAAACCATGATCGTTGCCGTGAGCCACGGGCGGACGATTTACAGCAACATTCGAAAGGCGCTCCATTTTCTTCTCTCTACCAACTTCAGCGAGATCATGGTCATGTTTGCGGCCGGGGCCCTGGGACTGGGGCATCCCCTCACCGCCATGCAGCTTCTCTGGATCAATCTCCTCTCGGATATCTTTCCCGGCCTGGCTCTCGCCCTGGAACCGGCTGAACCGGATGTGATGCAGCGCCCTCCCCGGGATCCCCACGAACCCATCATCAAGGCGTCCGATTTCAAGAGGCTTACGGCCGAATCCGCCGTGATAAGCGCGAGTGCTCTTGGAACCTACGGCTATGGCATCATGCGATATGGCATGGGGGCGAACGCGAGTACGATTGCATTCCAGAGCCTGACCCTGGCGCAGCTCATGCACGCCGTCAGCTGCCGTTCGGAAAAGACCGGCATTTTTTCCAAGGAAAAACTGCCTCCCAATAGATATCTCAATCTGGCTCTCGGAGGCTCCCTCGCCCTTCAACTGCTGACGATGATCGTTCCGGGGCTGCGAGGACTCCTAGGACTCACACCGGTCGGCCTGGTGGACGCGGCGGTGATCGGAACCAGCGCCGTAGTCCCTCTTATCATCAATGAAGCCACAAAGAAACCGGTTTAGAGCCTGTCCGAAAACCTCCCCGCCCTTTTTGGAGAGGGCCGGGGGAGAACGTACAGGCGCTTGGGGAAAAATGAAATGAAAAAGGATTTCATGTTCACATCGGAATCGGTGACTGAAGGGCACCCGGATAAGGTCTGCGATCAGATCAGTGATGCCATCGTGGACCATTTTCTGGAGCAGGATCCCTCATCGAGAGTCATCGCCGAATGCGCCGTGTCCGTATCCATTCTTTTCATCGCAGCGAGGTTTGCCTCCGATGCCGTGGTGGATTTCCCGAATGTTGCGCGGAGGGTCATCCGGCACATCGGCTATGATCAGCAAGACTTCAATGCAAAGACCTGCAGTGTGCTGACGAGCCTCAAGGAATTGCCCGTGGAAGAACACTGCTGTTTCGATGAAAGAGCTCTTTCCGAGGATGAAATAGAACGCATACCCGCCAGAAACCAGGTCACCGTCTTTGGTTTCGCGTGCAATCAAACACCGGCTCTCATGCCCCTGCCCATCTGGCTGGCTCATAAGCTTTCACGGCAAATCACCCATGTACGGCGCGAGAAGATACTGCCCTATCTTTGTCCCGAGGGCAAAACCGATGTGGGAATCGAGTACAGGAACCGGAGGCCTCATCGCATTCACAGCATCACGGTCACCGCAAGCCAGGCCCATACTTACGAACCGAGCCTCCAGAAAATCCGCAATGACATCTATGAAACTGTCATCAAGCCGTCTTTCGAAGACGAAGCCATCAAGCCGGATCAGAACACCGATATTTTCATAAACCCCGAAGGCGCGTTCATTTCCGGAGGTCCGTCCGTGCACTCGGGGCTCACGGGGAGAAAGACGGCGATCGATACCTATGGCGAATATGCACGGCACAGCGGGGCGGCTCTGAGCGGCAAGGACCCTCTCAGAATAGACCGGGTGGCGGCTTATGCCGCCCGTTATGCGGCTAAGAACCTTGTGGCTGCGGGTCTGGCGGATGAATGTGAGGTGCAGCTCAGCTACTCGGTTACCCTTTCGCGGCCGGCAAGTATCCAGGTGGAAACCTTCGGTACAGGAAGGATTCCCGACGAAGAGCTGGTAAAGCTTTTGGAAAAGCATTTTGAATTCCGCCTGGCCGGGATCATGCGGAATTTCAACCTGAGACGGCTGCCCCAGATTGTAAAAGGCGGGTTTTATGAAAAACTTGCGGCCTATGGGCACATGGGCCGAACGGATATCGATGTCCCCTGGGAGAAGACGGACAAGGCAGAACTCCTGAGATGAACCGTTTTTTCGAGCTGTGCCTTTGAATCCATCATCTGGATGCATTCACCGTGGCACCACGAATCTCCTTGAATCTCCTTTCAAGAACAGGCTTCCGTGAGTTTTTTAGGACGGCGCCACATCGTTTAACAAAATCGCCACCAGATTGACACATTCTTTCTTTAAATTCCAATCAGATTTTCTCGTTGAAACCTGTCGTTTTAAGCCCCTCCCGCATCATTCCGGCAAAAGCGGGGCGCCAGGCTTTGAATTTCCCTGGGCCCCGCTTTGCGGGAATGATGGGCGAAGATTTCCGCGACGGTTTCAATCAACAGGTGCGAGGGTCTGTGCCTGCCTTCTGTTGAAAAGGCTACTTGGGTTTTGCTCCTCTGCTTCTCTTTTTTCTTCATAACTCTGAGTTTACTCTTCGCAGGAACCTTCTGTGCACCTAAGGCCGCTCGTACCGAATTCCAGGAAAAACAGAGACAGGTGATATGCCGGTCTTTCAATCCCAATATAATATGGTTTGCAGATAAGGAGTCCAAAGTGTCACGAATTCTTGTGGTTGACGATGAAGAGCATATCAGGAGCTTTTTTGAAAGTGAACTGGCCGATGAAGGACACGAGGTCATTACGGTCGCTACCGGTTTGAGGCTCGTAGAGAGAATAGAGTCTATCCAGCCCGAAGTTGTTATTCTCGATATCAAGCTGGTCGACAGTGACGGGCTTGATCTGCTCCAGGAAATACGGGAGTTCTACCCGGACTTGTCGGTTATACTCTGTAGCGCATACGACAGCTTCAGGTTTGAACCGAAGGCCATGGCGGCGGATTATTATGTGATTAAATCATGTGACCTCTCGGAGTTGAAGACGAAGGTAGAATGGGCTCTGGAGGCCAATTCGGTGACCCGGCAACCTGACACTGAAGGAATCCGGTCCACCGACCGACCCTCGATGGACACATGAATCCCTGTGCTTTTTTAGTGTGCCATGGGATGACGCTTTGAAAAAAAACGCATGAGAAAACCGGTGCCGGCTGCGAGAGTGCCGCACAGCGCAATGTAAAGCGGCAGATGGGGATTGATGTTGAGATGCGTTGTGATTCCAAGAACTTTCGACAGGCTGAGGGGGAGGATGACCATTTCGTTGTTCAAGGCCGTGAGACAGTGCTCCAGTCCAACCGTTGCGGCCAGCAGGCCGTTTGTGACGCATACCATGCCGATCGCCGTGAGGACTAGCCCCATTGCTGGAAGAACCGACTGCCCACAGCGGGTTCTGACGCTCCTGTAAACTGCGAAGAAAAGCCAGAGTCCAAAAGCGATAAAAAGGGTCACGAAGAGGATACGGAAGGCCGGGTGGGTCCAGAATCGGTACCAGAAGAAGAGCGGCCCTCTGATAGAGGCGACTCCCATGAAAAGACCGGCCAGGCCGAGGAGCGGTCCCGAGGTTGTAGCCAGGGGGGGAATCCATCCGGCTGAGCCGCGGGGGCTGAATGCTCTGAGTGAAAGGGTAAAAACGGAGAGGGAAAGAAGCGTCCAGGCAGGGAAAAGGATAGATCGGAAAGAAGAGAAGATCAGGGTGGCTTTGATGAAAAAGATGAAGGAGAGGCCCGTCGCTGTGCAAGAGGCAGGAGAACAGGAGTCGGACGGAATGCCGGCAAATGCGGTGCGCATCCGCCGAAGCATCCTGAAAGCCTTTTCTTCCTTGCCAATGGGGGTCGGCTTTCGTGCTGACGGGATGAAGGAAATCAAGAAGAGCGGCAGGAAAACCATCTGAATACGTGCCAGCCAGGTCATGGCGCCATTGCGTTCGAGAATGGCCATTCCCGCATCGGCGTCGACGAAATCGAAAGCGGGAAAGTCCAGATTCTTGCCGTAGGCCAAGAGATGGCTCCTTTTCTTTTCTTGAAAGAGAGCAAAGGATTCCCGCCATCTTTCAAGGGATGTGGGGTCTCCGGTATCCAGCCAGTGGTAGTAGGAGAGAAAAGAGGTCCTGTACCAGGCGAGAGTGTCGAAGAGGCTTTCTTCGTACTCCAGGGATTTCATGAGACCTGCATGGAATCTTTGGGCATCAGGGTGGGAGCAGGCGATATGCTGGGTCAAATCCTTCATTTGACGCACCACGTCGACGGCTTCGAACCCTTCGGCGAGGGTTCGCTCCAGTTTGTCGCGGCCGGCGAAATACGTCAATGAGAGTGCTGAAGAGGACCCGCCAATCATGTTCCACAGCCAGGGAGTGGGGGGAAGCTGCAGGCCGCAGGCAATCACCTGTCGGAGTGCGGAATCCCCCACATAAAAACCTTTTAAAATCGCTTTTCTTGAAAGGAAGAGGAGTTGAGAAAGAGAATGAATCGTTCCTGGATCATCGCCGAAATTCTTGCGTATCCATGATTCAGTCAGGGTTTCGATATCGGCCTCGGGGTCCCAGGCCAGACGAGCGGTGGTGTAGACATTGGCGTCGACAAGAATCCAAAATCCGTGAAAAGGGTACAGGGAGAGGGGACCGGCATGAAGCGGTCCGCCGCGCTGAGTCCACAACCAGATGCCGTCGATGGCCGGGTTGCGTTTGCGAAGCTCCGACAAGGCCACCTGTTGAAGTGGACCCATATAGTTGGGAAGCACGCCGAATCCTTCGAACTCCCTCCTGGCCTGAAATTCGACCATTCGCGTCTGCGAGCCCGACATCAGTGTGGGATTGAGGGGGAGAAAGCTGAAGAAGTCTCCCATGCAGTACTTGGTTGAAACAATAAGGTGGGGAGAATGGAAATCTCCAAGAACTTTTTCATAGGTTTCGGGATTCGTATGAACGTCTCCCACCTCTCCGATTCCGACAGACCAGTTGCGAAAGAAAATCTTGCGCTCTTTTTTTTCTGCCGCATACAATAATTCCTGCAGCATGGCTCTTACGGATTCGCCGGTTCGAACGAGAAGCGTGCTGTAATAGTCCCAATCCTTCAGATTGTAGATGGCTCCCGCTTCCCCAATGCGGATCATGATACCGTCCACGCTGGGAAAAGCATCGAAGAGCTCTTCCAGGCCGGCTCGATAGACCGACCAGAGATTCGGATCGGAGGGATCCATTCCCCCCGGTTTGCTGCGGAGATACCTTTCAAGGGGTGCTGTCAGGGGGAGCATGTCCGTAGCAAGAACGACTTTCATTCCGAGGCTGTGAGCATACTGGAAGAGTTCCCCAAACCTTTCGCGCAGGACCTGGTGGCGTTTCCTGTAAGGGCTGTCGGGGCCGTAGACTTCTCTTCCATTGCCGACCCGGTCGAAATTGATGAATTCCAGGAAACCATCGAAGACGATGCCGTTGTACCCGTAGGAAAGAACGCGTTGGAGGTATGTCCTGAATTCCTCGGAAATCCGGCTGAAATTGCGTTCATCCACATAGGGTTCGGTGAGAAGAACGGCATCTTGAAAGGCATGAGTGTGATGCAAATAGTCATGGCCCCAGGCGGCGGGGTCGGGGACAATCCCCACTGCGCCCATGTCGACGAGACGATACCGGAATGCCGGATCGATCGTGCGATTGATGTGTATCAGTTCCCGCTCGGTGTATCCTCCCCGCAGGGCATCGGCAAGCCAGTACATGCCGTAAACATTTCCCATGGGGCTGCCGCCGGTGATCGCGAGCTTCCAGCCGCCGTCCCGAAAATGACCCTGCAGCGAAAAACCTTCGGCTGAAGGCGGTGGGGTGTGAAGCTTCTGAGGGGTCGTTTTTGCCGCTCCAGTGCCGACCGCAATGATCCCCCCGGGAGGCAATTCCTTGTCCGATTCCTCCATGATGATGGGCCGCTCGCCGGTTCTGGTCTCTATGGCGTTTGCCAGGTCGGCGGCAGCTGTTGCGTAGGGAATGTAATGCGTCCAGCCTTCGGGCAGGGTGACGGCCGCAATCCTCCCGGCAAAAGCCGGAAGGGAGTGCGGCGAGATTGCGTGCGGGAGTTTTACCTCCGGAAGAACCTTCCCTCCGTAGCGAATTCCGAGAAGCCTGTTGAATTCGGTGGCCATGATGAATCCAACGAGCAAAATGACAACGGGAGGGAGGATTCCCCTCAGGTTGGATTTACGCATGAGGGGTGTTTTTCGTGTCGCTTTCTTCAAGCAAACTGGATTCGACTGCGGCTGTTTTCAACTCGCCTTAGCCAGGGGACATTCCGGTTCGTGGGGCTTCGGCGGTTTGACCTGGAATTGAATCTGCCAGGTGCGTTCGAAATTCTTCTCGAAAGACCGCTCTTCCATATAGATGCGTGCTTCCCTGCTCATGTTTTTGAGTCGATTCGGGTCCTTGATGAGGCTGCAAATGGCATCGAGAAGCGCTTCACTGTTGTTGGCTGGGACGATGAGCCCTGTCTTCCCTTCAATCAGGTTTTCCTGTGGTCCTCCCGAGTCAGTTACGATCACCGGCAGGCCGGATGCCTGAGCTTCCAGCACGACGTTTCCAAAGGTATCCGTCGTGCTGGGAAAAACGAAGAGATCGCAGGATGCGTAGGCTTCGGTGAGGTCTTCACCTTCCAGGTATCCCGTGAAAACGGCCGGCTGTCCCTTCAATTCGCTTTTCATTTCTTCCAGGTATGGACCGTCACCCACGACGACAAGGCAGACGTCGGGCATGGAGAGGCTGAGGATTTTGAAGACATCGGTGAGGATGTGGAGGTCTTTTTCCCTGGAGACGCGTCCCACATAAATCAACCTGGTTTTTCCCTGCAATGCGTAACGTTTTTCGAACCTGCCGTTGCGCTTTGAAGGGTGAAACCTTTCGATGTCTATGCCTCTTGGAAAAAGTTGAATCTTGTCCGCATGTATTCCCTTTTCTTCGAGTTCCTTTCCCGTACTGCGCGAGGGAACGAATATCGTGTCCATGTGATCGTAGTACCAGAGAACGTAGTTCCAAGTGAGATCCTCGATGTTGGGGTCTCCCGTAAGGTATCTCGCATACTGGGGGAGCGATGTGTGGTAGGTTCCGCTGATGGGGAGTTTCAAAATACGGGAAATGGCCAGGGCCGCGAGCCCGATGGGGCCGGGGGTGGCCGAGTGGATGTGGGTGAATCCTTGCTCGTAGCAGTAATTGAGCATTTCAAGGAAAGGGGGGTAGAAAAGTTTCTGTTCCTGGTAGACGGGGAGTTCATACACACCGACGGGACGGAAATTCTTGATTCCCTGCTTTTTTGCATGGTTCTCCGCGTCACAGGTGATCACGGTAAGTTTCTTGCCCGTCTGAATGGCCTGTCGAACCTGCTGCTGCAGAGTGTGGGCGACTCCATTGACTTCGTAGAGGGTGTCCGTGAAATGAGCGACATGAACGTCCTTGCGTTCTCGAAGTTTTTTGCGGACCAGGTGAGGATAGCGGTCGATGATTTGATCCACCAGCTGCCTGTCCTGGGTGAAAATGGAGAAGGCGACAAAATAGGGCGCGAGCATGGAATAAAGAGCACCGGCCGAACCCAATGAATTGAAGATGTTGAAAAAGTTGCCCCCCGAGATATGGTCCATCAAATGATTGCCAAAGTGCATGAGCACTTTGTTGGAAACCTTGTTGACGAACTCGAACCAGCGTTTTTCAGCGTTTTTGTTCTCATTGTTTTCGCCGCCGTTTCTCACAATGGCCATGAGTTCGGGGTCGTCCATGATGAGCTTCTGGGATTCGAGTTTGAAGATCTGTTGAACTGAAGCGGACCCGCGTGACCTGGCTCGCGACCGGCGGTAGTTCCAGATGCAGTAAAAACGGCTCAACAATCCCTCCTCCCGCTCTGGACCGGCTTGGAGAAAACGATCGACAAAGCGCAGGAAAATGTCTTTGTGGATGTGTCGATCCAGGTTGAATTTGTTCTTGTAGAACTGGTAAGCAATGCCGTAAAGATTGTGAGCCATGGTCTGAGGAGATGCTCCCCTGCCCAGAACTTCGGCCCTGCCGGTTTCGATGCCTTCAAGAAACTCACGGGCGTTGGCGGCGCCTTTAACCTGAGTGTATCTCCTGGATATATTGAGTGAACTGTGATCGTCCGAGCCGCCGGTGAGATTTTTCTTCCACGGTTGAGAAAAACCCGGCTCCAGGCGATGTTTTTCCACGAGCATTTGGATGTCCTGTTCCGTCAGCTGCCCCAGAAAATCCCTGAGAAAGTGGTTCTGCAGGTCTTCGCGGGCTCCGTTCAGTTCAAAATTCCGGAAAAGCAGCAGGAGCTTCTCGAAGTGTTCCAGGGTCAGGCGTTCATTAATGGAATAAAGAGGATGCGCTACGGCATGAAAGATTTTTTCCTGTTGCAGATACGGGACAAGGTCGTAGATACTTTCTCGAAGTCTCTGGATTTCCGTGTGTTGACGCTCCTGGATGTCCCAGGTGAGAACGTGTATTTTGCAGCCGTTTTCTGGAAAATAGGTTGTGACCTCCTCGCTGAGGAAGGTGTCCGGGAGGTGTGCCAACTCCATCGCCCCGGCGATCGTGTTGTGATCCGTGATCGTAACCAGAGACATGCCCCGTTCCTTTGCGATTTTGTAGAGCTGCAAAGGCTCTGTGAAACTCTCGGGGCAGTTGATTTTCTGCAGTATCCATTGCGATGGCCGCCTGGAATATTTCGAGTGAACATGGAGATCGGCTTTCATTTTTTTCCTTCCTCTCGGACTGTCTGCTATTGGACCAATAAAGTCTTTCCCGCCCTTACCTTGTCTCCCGGGCGGACCATGAGTTGCATTCCTTCCTGCCAGGGCATGATGACGTCCACCTGGGAACCGATGCGGATCATCCCGAAAATGGAACCGCGCTCGACCCTCATCCCTTCCTCGACATAGCTTTCAATGCCGCTGACGCTTTTGGCTGCAATTTGAACGACATAGCAGGGGCAGGGTTTTCCCCGGAAGTGACCGTTTATTTTCGTTACGGTCCGTTCGTTCTGTAAAATGTGCATGCTGCCTTTGTGGTAGGGATTGCGTTTGAGGAGCGCTCTGAGATGCATCTGCCACATGGCCAGATTGGTTCCTTTCGCCGGGTGGTGGTGTATGAACCCGACCGTTCCGGAAAGGGGGGCACGGTTATAGTGAACGTCGAAAGGGCTCATGAAGATGCCGATCAGGATTTTTTCCGAGCCCATGTCTTCCCGTGCAATATCGTTGATGGTTGCCTGGACACCTCTCTTGATGACGAGCACGGCGTCGTGAGGTTGGATCCTTTTGGCATAGACCACCGTACCGTCCGCGGGGCTCAAAATACCTTCGCCCGCTGGAGGGATTCTGTCGGGATTTCGGAAAAACCAGATATAACGCCAGTAGCAAAAGCCAATAAGAAGGGCGGCGAGACCCGAAGCGATGATCGTGATCATTGCAGCTCTTTCCGTATGTTGTTCTTTTTCACTCGGACCAGGGCCACTCCAGACGAAAAAGGGAAATTGATGACTTCGAAAAAATTTTCTTTCTTTTCCAGCACCTTGAGCCACCTTTTGACCCCGGAATGACGAAGCAGTTCTCGAATGGGAATATGCGTATCATGGAGAAAGATGTAGGTGTTCTTGTGGCTTTGTTCGAGGGTTTGAAGAAAATCGTACTGGACGTCCCTGTAACTGTGGCTCCCGTCAATGAAGGCCATGTCGATCTGGGGGAGACCAAAAGTTTCATAAGAGGGGAAGAACTGGTCGTTTCGCAGTTTATAGTGTGTGACGATCTCTTCCACGCCAAACTGCCTGAAATGTTCAACAACTTTCCCGGGTTCGTTCCAGTGGTTGCTGCCGCCCACTGTCTTGAAGGGGCCGTCTTTCAAGAGGGAATAGGATGGATCCACGAAGGTCAGGCACCCCCCGCCGTTGTCTTTCAGACCGAGGGCGAGGCAAACCACACTGAATCCATAGCCGGAGCCGATGACCAGGGTGTGATGGGGCCGGAGTGCTCTCACTGCGCCATAATACAGGAACCCGAAACCGAGATTCAGGTTTGCAGGGTTCTCATGATGGCCCATGGGTTTTGCAAACTGAAAAATATCCTTCAAAAGCGTGTTGTTTAAGCTGAATCCTTCCATCCATTCCCTCGTCTATCGTTTATTATATTTGAACACTGTTTTCCGCGGCATCATGAGCTGATGGCACGTAGGTCGCGTTGAGTCTCGAAACGCGACATATCATTATTGTCCGTTGCTACGCACTTCTCCGTGCCCTCCGTGTCTCCGTGGTGAATGACGGGATATCGGAATCTGCCAACTCCCTCATAGCTCATGGCTGATGGCTCACCGGCATTTTCTGCTCGCTCCGGTATCGCTCTGCACCTCATTTGTCGCTTTCCGTCGCTTGTTCTTTTGCTGAGACCCATTGGACCATGGAGTACCTGCCCTTTCCCTGGTCCCTCACAGCGAGCATGCTTTGAAGTCTATTTCTCTCCAGGGGCCAGGGAGGGTTCCATGCCATGTTTTTTCCAAGCTTGCGCCTTTCGGCGTTTTCCATTTCCTTTTTGCAATGAACGCAGACTCGGGTCATAGGTTGGACCTTCAGTCGTTCCAGCCCGATTTCATCACCGCATTCCTCGCAGATTCCAAACTCCCCGCTGTCGATGCGCTTCAAAGCCTGTTTGATTTCCAATATGAACTGATGGTTCCGCTGCTTCATGTGCAGTATGAAATCCTCTTCGTACCGAGCCGAAGCAAGATCCGCCTCATCCATGGGATCCCCCCGGCGGTATCCGTAATTCTCGAAAGTGGAAGTGATTTTGTTGGCCCCCAACAGATAGTCCTCCAAACGTACCTTCAATGCCTCACTAAAATATGCAAGCATGGCTATACCTCCCGAATAGGTGTGTTGGTTAACGTACTGGTGGCCGCGTGCTCAACCAGGCACTCTAATTTCAATGATTGAAACAAGATTGGTTAAACGGTGAGAAGAGTATCTATGAGGATTGTTACGTGGTTGTTTCGGACTTGTTTCAAATTGGTCGATTTTTTGTTTGGTATTCTTTGAAGTAAAAATAATAATTTATTGTAATTAATACATAATCATGCAATTTTGAAACCAAATACTTGATATTTGATAGTCGTGGAGAGCGGAAAATCCTCAGGATGACCACCACCAAAATAAAAGATAGCCAGGGACGGTTCTTGGGGGCGGTAAAATATGCTCAGGACATTATGAGAGAGGAACGGATTCAAAAACACCTGGAGCACGCCAGGAAGATGGAACCCCTTGGGGCACTGCCGGAGTGATGGCCCATGTGATTTAGTGGAAGGAATATTTTTAACAGAAATGTAACTTTATTTTTGTCCCTGTATTACTCTTTGCGAATCCTCCCAATGAGCCGCAGCAATCCATCCAGGATGGTGAGGGGGTGGGGAGGGCAGCCGGGGATATAGAGATCTACGGGGAGAAGGGAATCGGCCCCATTGTGAACTTCGCTGTGGTTCCGATAAATGCCTCCCGAAACGGCGCATGCTCCCACTGCAATGACGAGCTTCGGGGAGGGGACCGCCTGGAAGGTTTTGAGCAGGGCGATTCGCATGTTCTCGGGTACCGGGCCCGTGATGAGGAGGCCGTCGGCGTGCCGCGGTGAGGCCACGAACTGTATGCCGAACCGCCCGAGGTCCCAACCGACGGTGGAGAGGACATTCGTATCGGCTTCGCACGCATTGCACCCGCCGGCACTCACCTGCCGCAGTTTGAGAGATCTTCCAAACAGCCGTTTGATCTCGCCCCTGAGGTCCCGTGCCAGGGAAAAAGAATCGGATGCGATCAGCAGGTCTTCACGGGTACTCGTGGACATTCTGTATTCCCGCGTGAAGCTGATGGCCTGTGCAGGGCAGGCAGCGGCGCATTCGCGACAGAAAATACAGCGGCCGAGATCTATTTGGAGCCGCTCCCCTTTGGCGATGGCTCCCGTCGGGCACACATCGATGCATTGCCGACAGTCCTTTGAACATGCCCCATGTTGTATGACCGGCCTCCCGGCAAAACGCGCAGGCAGTTCCGGAGGAGGCCCATCGGGGTATTGGATTGTTCGGTACTTTTGCTGCAGCCTTGCCAAAAGAGCATCAAACATGGTGACGTCGGCCTTTCAAATGTGCATCCTCATCCACTGGCGTTGAATCGAGGATACGT
The DNA here is from genome assembly GCF_027925305.1 of Desulforhabdus amnigena. Classification (NCBI taxonomy): domain Bacteria; kingdom Pseudomonadati; phylum Thermodesulfobacteriota; class Syntrophobacteria; order Syntrophobacterales; family Syntrophobacteraceae; genus Desulforhabdus; species Desulforhabdus amnigena. The sequence goes on along the minus strand of NZ_BSDR01000001.1, from coordinate 2,429,760 downwards.
GGTTTTCTCATTCCGGGCAGCGCCGCCTTCCTCGCGGCGTTGTATCGCTTTCCCGATTTTTTTGCTCTATGTTGCGTAAACATTTCCATTGACAGGATTCCGTCATCACAAATCGTGGCCGCAATACGAAAGGTTGAAGCTTTTATTGCAGAGGGGGAAATCGGATATCTGCTGATCCCTGAGAGCGCAGGCCAGACCGAACCAGTTGTGAAAGGACGGATCCACGATCTTGTACCGGGCGAATCTTCCCTCAGAATCCGTTAGGGCCACGTGGCAGATTTCTCCTCGCCAGCCTTCGACGAGCGAGACCGCCAGGCGATTGGGAGCCAGGGGAGCGGGGGGGGAAAGGACGGCTCCGGCGGCCGAGTTTTCGAGATGTTCCCGGATGAGAGCAATGGAACTCTGGATTTCAAGCCATCTCACTTTGCTTCGAGCGAAAACATCCCCGGAATCGCATGTGGCCACGGGAATGCGGGATGATTCAAAAATTCCCAGCGGCATGTCCTTTCGAATGTCCCGGTCCGCTCCGCAGGCACGGGCTGCGGGACCCACCAGCCCGATGTCGTCGCAGAGCTTCCTTGTGACCGTTCCGGTCCCCTCGAACCTTGCCATGACCGACGGTGCGTTCCAAAGCAGGTCGACCGCCACCCTCAGATCCGTCTCCACCGCCTGCAGGCGATTCAAAAGATCGTCTCTGATGCCCGAATCGATGTCGAAACCCGTTCCGCCCGGCCTCAGGAAGCCCCTGCCGAACCGGTTTCCGCACAATACGGCCGTCATGTTGAGGACATCGCCGCGAATGCGCCCGCAAAAGGAGAGGGTAGGAAGATAGCCCACGTCTCCCGCCAGCGCGCCGAGGTCCCCGGTATGGTTGGCAATGCGCTCCAACTCCAGGGCAATACCGCGCAGCACTTGAGCCCTGGGCGGCACTTCGGTCCCGCTCAGGGCCTCAATGGCCTGGCAGTAGGCCAGAGTATGTCCCACGGTGGTATCGCCGGCCGCCGTTTCCATGTAGTGAACCGTCCGCCTGTCGGGTCCTCCCGTTAGGGCCTTCTCTATGCCGCGGTGTTGGTAGCCGAGGGAGATTTCAAGATGGAAGACATCTTCTCCGTGGCACTGAAAGCGGAAGTGGCCAGGTTCGATGATACCGGCATGGACGGGGCCGACTGCCACTTCGTGTATTTCCTCCCCTTCCACGCGGAAAAAGTCCGTCATTCCGATCTCGTGCTGCGCGGAACCGGAACGGGCACCGGGGAAAAAGGGCGGTTGGAAACGGATGGGCTTCAGCCAGGGGTGCCCCTCCGGGATGATTCCGATCTGTTCGAAGAGTTCCCGTTCAAACCAATGCGCCTGGGCACAGTAGGGCGTGAGGGAAGGATACCGGTTGCGGGCGAGATCCGTATAAATCGGCAACACCAGGGACTGGTGGTCGTAGGAAAGGATCGCCCAAAGACGTGTGATGTCATGTTCCAGGGGTTGGGCGAAGAGGGAAGATATTCTCACGTGATGTTCCGTGGCCTCGATCACGTATTGAAGAAAATCGTCCAAGCCTGCCGTGGAAATATCCTTAAAATCCAGGGCCTGGCCGTTGGCGATGGGATGCACCTGAGCGGCAAGTAGAGACATCGATTCAGGTCCTCAATTTGGAAAAGAAGGGTAATGACATGTGAAGATTTCGTGAACGCAGAGCATGGATTGTCTCCCTCGATTATCCTGAGATGGCCCTGGCCGCCGCTTCCAGAACACTCCGAAGACCTGGGGGGATATAGAGCCCCAGGACCAGCACCATTGTTCCCAGTGCCATGGGCGGCAGGACGGAAAAGAAAGATTCTGCATGGGGAGACGCGTTCCGGCCCTTCAGGGAGAAAGCTTCCAGGGCCGGGGTTTGCACACCCGGCTTGATCAGAGGCATTCCCTGGGACATGCGCAACATAATGGTGGCGAGCCCGATGAATATGATGCTCAGGAGAGCGAGGTACACCAGGGCCACCCCGATTTGACCCTGGTCCAGGGCCGCTTTGAGGATGACCAGTTCGCTCAGGAAGGGGCCGAAAGGAGGCGATCCTGAAATAGCGAGAAAGCCCACCACCCAAAGCACGCCCGAGACGGGAAGCACTCGAAGAACCCCCTGCACGTCCTCGGTGGATTTGGTCTTGTATGCAGTCAAAATATTGCCTGCCACCAGAAAGAGCATGCCCTTGGTCAAGGAGTGGTTGACGGCATGCAGCATGGCTCCGAAGTCCGCTCCGCCCCCGATCCCCACGGCAAGAGAGAGTATTCCCATGTGCTCCACGCTGGAGTAGGCCAGCATCCGTTTGAAATCGGCCTGGCGCAGGATAAAAACGGCGGCCACGGCCATGGAAACCAGGCCGAACCCGAGCAATAGTTTTTGTCCGAAGATGCCTTGACCCGCGGCCACGCACACCTGCTGAATACGGAGTATTCCGAGAAAGGCGCAGTTGAGGAGAGCCCCCGAAAGCAGGGCGGAGATGACCGAAGGCGCTTCGCTGTGGGCGTCGGGAAGCCATGTGTGCATGGGAGCCAGCCCCAGCTTGGTGCCGTAACCTACGAGCAGAAAAAGAAAGGCCGCCTTGAGCCAGGGGATGTTCAACGTCTGCCCCTGGAGGATGAGATTTCGCACGGTCATGGGCATATGACTCTCCCGCCCCATGGTGCCGGCAACGGACAGGAAGAAGGTCCCGAGAAGGGCCAGGGCGATTCCCACAGAGCAGATGAGGAGATATTTCCATGTCGCCTCCAGGGAGCGGCGGTGACGGTGGAAATAGATGAGAGGCGCGCTCGCCAGGGTGGTGGCTTCGACCGCCACCCAGAGCAGGCCGAAATGCTGGCTGACGGTCACCAGGGTCATTGTGGCCAGAAAAAGAAGCAGACATCCAGTGAAAGTCGCTTCGCGGGCGTTGGTGAAAAGAAATCCCTCTTCGAAATCCTGCCGTTTGCCCCAGTCTTCCTGCCGGAGGTATCCCACGGAGTAGAAGGATGTGGCCAGGAAAAGTAAGGTCGTCGTCGTCAGGAAAATGAGCCCCTGTGCATCCAGCAGGAGCCATCCCCCGAACATGGGGGCCGGGAGGGCCGCCCATGCCGAAAGGGTCAATCCGGTGTGCGTGAGAGCGGTCGCTACGAGCACCCCGCGTCGCACGCTGTTGGATCGGAGCAGGAAAGACGCGATTCCCGCCAGTGCCGGTATCAGGATCAATGCCGAAATCATGTGAATCAGTCCCTCAGGAGGCTCAAACGGTCGGTGTCGATGTGATCGAATTCCCGGCTGATGTGGAAAATGGCGATTCCCATTACAAAGACAGCCATGAAGACGTCAAGGAGAGTTCCGATCTCCACCAGGAGCGGCTCCTGCCTTGCGAAGGTCAGTCCGAAGGCATAGATGCCGTTTTCCATGACGAGGTATCCCAGGACCTGGGTGAGGGCCTTGCGGCGGCTGACAATGGCAAAGAGTCCGATCATGATCGTAAACAGAGCCAGGGGCACCATAAAGGGTGAAGCGGCCGATACGGGCAAGGGCAGCCGCCTGCCAAGCCACATGGCCAGGGCCAGCAGGACGGCCCCCACCAGAAGGGAGGTCGTATAACCCACAAGGGGTTCTATTTCCCTTCGGACGTTTACGGCGTCAAGGGCGCGCAAGAGCAGCCAGGGAAAGATCATCCCCTTGAGCACTATGGTGATGCCCGAGAGGACATAGGCGCGAAACGTGACGGCTTCCGTTCCCACCAGAAGCGGCAGAAAGCCGAGCAAAATCCCCTGAAGAGCCACCACGTAAATGCAGGAGGCGATTCGGCTCGATGCGATGAGTCGGAGATTGGTCAGAATGAGCGCGACGATGAGTGCATCGATGATGAGTTTCATTTTATCTCCAGAGCAGCAGGATCAACGCCAGTGAAGAAAGGAAGCCTGCGCTGACCAGCAACTGAGGCACGCGGAGCAATCGTAGGCGGGCCATGGAAGATTCCACCACGCCCGTAAGCACCGCAAGCAGGATCATGCCTCCGAAAAGAGCCGCTCCATCGAGCCAGGGATTTCCCGTTCGCACAGGAAGGAGAATTCCCACGAGCAGGTTCCCGAGAATCCACATTTTGATGGAGGCGGCATAGAGAATCATCGCCAGGTCTGGACCGCTGTGGTCTAGAACCATGACTTCATGGATCATGGTCAGTTCCAGGTGAGTGTTGGGATCGTCGAAGGGGATGCGGGAATTTTCAGCCAGAAAGACGATGAAAAAGGCCGCTGCCACCATCAGGAGGGCCGGTCCCGAATGGAGCCAAGTGCCCATGGAAATGCTGGAATAGATTTCCGTGAGGGAGAGGAAACTGCTCAGATCGCGAAATGAATTTGTAATGATGTACTGCCCTGCATGCGCAACGGCAGCCAGCCCCAGGAGCAGCGCCGGTTCCGCAAGAGCGGAGAACTGCACCTCACGGCTGGCGCCCATGCCTTCAAAGGCCGATCCCGTGTCCAGGGCGGAAACGACAATGAAAAACCGCATCAGCCCGAGAAGATAGGCAAGAAAGATCAGGTCCCCGCTGAAATGAACCGGGGCCGCTGCTCCTCCCCACGGAAGAACAAAAAGGGCGAGGGCGGCTGCAACCAGCTGTACCACCGGACCCGCGCGGAAAATCCAGCTAGTCGTTTTGCTGTAAACGGCCCCCTTCTTGAAGAGTTTGGCCAGATCATAATAGAGTTGAAAGAGGGACTGTCCCTTGCGCCCCGCGAAGAAGGCCTTGGTGCGGTTGATGATTCCCGCCAGCAACGGTGAGAGGAGCAACGCCAGGATGGGTAGAATGAATGCGGAAGGATTCATGGGATCATCTCAGGTTCCAGATCAGAAGAGCCAGAAGGGTCAGGGCGATATAGAGTATATAGAGCTGGACGTGTCCCTCCTGGAGCCAGCGCAGCTTCAGTGCGAGCCGTTCCACGCCGAGGAATAGGGGGCGGTAGATCGCATTTCGAAAGATATCCGTAGGTTCCGTTTTCAGGGTGGCATAGTGCGGAAAAAGGCCATCGGGTTTATCGAAGACCCGGCCGGGCCTGAGAATACCCTGGAACATCTTTATGAGAGGAGCGGCGAAGGAGGATGCCGTGTACTGCATGCGCGCCGTGGGGTGGATATAGCCGCAATCCCAGGTGTCCGCTTCCTCGACGGTGCGGTTGGCGAGCAGACTTTGCTTCAGCCAGGCCACGAGAGAAACCGCCAGGATGAGAAGAACGCTTCCGGCCGCGATCCATTTCAAGGGGAGCATGGCGACGGAAATATGGCTTTGCACGTTGAGGGAACGATATCCCGTCACCACAGTCACCGCCGGATAAAGGATTTTCATGATGAGGGGAGCGCAAAACGCGATGAGGGCACACAAAGCGGCCAAGGCACCCATGGGGAGGCTCATTCCCCATGAAGACTCGTGTGCGTGAGCGGTGTGAGCGCTTCTCGGTTCCCCCAGAAAAACGATGCCGAAAGCCTTTGCAAAGCAGGCGAGGGCCAACCCGCCGATCAGGGCGAGTCCCACGATCACCACAAAGCCTGTAAGGGCCATGGAGGGGGCCTGGACACTTCCGAACGCACCCATATAGATGAGAAATTCACTGACAAAACCATTGAGAGGCGGCAGTCCGGAGATGGCGACAGATCCGACGAGAAATGTCGCCGAGGTCCAGGGCATTTTCTTGATCAAACCGCCCAAATGATCCAGTTCCCCCGTGCCCGTTGCATGCATGACGGAACCCGCTCCCAGGAAGAGCAGCCCCTTGAAAAAGGCGTGATTGATCACGTGCAGCAGCCCCCCGCCAAAGCCCAGGACGGCAAGGACCGGAAGGTCCGTGCTGATTCCGAGAACGCCCAAACCGAGACCGAGAGTGATGATGCCGATATTTTCAACGCTGTGGTAAGCCAGGAGCCGTTTCATATCGTGCTGGGCCAGGGCGAACAAGACGCCGAGGATTCCGGAAATGAGGCCGATCCCGAGCAACAGCCATCCCCACCAGGGTGCCGGGGGTCCCAGCAGGGTCATAATCCGGAGCAGGCCATAGATGCCTGTTTTGATCATGGCGCCGGACATGACGGCGGAAACGTGGCTCGGAGCGGCTGGATGGGCTTCTGGGAGCCAGACATGAAAGGGTACCAGCCCCGCTTTGGTTCCGAAGCCGACGAGCGCAAGGACGAAGGCGATATTTGCGATGGAGGAAATGTCTGTCCCCGTGAATCGGTCGAAGTCGAGGATTTCCGTTCCCGCCTGGTGGCCGAGCATCAGGAAGAGAATAAAGAGAAAGGCGGTTCCGAGGTGAGTGGCCGTAAGGTAGGTCCAACCCGCGCGGCGCACGCTTTCCTTTTCGTTTTCGAAAGTGACCAGGAAAAAGGAGGAGAGCGACATGATTTCCCAGACCATCAGGAAGAGGATGCCGTTGCGTGCGACAACCACCAGTACCATGCCGGCGATGAGCAGGTTATAAAAGAACCAGAAGGCGCCGAGACTTTTGTGGTTCCCGTAGGACGTCATGTACCGGCGGCCGTAAACCGCCGCCAGGGCGCCGAGCACAAAGATGGGAATCAGGAAAAATGCAGAGAGGGCATCGATTTCCAGAAAAAAGGAAGCGTATGGAATGTTCCAGGGAAAATAGAGTCTTTCAACTGTCCCGCTCAGCAGGGTGTGAACGGCCGGCGCCAATCCCAGGATACAGCCCGCAACAGCCCCGGCAGGCCCAAGGGCATTGGTCCACTGCCTGTTCTTACCGGCAAGAAGCGATGAGAACCCGGAACAGCATAAAGTAGTCAGAGCGATGAGCAGGAGCAGCATGGCGAACTGAGAAATCTCCATGGGACTACATTTTTATTCTGCATGAGCCGCAAGATAACGAGAAACAAGTCACAGGAACGGCAAAATGTTCCTGAAAGTTCCAAATGTCAAGCACGAAATTTACAGTTGAATGTTCAAATTCCTCCCTTGAGGAGAGCAAGGGGGGGTGAAGAGGAAGATCCTCACTCCTTACTTTTCCCGTTCCTCTTGCTTTTCAGTTTTTTGGCCCAATCTGAAAAAGATTCGAGGATGGATTCCATGGACATGAACGGCGGAAATCCTCCGGGGGTGAGGCTCGAAATATCCATGCTTTTACCGAGCCATGCCTTGAATTGCTCATCGAGGGCCGACTTGTAGGTGAGATAGTTCTTGATGGAGAGTTCCAGGTATTTTTCGAAAAATTCGCTGAGGACATTTCCCCCGTAGCGGATAACGAGATGGAGAAGGGGAGCGGGCAAAAGCGCATTCTTGTTTTTTGCTTCTTCCACAATGATCTGAGTCAGTATGAAGGCGGTGACATCCTCTCCGGTTTTCGCGTCCAACACTCGAACCCGTCTTCCTTCTTTAATGATATCAGATATTTGACTTAAAGTGACATAGGCGCTTTTCTCTGTATTGTACAGGCGCCTGTTGGGATATCTCTTAAACACTACATGATCGGTCATGGCATGTCCCTGCGCATGGTATCTGAAAATGGATTTATGGTACGATGCAATAAAAATTATTTCCACTGAGTCGTTTTGTTTTCATTTAAAATGAATCAATTTTTTAACTAACATGAATCACTATAAAATTCTATAATCGTTTTTACCGCTCGATAAAAAATAACCGAATAAAAAATGTTGCATTGCAGCATTTTTTATTGACAACAGCATCGTTGTCATTACAATTACTTTTATACGGCACCGAACGGATTCGGGAGATTCAATTTCAATCAATCATTTATCGGAAGGCAGGAGGTTTTACGGATATGATGGAACCGCTCAAAATGGCAAAACAGATGATCGAATTCAACAAGGCAACTTTCGACAACACTTTTAACGCCATGGTCCTTATTCAGGAGCAGACGGAAAAGGCGGTCAACACTTTCCTGGAGCAGGCCGCATGGTTGCCCGAAGAAGGCAAGAAACTCTTGAACGAATGGGTCGCCAACTACAAGAAGGGTCGGGAAGAGTTTAAGAAAAATGTAGATGAGAGCTACAAGAAGGTGGAAGCTTATTTCAGCGAAGCCGGCAAGAACGAATAAGAACTTATCCAAAAAACCCCTCACCCCCTCGGGGTGAGGAGGGGGGGCATCGATGAACAATCATTTTGACGCCGTCCATGATTCAATAAACTGTTTGATTCGTGCGGTTGAAAAACTTCCTGAATGGAATCGGAAGATTCTGGAGGCGTCCCTCAACGAGGCGAAAAGCGCTCAGATCTACTGGAATGCCATTCTCAAATACACGAACGAGTTTATGGCTCCGTATTGGACCGCCCTGAAATCCTTTTCCAACCTGGAAAAAATCAAGGCGCTGGATTCTCCACCGGAACAAACCGCCAGGGATTATCTCGAACTGCTGCAGTTCAACATCCAGATCGCGAACAAAGGCCTTGCCAACACGTTCAGGATGGCCAGTGATTACCACTCCCGCAAGATGTATGAATTCCTTGCTGCAACCCTGAATACTTTTCTTGCGTCTGAAGGAGAGGATATTGCCGGCTATACGGACCGGCAACTGCGCCTCCTGGACCTGGTCGTCAACGTCTACCCCAAGGCAATCCGGGATATCAAGGCGGAATACGGGTTTCATTTCGAGAGCGGCGGCTACAGCAAGGTGGCAGAGACGGACCGCTTCGAGCTCTACCAGGTTTTTCCCCTGGATAAGGCGGTTCAAGTCAGGGAAGACGGTAAACCCATCATGATCGTTCCCCCTTATGTACTGGGCGCCAACATTCTAGCCTTTCTGCCGGCGGAAAACAAAAGCTATGTCCATTGTTATGCAAACCAGGGGATTCCGACCTATATCCGCATCCTGAAGGACATCGATACGACGCCGGCGGTACAGACCATGACGGGAGAAGACGATGCTCGCGATACCCGCTATTTTTGTGAGCAGCTCAAGGCCAGGCATGGAAGACCGGTTACCTTGAACGGCTATTGCCAGGGCGGATTCATAAGTGTGGTAAACCTCCTGTCCGGGGAACTGGACGGATTGGTGGACGCCCTCATTACTTGTGTTGCGCCCATGGATGGAACGCGAAGCAAGTCCCTGGTCGAGTATCTCTCCCATCTGCCCCCCCGTTTCAGGGACCTGGGGTATGCGTTGAAAACATTGCCCAACGGGAACCAGGTGGTGGACGGTAAGGTGATGAGCTGGGTCTACAAGCTGAAAAGCATTGAAACAGAGGCTCCCATATTCACTTTTTACAGGGATCTCCTGATGTTTGACAGATCCGACGGGAAACCGCCGGAAATCAGCAAAACGGCGGCAGCCGTCAACCATTGGTTGCTTTACGATCAAAAGGATATTCCACGGGCGATCACCCAGATGAGCTTCGATTCCTACACCATCCCCGTGAGCGAGGATGGAACGCTTCCCGTGAAGATCTTTGGTCGTTCTCTTAATTTCAAGCGGTTGAAAGAGATGGGTATTCAGTGGCTCATCTGTATCGGGGAAAGCGACGACCTGGTGGACGAGAGAGCGTCTCTTGCAGCCCTGGATTTCGTGGAAGCGGAGGTCTCCGTTTTTCCCAAGGGGCACGGAGCCATAGCCACCTCCTGGTCTATGCCTACGTCCGCATGTGCCCTTCATTCATGTTTCGTTCATAAATCGTCCCGTTTCGATACCACCGAGTGCCGGGGACCGGTCCGCTTCCAGTTGGATTTGCAGAACGCGGGCAATGATGTCGGTTATACCGTGAACGGTTGAAACCTTGACTTTTGAGGGACATCAAGAAGTCGGGATCTCATTCGCACGGAACGTAAGTCGGGTGCCTGTTTGAAATGGGGATCCTCATGAGGCGATCAGGTGGTCAAAGTTTAAGGAGAAACATCATATGGACAGACAGTTTCTGGAATTCTGGGGCAACTACCTGCTGAATGTCGCCAAGGGCCAAAAACAAATGGAAGAAGTGACGGAATGGATCCGGAAGGGCTTCAGCGGTTTTGAGGAAATGAATTCCCTTTTCAGGAAGATTTACGGGCTGGACAAGACTCCCCAGGGGACTCCCGATTACTTCAAGGCATGGAAAAAAGCCCAGGTGGATTTCAAGAAATCCTTCACGGATTATTTGAACCTTCTGGGGGTTGTGCCCCTCGACGTACATTTAGAGCTGGTGAGAAAATACGAGGAGCTCAAAGAAAAGGTCGCCTCGCAGGAAGAGACGATCAAGCATTTGCGGATGTTGTTGGCGGAATCACAAGGCGCCAATTCCGCCGAGGTGGCCCGGCACTTCGATGAACTCATCAAAAAGCAGAGCGATCAGTTTCAAAACCTCATAGAGGGTTTCAACAAGATGTTCAAGAAAGATTCGGTCCGGTCCGAAGGCGAGCAGGAATAGACAGGATTGGTGTGGTGAAAATCAGGCTAAATGGATCCGTAGATTACGCAGATTAAAGGTAAAATAATTCTTCATCTGCGCAATCTGCGGGTAAAGTTTGTCACCCTCGCGGAGGGCTCACGATGGCTTCGCCGTCCAGGACCAGGGTCCCTTCCTGGTTGGCGCATGTCGTCTTGAGCCTGATCCGTTTCTTCTCCGCAATGATCTCGATTACTTCAACTCGAGCCGTAATCGTATCGCCGATGCGAACGGGTGCGAGAAAGTCGAGTTCCTGCCGGATATAGATCGTCCCGGGCCCCGGAAGCTGCATGGCGATGACCGCCGAGATGAATCCCGCTCCCAGCATGCCGTGGGCGATCCGGGTCTTGAAGAAAGTTTTCTGTGCGTAGGCTTCGTTGATGTGGGCCGGATTGAAGTCGCCGGTCACTCCAGCGTAAAGATACACGTCCGATTCAGAAACCGTTTTTGAAAATTCCGCAGTGTCGCCCATCTTGATTTCACTCAGGGTCTTTCCTCTCATGAACCACTCCTCGCTTGCATTTATTTTTCAAGGTTCGATTCGCTGCAGCACAAATCTCGTGTTTAAAACCAGGCCCGGTGGCTCCAGATGTTTTCTCTTAAGTCCTTCACGTCACTCTCGAGCATCAGGTAAAGGGAAGCGTTCTGGATGGCTAGGCCGCCCAGGTGAGCCAGAACGGTGCCAAACAGGATCTCCTCTTCCGTGAACTCGCGCCTTGTTCCGCTGTAGAGCCTCATCACCCCGATCACCTTCTCTCCGGCCTTGATGGGGATGGAGAGAATGGAGACGATCCCTTCTTTTTCCTTTTCCTTCTTGTGCTGTACCCTCTCATCGGTTAAGGCATCACGGACCACCACCAGTTCGCCGGCGAGGGTTTCCTGGACACTCTTATCCAGGGTCAAGGGGCCTCTTTTCAAATACTCCTCACTCAGCCCGTAGCTCGCCACGAAATCCAGAGTATTTCTATTTTCATTCACAAGGAGGATCGATGAGGCCTTTACCTTGAAGTATTCCGCAACATCGGCGGTCAGGATGTGCAGGATCTTCTTGAGGTCCAGGCTCGACTGGATGTTGACGGCCAGGTCCAGGAGGATGCCGGTGTTTTGCTTTATCTTGCCAAAGAGACGCGCATGTTCTATGGCCATGCTAGCCTGCTCCCCCATGGCCATCAGGAAGTCGATCTCGGCTTGAGTAAAAACACGCGGGCTGCCGGTATAAAGACAGAGGCCCCCGATGAGTTTGCCTCCCTTGACTCGCATGGGGACAACCAGTATGGAAGCGATTCCTTCCTGCTTTTTGACCTCCAGGTTGTCCAACCTGGTGTCGCTGGTGGCATCCTCTACAAAAAGATAGTTTTCTTTTTCAAGGAAGAAGACGAGCTTGCGAGGTGCTGTGAATCCCGAGCGAAGGTAATTTTCCGACAGCCCCCTCTGAGCCACGGGAAGAAATTCCTCTTTTTCTTCGTCGAGCAGAAAGAGAAGGGCGGCCTTCACCTTCATGGTGTCAATAGCACTGTCCACAATCAGGTGCAGCAGTTCGTCATGATTCAAGGTGGTCCAAAAGGCTCTGCTCACCTTGCAAATGGCCTTGAAGTAATCATTTTCACGGTTCATGATTTGCTCTCCCTGGGGTCCTGCTTTCTTGTCTTCGAAGAAGCTGCAGCTTGTGTTTTTCTCGTTTTGGCCGCATCTTTCCGAACGCTCGAAATATTACTCACGTCCTTTCTGCTGACTTGGGTCGCCCCGGTTTCATCCCTTTCTTTCAGCCATCCAACGATCTTCGGCGTCAGTTCCCTCTGGCACTTTGAACTCACGTAGATTCCTATGTGGCCGGTATTGAGACAAATGTCTTCGGTGTCCTTGCTTCCCACCCTGCTGGTGAGATGTTCACACGCTTCGGGCGGAACCAGGTGGTCGTAACGGCCATAAATGTTCAGGAGAGGCATGGTGACGTTCTTTAGGTCGACACGCCGTCCTCCCAGTTCCATCTTGCTTTGGATGAGCAAATTCTTCTGGTAACAGTCCTTTATGAATTGCCGGAAGGTCTCTCCAGGAACGTCCGGGCTGTCAAAAATCCATTTTTCCATGCGTATGAAGTTTTCCACGAAGACCTTGTCGTCCATGTTCTCCAGAAAACCGACATACTTGTCGAGCATGAGACGGGCGGGATTGAGCAGCAAAAAACCCATGTTGAGCAAATCTCCGGGCATATTGCCATAAGTATCCACCATCCGGTCCACGTCGATTCCCTTCATCCAGATATGGAGAAGGCCCTTGTCCGTATCGAAGTTGCTCGGGGTCACCGTGGTGATCAGGTTTTGCACCTTTTCGGGATGTAGGGCCGAATACATGATGGAAAAGCTCCCACCCATACAGATCCCCATGAGGTTGATCCTGGGGAGCTTGTGACGGTGAAGAATGAAGTCGATAACGTTGGACATGTAGCCGTTCACGTGGTCGTCTATGGTGAGATAGCGATCTTTGCGGGCCGGATAACCCCAGTCGATCATGTAGAGATCGACCCCTTCGTCGAGGAGGTTTTGCACCACGCTTCTTCCCGGTTGCAGATCAAGCATGGTTTCCCGGTTGATGAGGGCATACACCATGAGAAGTGGTGTTTTGAGTTGCGTCTTTTGGGTTGGAATATAATGCTTGAGTTTGACCCGGTCCTCCTCGTAGAGGACCTCGTAAGGGGTTGTGGCAATGCTTGTATCGAGCGGACCCAGCAGCACGTCCTTGGATTTTAGGATGCGATCCTGTGATTTCTCGACATCTTCCGCCAGCTTGTTCAAAATGAGATCGACTGGAATTTTGATTGGACTCATGGGAAGCTCTCCCTTATTGACTTGCTACCGTCATTTCAGAATGGGACCGAAGTTTCCTGCTCAGCCATTTTTTTCTTCATCTCTTTAACGGTCTTTTTCAGCAGGTAGATTTCCTTGTAGAGTTCATCCATGTCCTTGTTTGTTGGAATGGGGAGGAACTGCAAGATATCGACGAGCATTTTATGCCGCGCCGTCTTGAAGTTCGCTATTGCATTGAGTGTGTTCGAGAGGGACTGGAGGTATTCCGGCGACTTGAAGAGGGTCATATAGTGGCCCTCAAGCACTTTGACCCACATGTCATAGTAGTCTTTGAAGTTTTCGGAGAGTTTTCCCTCCCGGGAGAGTTCTTCGAGCTTTTCTTCCATCACGCGGAGCGATTTTTCGACGGGAAGAGAAAGCATCTGGAAAAACTCGGCGACGGCTGTCTGATAGAGATTGAAGCTATCGAGAGCCTCGTTCATTCTCTCCTGATAGGAACGGGTAAGTCCCAACTGCGGAGACTTGAGAAACGGCCGAATTTCTTTCTCATAGAGTTCCCTCCAAGCTTTGAAGGTGTTCTGGTCGAGGTTTTCGAAATGATAAGCCTGTCCCGGTTCCGAGAGATTTCCCATCTTTTTCAGCCATTGTTGATAAAAAGCGGAATACCCCTCCATTGCCGTGCGTGCTATTTTCATAGCAATTTCAGGGGAGGTGCTCGCCCCGCTGAGGAACGCTTCCACGGATTCCGGGGTGCTCATGCTCGAAAGCAAACCCTGCCATAATTTGAATGCATTTTGCCACGATTCCTGAGTCCGGTCCTTAAAACCGCCGACCGACGTGGAACCGTTCTTCGGCGCTTCCGAGGGTGGAGACCACATTTTTGCACCGGACATCCAGAAGTCTGTAGCCGATTTCATCCATGCAGCCAGTAAAGAATCCATATTGCCCTTTTCTTGGCTATCCTGATTCATGATTCAACTCGCTCTTTCAAATTTAAAAGTAATAAGAATGATCAAAGCATCCCGATCGCTGAGAGGACTTTCTTCTTGCGGGCTTTTAGATCGCTGACTTGAAAGCAAAACTTTTGCCGTTTCCCAGGTAGTAGAGGCCCTGTTGTGGCAATCCAGAGAGGGTGGTAGAAAAAGACATGCTCCTTTGAAGATGATTTATCCATAAAACGGAAAGAAAGGAGAAGCGCTCATAAAACTTTACGTAAATATATGCCGAGTAGTGACCATTTTCAAGGCAATTCAAACTTCTCCCTCCTGATTGACTGACAAAATGAAAAAAAAGAGGGAAGGGGGCTTGGGCTTCCTATTATGCTTCCCATCCGGAAGGAAGAGGGTGGATCATCCGGTTCTCTTCGAGTGAGCGCTATGAGCGCCTCACGCCGCCTCCTTTTTGACATAGAAATGCCATCGCCACAGCTCGTAGATGGCTGGATAAACCAGGAGCTCCATGATGAAGGAGGTGAAGATGCCGCCGATCATGGGGGCGGCGATGCGCTTCATGACATCGGCTCCGGACCCTGTGGACCACATGATGGGAACGAGGCTCATGAACATCACGGCAACGGTCATAAACTTCGGCCGAAGCCGCTTTACGGCTCCCTCCACGATGGCCTCTCGCAGTTCGTCCTTCGTTTTCATGAGACCCTGCTTCACCCTGTCGTAGTAAGCCAGGTCCAGGTAAAGGAGCATGAAAACCCCGGTTTCTGCATCGACTCCGAGAAGAGCGATGAGTCCCACCCAGACGGCGATACTCATGTTGTAGTCGAGCAGATGCAGGAAAAGTATCGCTCCCACGGCGGAGAAGGGTACGGCCAGGAAGATGATCAGGGTCTTAGCCACGGAGCCTGTGTTGAAGTAAAGGAGGAGAAAGATGATAAAGAGGGTGATGGGGACCACAACCGAAAGGCGTTCGCGAACGCGCTGCATGAATTCGTACTGACCGCTCCAGACCAACCGGTATCCGGGCGGAAGCTGCACTTGCTCGGCCACCGCCTTTTTTGCATCGACCACGTAACTTCCCACATCCCTTTCGGCAACATCCACGTAGACATAGCCGCTGAGGCGCGCGTTCTCATCCCGGATCATACCGGGGCCGTAGAGGAGCTTGATGTCGGCAAGCTGTTCCATGGGGATTTCGGCTCCACCGGGAGTCGGCACCAGGACGCGCTTGAGCTGTTCGACCGTACTCCGGTAATCCCGAAGGTACCGCACGTTCACCGGATAGCGCTCCCGGCCCTCGACGGTGGTGGTGATGTTCTCTCCTCCGATGGCGGACATGATGACCATCTGGACCTGGCCTATGGTGAGACCGTAGCGGGCAAGCTCGGACCTCTTGAGATCGAAATCGAGAAAATACCCTCCGGCTGTTCTTTCGGCAAAAACGCTCGTCGTGCCGGGGACCGTCCTCAGAGCTGCCTCCATGTGCCGGCCGATCTCCTGGATTTTTTCGAGGTTCGGCCCGAGAATCTTGATGCCGACGGGAGTTCTCACTCCCGTTGAGAGCATGTCTATGCGGGCACGGATGGGCATCGTCCATGCGTTGACGAGTCCGGGGAAATTCATGGCCTCGTTCAACCCTCCGGGGCCGTAGATGAGCTCCTGGGTGGTTTTGTGATCGGGCCAGGCGCGGCGCAGCATCCCGTGCGTCCACTCGGGCAGCCGGTCCGTGTACCATCGCTTGACTCTGGGCCACCGGGCTGGGGGCTTCAAAACCACTACCGTCTCCATCATGGAAAAAGGTGCCGGATCAGTTGCGGTCTCAGCTCGTCCCGCTTTTCCAAAGACACTTTCCACCTCGGGAAAGCTTTTCAAGACCTTGTCCTGCGTTTGAAGCAATGCCTGCGCCTCGGTGACCGATATGCCCGGAAGGGTTGTGGGCATATAGAGGAGCACCCCTTCATCGAGGGGCGGCATGAATTCCGATCCCAGCCGCATGAATGCCGGAATGGTGAGAATCACCGTAAGCACGGCGGCCATGATGGTCGGCCAGGGATGCCGGAGAACGAATTCGACAAAGGGGTGATAGAGCCTCATGAGCGGCCGGCTTATGGGATGGTTCTCCTCCTTGTGGATCGTCCCGACGAGTATCCCGTTCACCATCTTCGACAGAAGACGGGGGCGGAATTGAAACCGTTTTGTCCTGATGAGAAGCAGGACAATGGCTGGAAGTAGTGTGATGGAGAGGAACGCGGCAATCCCCATGGCGAAATTCTTCGTGAAGGCCAGGGGCTTGAAGAGCCTTCCCTCCTGAGCCTCCAGTGTAAATATGGGCATGAAGGAAACTGCGATCACCAGCAGGGCGAAGAAGCTCGGTCCGCCCACTTCCTTCAAAGCCCCGAGAATCACCTCCCTGAAGTTTTCCCTTCTTCCGGCCGCTTCCCAATGTTCCATCTTCTTGTGGAGCTGCTCGACCATAACGATGGAAGCGTCCACCATGGCGCCTATGGCGATGGCAATGCCGCCGAGGCTCATGATGTTGGCCGTGAGCCCCATCCAATACATGGGGATGAAGGAGAGGATCACCGCTATGGGAATAGAGAGGATGGGAATGACGGCGCTCGGCACGTGCCACAGGAATATCAGAATGAGGACGCTTACAATCGTGAGCTCTTCCAGGAGCGTTCCCTTGAGGGTCTCGATGGAGCGCTCGATGAGGTCGGCACGGTCGTAGGTGTGGACGATCTTGACCCCTTCAGGAAGATTCGGTTCGAGTTCGGCAAGCCTTTCCCTCACCCGTTCGATCACCCGAAGAGCGTTCTCCCCGTAGCGCATGATGACGATTCCGCCGACGACATCCCCCTCGCCGTCGAGGTCGGCAACTCCCCGCCTCATGTCGGGGCCGAGCACCACGGTGCCGATATGCTTGACCAGGATCGGAACCCCCGTCTGCTGGTTCACTCCGACGACGATGTTTTCTACATCCTCGACGGATTTGATGTAGCCCCGGCCCCGCACCATGTACTCCCGTCCTGAGAACTCGACGAGCTTTCCGCCCACATCGTTGTTTCCATCCTTTATGGCCTCGACCACCTTGTCGATGGGGATGTCGTAGCCCAGCAGGGCGTTGGGATCGACGTTTACCTGGTACTGACGAACAAAGCCCCCGATGGGGGCGACTTCAGCCACTCCGGGAACCGACTGGAGCTCGAATCGCAGGAACCAGTCCTGGAGACTTCGAAGTTCGGCGAGATTGTGCTTCCCCGTGGTATCGACCAGCGCATACTCGAAGACCCAGCCTATGGCCGTTTCATCTCTTGCGAGCTCGACTTCTACGCCCTGGGGAAGTCTTGGAAGAATGTTGCTCAGGTATTCCAGGGTTCGAGACCTCGCCCAGTAGATGTCGGTCCCCTCCTCGAAGATGATGTAGACATAGGAGTAGCCAAAATCGGAAAAGCCCCGGATGTCTTTGACTCTCGGAACACCGAGCATGGAGGTAATGATGGGATAGGTCACCTGATCTTCCATGATGTCGGGGCTTCGGTCCCATCGGGAAAAGATGATTACCTGGGTGTCCGAAAGGTCGGGGATGGCATCCAGGGTGATGTGCCTCATGCAGTAGAGGCCGGAGAAGATCGCAACCACTGTGAAGAGGAAGACGAAGAACCTGTGCGTTGCACACCATTCAATGATTTTGTTGATCATGGGCTTCTCCGTTCATGGAGGGCATCGGGTGTCCCGAATGGTCGGGCTGTGCAACCGGTGGAGAAGGAGCCTGATGTTGTGAATGGTCGGGTTGGCTCATTGGCTCAGGTGGACGCGGGTGTCGTAGGTGGTCGACCGGGGTCGTTGGGGCCTCTTTGGACAGGGATGGGGCCGACGGCTTCTTCTCCTCCTCAGCCCCCGGAGCGACGCCCCCGTGAACGTGCTCCCCCATGGCGCCCACTGCCGACTTGAGCTTGCTTTCGGAATCGACCAGGAAAGTGCCTGAAGTGACGATCTTTTCGCCGGGCTTCAATCCCTTCTGAATGATGTATCGCCCCTCAACCCGTGGGCCTGTCTCGACGGTGCGGGGCTCGAAGTAGCCGTTGTCGAGAGCGACAAAAACAATCTGCTCGGTCCCCGAATCCAGGACCGCACTGGCCGGGACCGAGATGCGGACTCCAAGGTCTTTTTCGACCACCACGCTGGCGTACATGTCGGGCTTCAGGCGATAGTTCTTGTTGGGAAATTCCAGGCGAACCTTGAGGGTGCGCGTCTCTGCGTTGAGCCTGGGATAGATGTAGGTGATCTTTCCAGTAAAGGTTTCTCCAGGATGATAGCTCAGGCTCATCTTCGCCTGCTGTCCGACCTGGACCATGGGGAGCTCGTACTCGTAGATTTCGGCAAAGACCCAGATATTGGAGAGGTCCACAACAGTGTAGAGCTCAGTATCCGGTGTAACGCGAAGTCCCGGGAAAGCGTTCCTCACCTGCACGAAGCCCTTGATGGGTGAATAGAGCTTGAGGGACCGCATGGGCGAGCCGCGCTTTTCGATGGCGTCGATTTCCCGATCTGGAATGTCCCAGAGCTTCAGGCGCGCCCGGGTAGCCTGGTAAAGCGATACGGCCCCGGAGGCGATCTCTTTGAATTCGTTGTCGGCAAGAGTCTCTTTTGATTTTTTCGCAAGCAGCAGCTCCTGCTGCGTGGAATAGAGATCCGGGCTGTAAATGCTCAGGAGGGGTTGCCCCTTCTCCACGAGCATTCCCACGAAGTCGATATAGGTTTCATCGATCCATCCCTCGAATTTGGTGTGGATGTGGGCGATTTTCGTTTCATCACTTGCCAGCATTCCAACGGCACGGATGGTTTTTGTAACCGGCCCTTCGGCAACTTCTCCATATTGTACTCCAATCAGCTGTTGACGCCGGGGCTTGATTTGTACCGACCCTGGGGGAAGGCTCTCAGACGGAGCCCCCTCTTCGGCATAGACGGGAACGAGGTCCATCCCATCCGGCGCTTTACCGGGCTTGTCCGATTTGTGAGACGGGTTCATGGGGTCCACCCAGTAGAGAGGTTTCCTCTCTCCCGAAGGGGGCTTTTCCTGCGGAAAAGCCGGTACGGTTTTTCCGCTCATCTCTCTTGGAGTTTTATGCCGCAAAGCCAACCGGCCCTGGAGCAGAGCCTCGGTATCGACCCATTTGCCAATGGCGATACCGCATGCAAAGACGATGGCAAGAAAAAGGAGTCGTCCGAACCACCGTTTCTTAATCCTTGGAGATGGTGCTTCCAGTCCGTCGGAAGCCGTACCGCCAGCGGGCTGCGGATTATCCCCTGCCGTGGGATTGTCCTTGGGTTCCATGCTTGGGGTCTCCTGGTTAGCGGGTCAGCTCCATGCCCACGAGGGGCTCCAGGCGAGCGAGGGCTTTCTGGTATTCGTTGAGAGATTCATAATATTTTAACTCATAATCGAGCAGGGTAACCAGGTTGTCGATAAGAGTCAAAAAATCGACTTTCCCGGCCTGGTAGCCCGCCATGGCCGATTCGAGCGACATCCTGGACTGAGGCACGATGGCCGAATAATAAAGTTTTATCAACTGATCCGCCGTCGTTGCCGTCACGTAGGCTTCCCTTATCTTCGAGCTGATGTCGGAGACGGTTTCATTGCGCATCATCTGGGCGCTCATCAAGTTCGCCCTGGCCGCTTCGAGCTCAGGGCGCTGTCTCCTCCAAAAGTAGACAGGAAGCTTGGCTTTGATCATGATCCCGTACATATCGGACTGGTCACGCCGCTCGACATAGCTCGCTCCCAGAGCGAAATCCGGGTAATATTCCTTTTGGGCGAGCTCAACGCCGTACTGCCTCCCCTCTATCTCCCGCCTGCGTGTCTGAATAGTGGGCGACGAGGACCTGGCCATCTCCAGGAGCTCATCGAGAGAGTAAATGAGCTCCGCCTTTTCGAATTCGGCAGGCTTGCCGATGGGGGTTTCCACAGAGCGATAGAGGAGCTTGTTCATGTCCGCTTCAATAGTGTGCCGCTGCCTGTCGAGGTTGACAAGCCGATCGATGAGCTTCGAGATCTCGACCTGCGCTTTCACGACATCCTGTTGAATACCCTGGCCTGTCTGATAACGGGTCTCTGCGATTTGGGTAAAGGTGAGGAGGAGTTCCTTGTCCGTGCGCACCGTTTCCATGGATTTGTAGGTGAAGAAAAGATCGTAGTAAGCCTGTTTGATGTTGGACTTGAGCTGCAGGAGAAACTGCGCGTGACCGAGTTCCTGAACATCGGCTTCGGAGGAGGCGATTTTACCCTTGAGATCGAGTTTTCCTGGAAACGGCAGCTCCTGCTCGAGGGTATAAGTGCGCCCGGAGGTCGCATCGCCCGCGTCCAACTGCGGGAAATCCGGGCCGGCCATGTTCTGAAAAGTGAAGGTCGGATCGGGGAGCGTTCGGGCAGGCGTGACCATCTGCCTTGCGGCATGGGCCGATTGCATGGCGGCTTTGAGTCCCGGGTTCCCTTCGACGGCCGCACCAAGGAGTTCCTCAAGTGTCACCACTGCTCCCGCTTCCAAGGTCCGATGTTGATTGCCTGCCGCTTTCTTTTCAGGTTCATGGGTGTTCCGGCCGAGCGCCTGGCCGCAAATGAACAGGCCCGCCAGGCACAGGGCAAAGCTTGCAAATTGCCACATCTTCGTCGTTTTCCCTCTCACGGATCCTCCTCCTGGATCAATAGGGCCGAAAGTTACCTGGGGAAATGGATTTTCATCGTTCAAGGGTGCCGCCCCGGAATGAGAATTTACATGACAACAGTCTGGATCTTCTATAGCCTCTCAGACGTACTGACCAGCCGCATATCCGGAGGCCCAGGCCCAGTGGAGATTATATCCTCCAAGCTGTCCCGTCACATCCACGACCTCTCCCAGAAAATAGAGCCCCTGCACTTTCTTCGATTCCATTGTCTTGGAGGAAAGTTCGTTTGTATCGACCCCGCCCAGGGTGACTTCTGCCTTGCTGAAACCGTCGGTGCGAGCGGGTCTTATTCGCCAATGATGCAAGGCAGCGGCGACGGCATGGAGTTCTCTTGGCGAGTACTGATTGAGCGGTTTGGACTCGAAGTGAAGATCGCACCATTTCTTTGCAAAACGTGCCGGCAGGTGCTGATCCAGCAATGTGCCGAGGAGCATTCTGCTGCCGCGCTTTTCCAGGAGCATCGTGTGCGTGTCGATGCCGGGGAGGAGATCAAGGGTGATGTCCCCCCTTTCATCCCAATAGGATGAAATCTGCAGAATGGCCGGGCCGCTGAGTCCCTTGTGTGTAAAGAGAACGCTCCCCATGAACTCTTTTGCCCCATAGCTCACGGCCGCCTTCATGGAAATGCCGCTCAAACTCCCGAAAATCTCCTGGTCCTTTGGACTAAACAGGAGTGGAGTGAGGGCGGGCTTCAATGGAGTGACTTTCAGCCCGAACTGTTTTGCCGTCAGATACCCGAAGTTTGTCGCTCCTACCTTCGGTGCGGCCAGCCCCCCGGTGGCAATGACGAGGGACCCGGTTTCGAAAACTCCACGGTTTGTTGCAACAAAAAAGCGTTCGGCTTTCTCAACTTTCGATATCTTGCAGCGCATGACGAACTTTACCGATGCCTTTTGACACTCCGCCTGGAGCATGTCGATGATCTCTTGTGCGCTTTCGTTGCAGAAGAGCTGCCCCCCTTCCCGTTCGTGATATTTGATCTTGTGTTTTTCTATCAAGGAGATGAAATCACCCGGCGTGAACCGGGAGAGGGCCGAGGTGGTGAAATGGGGATTTGTTGATATATAATTCTCACGGCTAACATTTCTATTGGTGAAATTGCAGAGCCCTCCCCCAGAGATACGAATTTTGCTGCCTGTTCTTTCTGTATGTTCCAAAACAAGAACCGACCGGCCCCTTTTTCCCGCCTCCATGGCGCACATGAGTCCTGAAGCGCCTGCTCCGATGACGACAACATCTGCCTGCATTCATGATCCTCAAATTGAGTCCCGCGGCGGGATGTCCGTCCCGCTCCGGGCAGCTATGCCGGCCAGCTCAACAGACACTCGTTGCCAACTTCTGAACACTTCTGGAATTGAAGAGAGAGCCGCCTCACGTGCTCCTGTTTTTCCTTGATGAGAAGATTGACAAGGTCGCGCGCCTTTCCTTCGCATGTGGCATCCAGCATGCTGAGATAGAAAATTACGCAATCCTTTTCGCATTGCAGGGCCAGCTTGACGGCATCCGCAACCGTTCGGGCTTCGGCCAGTTGAGCGTTCAATTTATCCATGTCGTTAAAAACATGCTGATCGGCCATGGCCTTGAGGTAAGCATCGAGTTCGTTGTCGAGATCACTCACCGTAGGGCGGACCAGTTCCCCTGGCAGATCAGCCTTGAGTTCTTCAAAATACCTTTTGTGTTCCCTGTTTTCTTGAATGAGCAGGGAAAAAAGCTCTTTCACCTCGGCATCTTCTATGAGTTTCTGAGCCTTCTCATAAAATCCGATCCCATTTCCTTCCATATCGATGGCCAACTGAAAGACTTCTCCTGCATTAAAACAAAACAACATACCATTACCCTCCTTTCATGGTGTTGGTTTTTCATCTGTCGAGAGCCATGTCGGGGAATGCGACAAAGAGGGCATTCCGTTTTAAATTTCGGAACTCCGAAATCTTGGGCTTAAAGAAAAAATCGCTTATCTTCAGCATCATATAAGACGTAGAGACGGAAGAATCAACTTGCAGCGGAGTTCCATAATTACGTGGCTATTTCCAGGGGTGACACGGACAACCTGTTGGCCGCGTCACTCATTTTTAATCTGCGAAAATCTGCGTAATCTGCGGATAAAAACGGGATG
This sequence comes from Desulforhabdus amnigena, assembly GCF_027925305.1. NCBI lineage: Bacteria > Pseudomonadati > Thermodesulfobacteriota > Syntrophobacteria > Syntrophobacterales > Syntrophobacteraceae > Desulforhabdus > Desulforhabdus amnigena. The sequence goes on along the minus strand of NZ_BSDR01000001.1, from coordinate 2,406,785 downwards.
GAAAAGCCTGACGGCCATCCCCTGATTTTCATATCGCCATAAAGCATAATGATGTAAAAACAGTCCAAGAGGATGAGACTTCCATTTTTTAAAAGGAGATCGGCCATGAGCAAGTATATGCAGTTGACCGTCACGGTCCGGCCCCATTATGAACCGGACCTGGAAAGGACTTATCCCCACCTGGCGCGCCACCTGGGGCGTCTCGATAAGGAGATCGGCCATGAGCAAGTATATGCAGTTGACCGTCACGGTCCGGCCCCATTATGAACCGGACCTGGAAAGGACTTATCCCCACCTGGCGCGCCACCTGGGGCGTTTCGACCCGGCCCGGCCGCTCCGGAATCCCTCTCTTTATGAATTGACCGGAGAACTGGATCAGCTCCTTTATCGCCATGAAGGGACAAGGCTCGGAGAAGTGCTCCTGAAATATCATGGGAAGCTCAAGAATCTCCATAAGAGCATCGAGAAGAGTATTGCCGACTGGGACCTTGCTCAGGCGGATAAATTTCTGTACAGCATGGAAGATGTTTTTGAAGAAATCGAATTGGAGCTGGACTAGCCCTTTGCAAGACTAATGGTAGCCTTCTTCAGCCACCACTTTGCCCCGAAACACCCAGTAGCTGTAGATGGTGTAACCGAGTACCACCGGCAGGACCAGGCATGCCCCCCAAAGGGTGAAGATGAGGGTTTCCCGCTGGGATGCGGCCTCGAGAACCGTGACGGCAGGCGGGATGGCATAGGGATAGAGGGCTGCGAGCAAGCCCAGGTAAGCGGATATGAAAAGCACTATCGCACTCAGGAAAGGCGTGACGGATTTTTTCGCCATCAGGCTTTTCAGAAGTGTAAAAAACGCAACGACCCCCAGCAGAGGGAAGGTCCAGATGAAATAGACGCGGGGAACACTGAACCACCGGGCCGGAATGGAGGGATCGTGAACCGGCGTCCAAACGCTCACCAGGAGCATGAACCCTCCCACTACCAGGGCCAGCCAAAAGGCCTGGCGGCGGGCGCGTTCCTGCACGGTTCCGGTGGTCTTGATGATGAGATAAGTGGCCCCCAAAAGACTGTAGCCGGCGATGAGCGCCAGGCCGACCATGACGGAAAAGGCATGGAGCCAGTCGAAAGGACCTCCCGCGAAATGACCGTCCACCACGGTGGTTCCGGAAATATACCCGCCCAGGGTGATCCCCTGAGCGAATACCGCTACTACGCTTCCCAGGAAGAAGGCCCTGTTCCATTTGGTCTTTCTTGTGGAGTTGGCCCGGAATTCGAAAGCAACCCCCCGGAAGATCAGTCCGAAAATGAAGGTGAGGAGAGGAATGTAGAGGGCGCTAAAAAGAATCGTATACACCATGGGAAAGGTCGCAAAAAGCGCCCCGCCGCCAAATACGAGCCATGTCTGATTTGCATCCCAGATGGGAGCGATGCTGTTCATGAGCACATCGCGTTCTTCCTCGTTTCGGGCAGTGGGAAAAAGCATGCCCACACCCAAACTGAAACCGTCGAGAACCACATAGAGAATGATGACGAGTCCGACCAGGCAGAGCCACAAATGAACCAGATCCATCTATCGACCTCCATAAGGGAGTGAGTCGCTCTTGAAATCCCCGTTTACCAAGGAGGCACAAAGATCGCAGAAGGATTCCATAAGAATTCCAAAATCTTCTCCGTGCCCTCCGTGTCTCCGTGGTGAATAGTGAGTAATGGAATATTGGAATCTGCCAACTCCCTAAATCCTACATTATCTGTAAACCTGATATTACATTGAATCCTTGACGGGCCGCATGCCCGCGGGTCTTTGCACCGGTGGAATGGGACTGGTGAGGTCCGGACCCCGCCGAAGAGTCCTCAAAACATAGAAAAAGTAGCTCGCTCCGATGAGGGCGAAGAAAAACATGAAAAGCGTCAGGGACCAGATCACGTTTCCCGCCGCAATGGGAGAAACTCCATCGGTAGTCCGCAGCAGCCCATAGACGACCCACGGCTGGCGACCCATTTCAGCGGTGACCCAACCGGAGACGGTGGCGATGAAACCGAGGGGCTGTATGGCTACCAGGGTTTTCAGGAAAAGGGGAGTGTCGAAGAGCCTGTTGCGCCACCAGAGAACGATCCCCCAGAGCATGACGGCCGGAAAGAGAAACCCTATTCCCACCATGATTCGAAACGTCCAATAGGTGATGAGTGCATTAGGGCGATCCTGGGGAGGGAAGTCCTTGAGCCCCTGGATTTTGCCGTTCATCGAGTGGGTGATGAGGAGGCTGAGGCCATTGGGCACAGTGACTTCGAAACGGTTTCTTTCCGCCTCCATATCGGGTATGGCGAAGAGCACAAAGGGGGCGCCTCCCTCTGTGTTGGTTTCCCAGTGGGATTCCATGGCAGCCAGTTTGGCCGGCTGGTGGTGCGCTACGACGAGCCCTTTCTGATCTCCCACGAAAACCTGCAGGGGAGCGATCATCACAGCCAGGAGGAACGCGAGCTTGAGCGACTTGCGGTAAAAGAGCACGTCTTTTTCCCGAAGCAGGAAATAGGCGCTGATTCCCGCCACGACGAAGGCCGCTGTCTCGTAGGATGCCAGCACCATGTGGATCAGGTGCGTGGGGAAGGATGGATTGAAAATCGCCTTCCAGAAGTCGGTGACCATGAATTTGCCGTCCACCAGTTCATAGCCCGCAGGCGTCTGCATCCAGGAGTTCGCCGCCATGATCCAAAAGGAGGAGAGGGTCGCTCCGAGCGCTACAAGACAGGTGGAGAGAAAATGGATGACGCGTGGAACCCTGTTCCACCCGAAGAGCATAATGCCCAGAAATCCAGCCTCCAGGAAGAAGGCCGTCATTCCTTCGTAGGCAAGGAGGGGAGCGATCACATTCGCCACCGCCTGGGAAAAGCGGGCGAAATTGGTCCCAAATTCGAATTCCAGAGTGATTCCCGTAACAACGCCCACAGCGAAGTGAATCGCGAAGATCTTCACCCAAAACCGGTACATGCGGTAATAGATCTCTTCCCGGGTTTTCAGCCAGAGGAATTCGACGATGACCAGGTAGAGGGCAAGACCTATCGTCAGGGTGGGAAAGATAATATGAAAGGCGGTGGTCAAACCGAACTGCAGCCTGGAGAGAAACACGACATCCATTTTTATCCTCCGCTGATTCACCGGATGAAATCAACCCTCATGGCAAGGATTGGAGGGAGCTTATCCTTGAACGCCCCAATTCCCCCTTCGAGGGGAGGCAGAGGGGGTGGGCAGGCACACATCATTCTTCATCCCCCTTCAAAGGGGGGCTGAAGGATGATGACCTTTTTCTTTATACGCCGGATGCATCGAGAGAGCAAACCTTCTCGAAAGAATTGAGTGAATCCGCTAGGCGCTTGCGCGTTCTTTCGACTCATTTCTTCCGCAGTGATCTCAGCAGATTCCCCATTTGAGCCGGATCGACCCACCCGAGGTCCGTCGTCCCGCAGCCGCTCTTGAGACGTTCCATCAAGCGGCGTCCTGCATCGTCTTCCCACAGAATATTTCCCTTTTTTTGGAGTTCATGAGACATCATGGTGAGGAGAGGTTCGGCTTCCGGGTTCAAACGGTGCATTTTCTGCCAGTGATCCGCTGGACCCACAATGTTCGAGGCAATCATGAGCGCCAGGAGGGGTACGGCGGTTTGGTCGTGGATCTGGTGAAGGAGCTGCGGTCTCAGGATTTGCTCGATTCTCAGCCAGTTGATGTAACCCCATTGCTGCGTACACAATGCAATGGCAAAGAGATCATGGAGTGCGGGACGCAGTTTCCAGGCAGATTTCTTTACATTGAGAGCGATGTGATAGTGTCGGCCGATGCATTGCTTCTTGAAAGACCAGATGTCCCTGAACGCTCGAGGTGCTTCCCACTTTTGGGGTTCCGCTATAGCCAACAGGGATGAAAAGAGCTTGCGTTCAACATGGCTTTCCGCCCAGCCGCAGAGCCGCTGTTCACCCATGAGTGGCCACAAAGGGTAGGCATCCATGGGCTCTCCGGCATGACGGAAGAGGGTGTAGAGGCGGCAGTGCCTCGGTGTGAAGAGGAAGGGAAGAGCGCCCTGCAGGATTGCCGGGTCGCTCAGGTGGTCTTTGAGAGCAAAAATTTCCGGAGCGAGGATGATGAAATCCTCTGAAGCCTTGAGGTACCCAGTCAACATTTTGGGGCCGAAAGCACTGGAGCTCTTTTCTTCAAACCGGCGATCGAGCTCGGAAACGTGGCAGGGGCCTTCCTCCAGGATCTGCCGGATCAGGTCCAACGGGTCCGTTTTGGATAGCTCATCGCTTCTCTTCGCCTGGTGTCTCGAGATACGGCCATCCGGATCGAGCGGAGTGGAAGGAGGGCCGGAGTTGATGTAAGAGAGGTCCTCTTTCGGAAGCCCGGTGGCGCACCAGCCCATCCAACCCGCGTCACGGAAAAGATGGGAACTTGTGTTCAGTACGGTCTCCACTTCGTCGGGTCCCAGCGCATCGTTCGGGTGGAGGAGATTGTACTCCTTGGTAAGGCGTCCAAGGGTGACACATTCGTGTATGTATTTGGATGCGAACAGCAGGTGGATATCGACAGCTCTTGAGACCCGTTCCCCCATAGAGGAGTTCGAGAGGTATCCCCTGTAGATGGAGGAGGAATCAGCCAGCTTGATGGCCGGTATCAAAAGCTCCAGGTCCATTTCAAGGAGCTGTGAGAGAAACGAAAGGGGGGTGGGAAGGCATATTTCGCTATGGATCGTTTCGATGCGGGCAATGGCATGCAGCAGTTCGTCGCAGGAATACCGGCCGCGGTACCACGCCCCGGGCGTTTCACAGGTATGCTCCTCGAGCCAGGGTTGGATGGCTTCGTACCGGACCTTAACGGCCACACGAAGCTCCCCGGGGAGATGTTCTTCGATTGTGGGCTGGAGTTCACTCTTGAAAAGCAGGCGATTGGGCCCGGCCAATGCGCGCCATATCTCCTCGACGGCATCGTCCAGGGCTTGAACAATGGATCTAAGCACCCTGGGATGCCTCAGCCTCCTGATGGCGCCGGTCTCCATTTTCAAAACTGCTTCAGGAGGGCAGCCGAGGGCCCGGCTCACCTCTTCCGGGGTGGAACAGGACCTTCCGCCGAAGCCGTAAAGCAGCTCCAGTACCTGGGCTTCCTCTTCCCCCAGGCTGCGTGCGGCCTCCCATATCCTTTCTTGCGGCGACAAATTTTCCTCTGTTCTGTATTCAGTGAATCTCATCGACTTGAAGCTTCTATACTTCCCGGCTTTCAACGGACATATCGGAGGGGATGTGCGGAAAAACGGGCGATATGGTCTGGCGGGGAAGTATCAGGATCATAAAATATTGGTGCCGGTTTGGCAATTTGTATCAACTCTCGGCAGGGCGATGGGCGCAATTTCTGGCGAAGATCAGTGCGCGTCAACGTTTATCAGCGTCTGATTCTGATTATGACTACCCTTCAGTCAATTCTACAATGTCATATTTGATGGGTACGGCTCTTTTGAAACGACTGCCGAATCCGAAAATCAGCGAGTGGAAGTCCGGGTTTGGAGGTCATTGGAACGACATGAATCATTTCGATGATCCAATATTCGGTAGCGCCGCCTTCCACGGCGGCGCTACCGTCCCTTTTGAGTGTACTCCTTGCATCGCTCCAATCGGTTTGCGATAAAAATGGCCACACGAAGGTTGTCGATGTTTTGAAAACATTCTGGGAATTCTATAAAAACCGGAAAGAGCAAGGTCTTGCTGTCGAGAAGCCGGGTATGCGGATGGTGGATGTCGACAACCTCATTCTTGATGAAGTAAAGCAGGTATTGCTTTCTATGCCGTTCGAGGAATTCGAGAGACGACACTATTTCCGTTATGGGCGGGATTTGGCCCTTATCGAAATGAAGCCCTCGCTTTGGAAGCAACTCGCTCCAGAGGACATTGAAGAACCTCATCGCGCCTGTAAGAAAGGGATCGAAACATACTATGCGCGCCTTAACCCCTGAAGAATGCCCTTTCTGTCAACTCGAGAATCGCAAGTGTGTGATCGAGTCCAACCTCTCCTACGCTGTCTTTGACGCATTTCCTGTCAACCCTGGCCATCTTCTCGTCATCCCAAGACGCCATGTCAGCAACTTCTTTGATCTACACCAAGACGAGGTGGAGGATCTCATGCGTCTCTTGTGGCGGGCAAAAGAATATCTCGCTAAAGAATATCACCCGGACGGCTTTAACATCGGAATCAATGTAAACACGGCCGCAGGGCAAACCATTCCCCATGTCCACATCCATCTCATTCCGCGCAATACAGGCGATGTTGAAGATCCGACCGGGGGCGTTCGCGGTGTGATACCCTGGAAGTCGAAATATTGATACCATTACGAAATTCTTCGACGATGTCTGCAAAGCCGGACCTGCAAGCGGTACAGCTCGGCAGAAACAATCCAGCAATTCTTTCGGCCAAATATGCGGTGCAGACGAGATCCTCGGCTATGATGAGAAAAGCCTCGCGCCATAATGGAATGATCATTGGTATTCAGGGTGACACCGGGGGATGCCGAACTCAGATTTGCTCGGGTGGGATGCTGTCGGGGCGATAGGATGTGCGATAGCGCACCTTTGCACGCTTCAGCCTCTCCTCTACACCTGGGTTGAAAAACACAAGCTCTTCGATTTCCATTTCCCCCAGTTCCTGTGATATTCGAGCAAGTCTTTTTCCAAGCCTCTCAACGTCCTCCGGTGAAGAGAAGCTCACCATCGCTGCGGCGTGAGTCGATACCCCGGCTCGGATGAGATTCTCCAGGGCTCTCAACTGCAATTCGAAACCGGCAGGTATTGCTCCCGTCAGGCGTGAGAACTCCTCCTCATTCGTTCCCTTGAGGCTCACCCTGACATGGAGGTTTTCATAACTTGCCAAAGCCCTGGCATATTTCTCGTCATGGCCGATGAGGATCCCGTTGGTCTCGAGTATGAACCGGATATCTTTGGGGATGAGGTCGAGAACCTTGAGGAGATGTACCTTTGAGAGGGTCGGCTCGCCTCCGCTGATTCTCACCTGATGAAAGCCTTTCTTTCCGGCGATGCCGACGAGCTTTCGAGCAACTTCTTCAGGAGAGTAGAACTCCCCGATGGCCTGCGGTCTCACCACACTATCATAGGACCAGCAGAAGATGCATTGAAGGCAGCACCCCACGCAGTCTGCCGTGGCTATTCCTCCATAGAATCTTGCCGGCCTGAAGCGAGAATATTTCCTCAGATCTTCCCGGCAGGCGATCTTTGCGGTGTCTATTGCTCTTTTGACAGGATCGTACATGACCAAGTCACCGGGGTCAGTCACCGGGGTCAGCCCTTGAAATGGACTAAGGGCCCTTAGAAAAACAAGTTCCGTATTTCTTCAAAAAAGACCGGATTCCGGCGAAAACCGGAATCCAGGAGAAACCGGGAAATAGTTCTTTTACAATCACCGGGGTCAGCCCTTGAAATGGACTAAGGGCCCTTAGAAAAACAAGTTCCGTATTTCTTCAAAAAAGACCGGATTCCGGCGAAAACCGGAATCCAGGAGAAACCGGGAAATAGTTCTTTTACAATCCCTAAGGTCAGCCTTTAACCATAGACATAGACCCATCTCAATTCGATTAATCTTACAAACCGCCCAGGTTGCAGACCCGCTTGCCGTTGCGCTGTGGGGCTGGAGGACAAAATCCATCGGTTGTTACTCAATTCGAGTAGTTATCCAGGGAGGCGGTAACCCAACAAACTTGGATTTTGAATAGTTACTGGGTTCTGTTGGCATTTCATCCCAATCAATAAAACTGTCGGCAGGAAAATTTCGGGTCAAGAAAGAATAATATACAACAAAAATATGGCTATTCAGAGGGATTGTCCATCAGGAGATCACGGATTTTTTCAGTGACTAAAGAGATAATTGACTGGACCCAACTGGGGGGACACCTCCCAACCTGTTTTGGGAGGCCCCTTGAGTGGAAGGGGGGATTGAAATGGGATGTTTTCAGAGCGTTACACCCCCCTGTCCCCCTTCAAGGAGGGATTTTAACCTTCATAGGATGTCTGAAAATTCCCCCCTTGAGGGGGGGGCAGGGGGCCAAGGTTTCGCGAACCAGAAAAACACCCCCCCTTTGGCCCCCCTCAAGGGGGGAATCGAAGCAGGTTCGACTTTCAAGCAGAGGAATTTTCAGACAGCCTCTTACGGTTGAGCGGCCTTACTTAACCTGACGCCAATCTCCTCAAGGGGAGAATTTTCAGAGAGTTTCTCAGTGGCGGACTTTCGGGGCCATCATTGTTGCGGTTGCTCGTTTTTCAGCACCATTCCATTCAGCAAGGCGTTGAGAGACATTCTGAGAACAATAGGGATCTCCTCGGAGGTTATTCTGTCGGTCCAATTTTCTGTCCTATGCCCTGCAATTTCCTCGGAAACGGTGCGACAATACGCTTCGAAGGCGCCGAGGTCCGTAATCAGTCCCCTTTCGTAGGCATCGCTGAGGGCAAAGGCCGATTCCAGGAAGGCGGCGTATCGAGGCTGCAGCAAAATGGCCTCGAACCGGGCGATATTGGCGCGTTCATCGTTTCCTTGACCAAGGCAACCGCATTCCCTCAGAAGTCCATTGGGGTTGATGTGTCTTTCCCGGAGCTTCTGAAAGATACTGCGCTGGAGCAGGATTCCATTTTGCCGGTAGACCGCTTCCTTCACTCCGTCGTAAACGGTTTTTGCAATCAATTCCCCCATCTTGCAGTGTCCCCCTGTATTGTCGATGGGCTTGCCTTCTCCTTCGACCACAAGGACCTCATCCGTGCCGGTCCCTGTCGCCTGACTCTTCAGGGGGCTGACGGAACTTCGAATGTCCAGGTCCTGCATTGCCGCCGTTTTGCCTTCCGTCGCGCTGATGACCGCTCTCGCCCTCGCCTTGGGGGAGAGTTTCATATTGGTCATGAGAATCACGTTGATGGTGCCCGGTTCGTAGAAAAGCCCTTCGTCTACCGACATGCGTACGGCGTTGGTCTCCACACCCGCCGTCACCAGGGCATACACGGTCATCTCTTTGAATTGCGCCTTTTGAACACTCAAATTCCCCATGTCTGCACCGGTAAAAAGAAAGCAGCTGTCCTTTTTCGACCTCCCGATCGCCTTGTAGATGCGTTCCCTGCTCTTTTCGAGACCCAGCCTGTGTTCGATGCTCCAGCACGGGGGAGAAGAATAGTGGTTGCCGACGGCGATGATCTTTTCGCGCTCTCCTTCAAGGGTGGAGGTGACCCCCATGGGTCTCCTGAATTCAATCGTCAAGGTCTTGTTCGGAAAATCGAAGATGTTGCTTTCATCCACTCTCGCCGACCGGACGTAATCCAAAGGGAGCTCTATGGGCTTGCTTTGAACACGCTTTTCCTCGAGGACCCTGTTCCGGACGGAGGAAAATTCCTCTTCGTAAACCAGGGACGCGAGTCCCTGGACAAAATCGCCTGAACGCACCGAAGCGCGGCACGTCAGTTCACAGGGCAGATAGAAAATCCTGCCCGTACGGACGGCTTCCACATCCTTCCAACCCGGCTGGGAAAAAAACTTCCCGGCAACCTCCCGGTCTCCATTGCAGCCATAGATCACCTGGGGATTGAAACGCGTCCATTCCTCGAGGGAAACATCCACCACGTTTCCCTTTTTGCCGAGTTCAGGAGGAATGCCTCCCGCGGCACGGATGAATGCGTTCTGGAAGGAGTCGTCCCCCGGTGTCATCACGCGGTCCCGCCCCATGAGCCGAATAACTCTTTTTCTTTGACTGCCCGGGATCTTGTCGATTTTTTGAGCAACGAGCCGCAGCTGGTTTTGAATCCCCTCAATGATTGCTTCCGCCTCACGGGTCTTCTCGAAGATCAATCCCAAAGAGCGAATGTTTTCATAGAGCTGATCAATGGAATGAGACTCCAGCTGAATCATTCGACAGTTTTCATGAGAAAAGCGGTTTTGGATTTCCCTGTGCAGGGAAGAGACAAAGATCAGATCGGGTCCAAGGGCTTCCATTCGATCCGGTGACGGAGCGAAGAATCCTCCCACGATGCTCTTTTGATTTTCACCGGGTGGACAGGTGTCGTGATAAGTGATTCCCTTGATGGATTCACCCTCACCCAGAGCAAAAATGATCTCGGTGATCGCGGGGACAAGGGAAATCACGTTTTGGGGTTTCCGCTCCAAGATGATGGTATTTCCCCCGGAATCCGTCAGACTGACAGGATAGGCAAAGAGTGAAGCCGCAGATCCCAAAGCGGATCCCAGGAAGGTCAGACAAAAGAGAGCCATAAGAAAACAATACCGCAACCGCCAGTTTCGTCTCATAAAACGCTTGTATTCTTTCATGGATTTCGATCCCTGATCCCTGTTTTTCAGCCCCACACAAACAAGTGTACAAAATCGGTGGAGGCTATCCATCCTCATTCCGACGGAAGTCGGAATCCAGGTCAATTAAGCTTTTCTGGACCCCGGCTTTCGCCGGGGTGACGGCAAGTGCATTTTGTTCACCTTCAATCTGGAGCTGTACTAATAACCTATCCGCCCCCCCCCGTGGACTTTGCGACACCCCCCTCGGTCCCCCCTTGAGGGGGGAATTAAAGGGGGGGTGTCCGCTGCCTAGGTAGGTTTTCGGATAGGCTCTAAAGTGGAGTATTCCTCGAATCGCTTCCCAAGCCGCTCAGGAAGTCCTCAGGAGAAGCTCGAAGTCCACTCGATCCTGAAAGCGCTTTTTCCTGATCCGCGCTGTGTCGAGTGCGTAGGAGCAGGTTCCCGGACCTTCGATGCTTTGCTCTTCCCAGCGTTCGTGTCCTTTCGGGACCATGGAGATGATCGCGCCGTTCGGGGAGCAGGCGGCTACGGCAATTCCTTCGATTGTCCTGATTCCGCAAAGGAGACGTTGGGTCCTGTCCAATCGATTTTCCGAGAGGACCACCAGGTCATATCCCTCCTTGGAAAAAGCGACGGCCAGTTCGGGATGCAAGAGCAGTTCATACGGGGCCATGCCCAGTTTTGCCGGGCCGTAATGAACCGTGGGAAAAGGAAACTTGCCGTTTGGATGCTCCGTATCTTCGATGCGCCATTCACAGGTTGTGTCGGGTGTCACCAAAACCTGAACGGCGGAAGGGTTTTCCCTTCCCGGTGTCTCATCGCTCGAAGAAGAGACGCTGTCTGCCGGTCCGCCACTGTAAAGGGATGTGGCCAGTGCGACATCGTGCTGTCTGGCCAGGGACTTCAAACTCTTTGCATCCATGAGAGCAGAAGAAAGAGGGGGCAGCACGAAGAGGTTGGAGCCTTCCTTTTTTGTGACGGTAATTTGCCTCTCGAAGGTTTCGAGATCCCAGTCTTCCCCGCCTGGAACAAGGCAGTGAACATGCAATGGTCCCGGCTGCGGCAGGTCATAATGGGCCGTAAGATCGTCGATGAGGCGAAAGTCCAGGTAGATGGATCGATAGAGGGAGGGATTCCGGCCTTGCAGGGTTTGGGGGTGTGATCCATTGGAAAGCCTTCCCACTTCGTTCAATGGAATTTCCACCATGAAGACCCGGGATTCTTCCGAGGATGCGGCGAAGAGCTCCCGGCCCTGCGGGTCGAACGCGCAGGAGACCGCGGAGGTGCAGTCCATGATGCGGTCTTTTCCCGTACGCCCGCAGGCGGCGATGAAAAAACCATTTTCGATAGCTCTTCCCTTCCAGAGCTCCAGCGGGTCGAGGCCGCTCGGAGGCCAGTTGGCCGGCACCCACAGGAGGTCAACCCCTCGCATGGCCATGGAACGCGGCATCATTCCATAGTAGGAATCCGAGCAGATCAGGACTCCTATCCGCCCCCAGGGGGTATCGAAGGTCCCGCTCTGCTTGGGGTCTCCGGGGCATGCCCAGCGCATTTCCGCATTGATCTTGCGGTACCTGCAAACCCGCCTGCCATCCGGATCGATCACGAATGCGCTGTTGTAGTAGATTCCCGTCGCTTCATCGTGCTCGGCAAGCCCCATTCCGATGTAGGTCCCGTATTCTTTTGCCAGCCGCTTGATTTCGGTCAGAGTGGGACCGTTTTCCGATTCAACGTAACCGGAAATGTCCTCCCGTGAAGAGAATGAATAGCCCGCCAGGGGCATTTCCGTATTCAAAATGAGGTTGGCTCCCTGTATGGCCGCTTCCCGGTTCAACCGGAGCAGGTTTTTCCGGTTGGCCTCAGGATCTTTGTACCGGACGTCTAGGTGCACAAAAGCGACCTTCAGGACCTTCAACGATGTGTCCATTGCCGTTCTCCCTATATCAAAAGATCAAAAGTCCTCTTCAATGCTATCGTGGATGAAATCCATAAAAATTTTAAAGCATTCTCCGTGCCCTCCGTGTCTCCGTGGTGAATAACGGGATATTGGAATCCGCCGGTTCCCTAAACACCCACAGCGCGAAATCTTTCTACGGCTTCTTGAAAGTCCATTTGGGCTCCCACTTCTCCACGTTGCGGGAGGTCAACATCTCCACCTTGCCCCCCTGGAATTCCCCTTCCACGTCGCCCATCATCTCCTCCATATCCCCTTCGATGGTGAGGGCGGCGGACTGCACCTCGGCCAGCAACTCCGGGTCGGCCTCCCAGAGTCCGCGGGAGTGGGCTTCGAGCAGCCTGCGGGTAAGTTCCTCCAGGGCATGCGGATTGGCTTCCCGCAGCCACTCGAGATTTTCCCGATCAAGGATGTAGGACTCCACCACCGAGTCGAAAACCCATTTTTCCACCTCCCGGGAGGTGGCGCTCCATTTGAAGAGGTTGTTCACGCGGCTCGATACGTCCTGGGCCCCTTGATAGCCGTGCCTTTTCATGTTCTCGATCCACTTGCGGTTGAGAAGCCTGGCGCGGGCGGACCTCCCGATTTCCTCCTTGAAATCACGTATGTCCGGAGTATCGGCCTGGTTGGCGTCTCCCCAGTAGAGCTTCGGTCCCTTACCGCCCAGAGCCCTGGAAGCGGCCGCCATCCCCCCCTGGAACACAGCGTAGCATCCGCAGTCTAGGATGTCGTATTCCGCGGTGCTCTGTTTCATGAAAGATACGTCTATATTGGACAGCTGCCGGGCCAGCAGGTCCTGCACCTCCATACCGTACACCTTGAGTCCCTCGGCGTTTTTGTTGGAACCGTAAGCGTATCCGCCCCAGTTGACATAGACTTCCGCCAGGTCCTTGTCGTCTTCCCAGGCGGAGGCGTCCAGGGCGAGTCCCACTCCCAGCCCATAGGTACCGGGGGCCGAGGAAAAAACACGGAAACTGGCCAGCCTTCTAATCTGCGATTCGGAGAGCCGGTCCTGCATTTCGCTTCGCAAGGCATCCATGTGTTCCAAGGTGTGCTTTCGTATGAAGTTCCATTCCCCGGGTTCATCGAGGCGGCTCACCAGGAGGACGGCATCGTCGAGCAGTTCGCAAAAGTTCATGACCATGTCCCTCAGAATACCGCTCGCCTGGATGGTCACGTCGATGCGCGGGCGACGGACTATTTTTTCTCCCGCGACCCGGATCTCCAGCTCTTCCAGGGGGATGGCCTCGACCTTGCCGACCCGCCCGTAGGCATTCCAGACGGGCCGCACCCCCAGGAGATAGAGTATCTGGGAACAGACTTCCCCGTCGGATTTGAAGGCATCGGAGCTCCAGAGGTTGATCCCGATGTTTTCCGGAAAGCGGCCTTCCTCGTCCAGGAACTTGGAGAGAAGCCTGTCGGCCAGTTTGCAGCCGATTTCCCAAGCGGCCCGGGTGGGAAGCATGGTGACGTCCGTTGCGAAGAAATTCCGTCCTGTGGGGAGGGCATCCGTTTTGCCCTGGTAGATGGAGCCGCTCAAGCCCGGTTCTATGTAGCCTCCGTTCAGGGCCTTGAGAAGCTGAGGAATTTCACGCCGGCTCTCCCTGATCTGCCAATCCATGTTTCGGCACCAATCCGCCAGGCCGTTGAAGCTCTCCCGGGTGAGCAGTTCATCGGGCAGCCTTTCGGGCTTGAGGTTTTCAAGGATCGACTGCGTAATTTCGACTCCGTCCTCAAAAACGTTCCCTGTTCCCCCCTCCAGCTTTTGTGTGATTCCCTGGAGGTCGGGCAGTTCCGGGGAGGGATGGAGCAAAATGGTCGTAAGCATCCGGGCTCTGCCCGTTGCATCGGGAAAAGTCCCCAGAATATGCATGCCGTCGGGGGCCAGGGCCCTCTTGGTGAGTTCGATCTGGCGCGACGCGAGCCGTGCCTTTTCTTGCAGATCCTCGCCGCCGTCGTCCTTTTCCACGAATTTTAGTCGCTTCATGAGGGGCAGCATCTCTTTTCCGATGAGATCCAGGCGCGCCGCCTCCCCCATATCGGAGGCCCTGAAGTACTGTTCCAGGAGGGCCTCCAGTCGCCGTGTTTCTTCATCCATTTCAGCAGGCCGGTAAACGGGGGTGAGGTGATCCACCATCACGGCGCCTGCGCGCCGTTTGGCCATCAGCCCCTCACCGGGAACGTTCATCACGTAGAGATAGATATGGGGGAGGTCGTCCACAGAGAGGGCGGGAAAGCATCGCTCCGAAAGGGCGGCGCGTTTCCCGGGAAGGTATTCCAGGGACCCTCCGGTGCCGAAGTGAACGACCGCATCGGAAGTGTCCCGAATGTACTTGTAGGTGGCCAGCCAGTGGTGAGGCGGCGGAAGTTCGGGGTCATGGAGGATGCGGCAGACTTCGCCGTTGCACTTGGAACCGTAACAGCCTCTTTTGGGCTGGGGCATGATCTTGATCTTTCCGAACCGAAGGCCCGTAATGAGCAGCACGTCGCGTCCGTCTTCCCGGTAAACCATTCCCTGCCCCGGAAAGCCCCCCCACTCCGAGAGGACACGCTCCCTGGCTTCCGAAGGCAGGGAATCCAGGTACGTTTCGTATTCTTCCCGTCCCATGCGGTAAAGCACACCCCCCTTTTGAACGATTTCCGAAACCGTCGTCCAGCGGAATTCGGAGACAGCTTTGCGCTGCAGGATCATTTCCAGGATTTCCTTGCCGTTTGCCGGCGCATCCCCCGTGTCGTAACCCGCACTCTTCATGGCCTGCAGGACGGACGCCAGGCTTTGGAAGGCGTCCAGTCCGGTCGCCATTCCCACCGTGGCTTCCACTCCCTTGCAGGGGTTGTTGTGGAGAACGAAAGTGATGCGTTTTTGAAAATTGGGAAGCCGCCGCAACCGGATGAGACGCTTCAGCCGCCTGCAGAGGGTATCGATGCGTTCCTCGATGGGAGTGAATGGCCTGGAAGAAGCCGGATCGGCGGGGGATATCTCGATCGCGAGCGCCGCCACCAGCGTGGGTTCGATGATTCCGGCCACTTCCGGCTGGGCCACGGCATAGACCAGGCTGTGGCCGGAGAGCCCCACGGGATCTTCGAGCCACTGTCCGGCGGTCTGAGTATAATTGCGAATGAGCTGGTAAACCGGCACATCCAGTCCCTGCAGATGTCGCACATCCTGCTGCCGAGCCAGGAAGCGGCCGCCCAGCAGGTTGAGGACGGCTTCGGGGTGGGAACCGTTTGTCTTGAAGTATGAAAGCCAGGGGTAGCGTCTGTCGGGCAGCAGGGAGCTGTCCGGAATGCCTTCGCAAAAAACGCAGAGGGGAACGAGCCCATGATCTTCCAGGGAGTGGATCACTTCATCGATTTCGACGGTGTTCCCTTCGACGATCTGCGAATGATAACAGAGCATTCCGACGATGTTCCCGTCGCTGGAGACGCCCCGGTGTTTTTCATGCCAGTTGAGATAGGAAGCCGTGTCTCCGAAGGTTTCCGGGGCATCGCAGTGGTAAATGCCGTGTGTTTTCACCGGCTGGACGGCTTCGTAGGCCGTATCCATGCCGGCCTGAGAAGCGAGGTATTTGATGCCGTTATAATAGTTTTCCTCGGAGACCTTCGCGATATAGCTTTTGAAAAGGGAGAGAACGTCCTCGCTTAGAGTGGAGAACCCCTTGGGCATTTCCATTCCGAAGCCGATGCGATGCCTGGCCTGTTCCGCTGCCGCTGTCAGCTCTTTGAAAGCCGGCAGCCCCTGAGACAGTTCCCCCAGGAAGAGATCCGTATCCCCCGCAGCCAGCATATCCAGGACAAGAGGCGCGTTTTGCTGCGGAAAAATGCTGAGACGAATGCCTTCACTCTCGAGACGGTCGGCGACCCTTTTCCACGTTTGGTGGTGAAACATGTGCGTATGGACAAAAACGATATTCATTGTGCATCTCCCATCGTGAGGCGAAAGGCCTCATTCCGTCACTTCTTCGATTTCCCCTTCAATGTCCAGGTAGGCGTTGCGAAGCTCTTTTTCCATCTCCTCGTCAGCGTTCCACATCCCTCGGTTGACGGCTTCCAGGAGCTTGTCCAGAATGTTCTGGAGGGCGTAGGGGTTGACCTCTTTCATCCACTCCTGCATTTTGGGATCAAGGGCGTATTTTCGGGCCATCCTCTCGTACATCCAGTCTTCCATCACTTCCCCCGTGGCATCCCAGCCCAATACGACGTCCATCATCTTG
The DNA here is from genome assembly GCF_027925305.1 of Desulforhabdus amnigena. NCBI lineage: Bacteria > Pseudomonadati > Thermodesulfobacteriota > Syntrophobacteria > Syntrophobacterales > Syntrophobacteraceae > Desulforhabdus > Desulforhabdus amnigena. The sequence continues at coordinate 2,390,293 of NZ_BSDR01000001.1, read as the reverse complement.
GAAATGTCTCCGGCCCCCTTGTAACCGTGGCGTTTCAGCCCTTCGAGCCACTTGGGATTGAGAAGGCGGGAGCGCAGAACGTGCCTGGCCTCTTCGAAGGTGGACCGGATCTTGATCCGCCGGGGGTCCGAGCTGTCGCCCATGTAGGCGTGCGGGAGCTCCCCCCGGACGGTCTTGACCGCAACGATGAGCCCCCCGTAATAGTTGTAATAGTCAGTGCAGGAGAGCATGTCGTATTCCCGGGAATCCTCGTTCTTGATCGTCACATCCATGCGTGAGAGGATTTTTCGGAACGTTTTGGGTTTTTGTTTCCCGTAGCTTCCCTTCCCATAGGCGTGAGCGGTATAGCGGATGTAGTTGTTCCCGAGATCCTCCTGGGTTTTCCAGTGCTTGGATTCCACCAATTCGGCGACTCCGGCACCGTAGGTACCGGGGGGACAGCCGAAGATGCGGAAAGTCGCTTCCCTGAAGGCATCTTCCTCGGACATCCCATCCTTGCGGTAGGTCTGCTGATCTTCCAGCACGTGACGCCGCAGGATGTTGCTTTCGAGAGGCTCTTTGAGTACGGCGACGATTTTCACCGCATTGTCGATGAGTTCCACCAGGTTGGGGAAGGCGTCCCGGAAAAAGCCGGAAATCCTGGGGACCACATCCAGGCGAGGACGGCCCAGTTCCGACAGGGGAATGACTTCCAGGCCGGCCACTTTTCCGCTCCCTTTCCGCCACCGGGGACGCACCCCCATGAGGTAGAGGATTTCGGCCAGGTCGTCTCCCTTCGACCTCATCGTGGGTCCCCCCCAGAGAAGGATGCCGATACTCTCGGGATACTTACCTGTTTCTGAAAGATACCGTTCGATGAGCCCGTCTCCCAGTCTCTTGCCCACTTCCCAGGCTGCGGGGCTCGGGATCTTGTCCGGGTCCACGGAATAAAAGTTGCGCCCGGTGGGCAGGATATCCGCCTGTCCCCGGCTGGGAGCTCCCGAAGGCCCAGGCTGCACAAACCGTCCGTCGAAAGCCCGGAGGCTCGCGGTCAGTTCGTCGGTCACCTGTCGGATTCGGGGTACCAGGGTCTCGGTGATGTATGTCAGAACCGAAGCAACATCGGCGTGATAGACCCCCAGGTAGGACTCGACGGCGGAGCGGATGCTTTCCCGCTGGAATCCAGCGGATTCGAGCTCCCTCACCATCCCGAGGGCCGCTTCATGGCCCAGGCGGAGGATCTCCCCGCCGGTCCTGTTGCCGTATTGTTCCAGAGTTTTCCCCTTGTTTTCCAAGAGGTCGTCGTGGTCGTAGCCCATGGCTCTCAGCACGGATTCTCGAAGGGACGGAACCTCCCCGTTGGGAAGCCGGGTGAGTTGCACCAGAAATTCCACCAGTTTTTCACCTTCGGGGGTCGTACCCAGGATGTGGAGCCCGTCGTTGATCATGGTGTCGGCCAGATCCGTCAGGCAGTCGTGGAGGCGTTCCAGGAAACGATCGAAATCCTGGAAGGCTTCCGCCTCGCCGATTTGCAGATCCTTGTCCAGATCGGCCTGTACGACGGCTTCCCAGAGCATGGGTTTCAGCACGTTCAGCTTGTCGGGATTTTGTTGCCTGGCTTCGATGTAGTCCTTGACGAGGTTTTCCACCTTTGCCAGGTCTTCATAGAGGTCCGCATTGGTGAAGGCGGGAGTGAGATGGTCGATGATGCAGCAGTACGAACGGCGTTTGGCCTGAGTTCCCTCACTGGGATCGTTGATGATATAGGGATAGACATTGGGAAGGTCCATAATGGAAAGGTCCGGATAGCATTCCTCGCTCAATCCTACCCCTTTTCCCGGCAGCCATTCGAGCGACCCGTGCTTGCCCACGTGCATGACCGCATCGGCCTTGAAAACGTCCCTGATCCAGCGGTAATGAGCCAGATAGTGATGCGGCGGGGAAAGGTACATGTCGTGGTAGATCTTGTCGATGTTTTCGAAATAGCCCCTCGGGGGCTGAATGGTGAGGAAGACGTTTCCGTCGATCATTCCGGGAAAATGCATCCGGTAGTCGTGCACAAAAAGGTCCCCTGGAACCTTTCCCCAATCCGCCGTCATTTTTTCTCGAATGGGTGCGGGAAGCGCTTCGTGCCACGGAACGAAGTGCTCTGCCCCTGCATGGGCTTCAGCGCGTTCCGCCATGCGCTCGGGAGTCAGCCACCGCCTGTCGCAGGTCATGCGCTCCAGCATTTCCCGGGCCAGGGCATCGCCGCTTTCAAACGTGCGGTCGATGCGGTATCCCTCATCCCGCATGTGGTCGAGCAGCCGCTTGACGCTCTCGAAGCTGTCCAGCCCCGCGGCACAGCCGATGCGGTCGTTGCGGGGAGGGTAATGGTGGAAGACGATAGCGATCCGTTTTTCGGCGTTCTCTTTCCTTCGAAGCCGCGCCCAGTTGAGAGAGAGGGAAACCATTTTTTGCACCCGCTCAGGGATGGGCATTGTCCGGGTGAGAAGGGCGCCCGTCAGGGGATCTACGGCATCTTCCTCCCTTGTTGCCACGGGAACGGTGATGAGCGCTCCGTCGAATTCGGGCTGTGCGGCGCAATAGGTCACGTCCATGGCGGTCAGCCCCTGCGGGCTTTCCTTCCAGACCGCATGGGGATTCATGGTGCAGACGGCCTGGATGAAGGGAACATCCAGTCGCGAAAGGAGTTCCTTACATTCCGGAGCGACGAGGGTCAGGGAAAACATGAGGGGATTGATGAGAACATTGATTCGAGGGCGTCCGTTTTCCATGAAAAAGTGTTCCACGATGTAGTCCGCCCCCCGGTTCCCCCTCAGGGCATCCTTGTACCTGAAGTGAAAAACCGGGATCACGTTGGCTCCCTGCCTTTCGATTTCCCGGATGATGGCATCGATGGCGGCCAGGTTGTTGTTGACCCAGTAGGTCTGGTAAAACCAGAGCCCCACCGTGACCTTGCCGGGATCGACCCGTTCTTTGAGGTACTTCTCGAAATCGGGAACTCCCGGAAGGTCGGGGTGATAGATCCCTTCATGAGGGAGGGGCTGGGGGAGTTCCAGGGGCTCGATCTTGTGGAAGACCAGGTTGTGCAGGTAGACTAAAAGGTTTTTGCAGTTGAGCGCTCCTCCCTGGAGGAGATAGCCGCTGATGGTATTCCAGACCTCCCGGCCGAAGCCGTCAGAATGCTTCTGGGCCAAGGCCGAGGCATCCTCATCCCCGGCGGAGGGTTGAATGTGGAAATGGGGTGTTTTTTCTCCCAGCGATCTTTTTTCTTCCAATGCCTGAATGAGTGGGGAAAATGCGGGACAGGACTCCTCCCCCCCGTGCAGCGTGATCAAAATCACGTCGGATTCCAGGGCCGCCTGGACGAAGGCATGGATTCGGGAATCATCGAAAAGCTGACTCTTCGTTCTCGCGAGGACTCTGATACGTCCGCCCTCTTCCTGGTATTGCGACACCCCCTGGCTGAGGGAGGCGATCTCCATGGAGGTGGCGCTGTAGTAGCAGAGTGTATAGGCGTTCATGGCCGTACCCCTCATCCTTGATTTCGGTTCCTTCGCACGCTCTTCACATCCATGACGATGTCTTGCAGCGGTTGACGCCGCATGCGATGAGGCAGAGCGAGCTCCGCGGCCGTATCGATATCTTCCCGTATCACTTCCGTTCTGCTGTTGAAGGCCGCGATCGTTTTGGCCGTCTTCAAAATGATGATGTCTCCCCGGTGTCCGTCTACCCCCACGTCAAGGCAGTATGCGGCGATTTCGAAAAAGAGGGAGCGGTCGACGGTTACCCTGGGATAGAGTTGAATGGCGTTTTCGATTTCTCGAACCAGTTGAGCCGACGCCCCTTCCCACTGCCTGCAGAAGCTTTCTGGGTCTTCGTCGAAGGCTGCCCTCCGTTCCATGATGGCGACGCGCTGCTCCGGATCCTGAAGGCTCTCGATATGGACGCACAGGCCGAATCGGTCGAGCAGTTGAGGCCTCAATTCGCCCTCTTCGGGGTTCATGGTCCCCACGAGAGTGAACCTTGCCGGGTGAGAAAAAGAGACTCCCTCCCGTTCGATGGTGTTGATTCCCATGGCCGCGGAATCCAGAAGCACGTCCACGACGTGGTCGTCCAGGAGGTTCACCTCATCCACGTAGAGAATCCCTCGGTGAGCCGCCGCCAGAAGGCCGGGCTCGATCCGTTTTTCACCCATCTTGAGGGCGTGTTCCAGGTCGAGGGTCCCCACCACGCGATCTTCCGTGGCCCCCACGGGAAGCTCGATCACCCGGATCTTTCTTTTCAGGGTTTCGACCGGTTCCCCTTTGAGGATTCTTTCACGGCATTCCACCCGGGCGCATTCCCTGCAAACGTCCCGTTCGGAATTCAAGGAAAGCTGAAAAGGGCAGCTCCGGACCACTTCGATTTCAGGAAGGATCTCCGCCAGCGCGCGCACCGCGGTGGACTTGGCTGTGCCTTTCTCGCCCCGGATCAGGACCCCGGAGAGGGTGGGGTTGATGAGGTTCAGGGTGAGAGCCAGCTTCATCTTTTCCTGGCCCACAATAGCGGCAAAAGGGTATGTCATTCTCTGGGTCATTGAACCGTTCCTTTCACAACGTTCACGAGTTGGTCCGCTTTGAGGTCGTCGATTTTGAAATATCGGGCATGCATTGCAGCGGCAAGCTGCCGTGCCAGGCCGAAAGAGACGACTCCGTCTTCTTCCGTGTCCACGACAATGAACTGAACGCGGGGATCCAGGCTCATCCTGGCGGCCAGGTCCAGGGCTTCTTCTACGGGTTTCCCTTCCCCCAGCGCCACGTTGGACTTTCCATCCGTGATGAAAATAACGAAAGGCCGCATGCTCGGATCCCGCAGAAACTGATTTCGCAGGATCTCATGGCATTTGACCAATCCCGCTGAGAGGGGAGTCCTTCCTCCGACGGGCATCTCTTTGAGCAGCCTTCCCGCCAGTTCCACGGAGGAGGTGGGGGGGAGGTTGAGCACCGCTTCCCGCTTTCTGAAGGAAATCATGGCCACGCGGTCCCGCTTCTGATAGGCGTCGAGGAGCAGGGACATGATGGCTCCCTTGGAAGCCGCCATGCGGCTTCGGGCTCCCATGGAGCCGCTTGCATCCGCCACGAAAAGCAAAAAGTTCCCGATCCTCTTTTCCCGGATCTTCTCCCGTATATCCTCATCTTTGAGGTAGACGGCGAGCTTCCCGTTTCCCTTCCTGCTCTGCTGATAAGGCGCCGCAGCCCGCAAAGTGGCGTCCAGGGCGATGTCCCCCGTTCCTCTCTTCATGGTGCTCTTGACGTATCGCCCCTGTTTTTGTGAAATGCGCGTGCGGGATCTTCTCCCCGACCCCCTCCGAACGACCCGGTCCTTGGGGGCTTCAAAGTGCTTGATGCGGAAGGTCGCTCCCACCTCGAAGACCTGTTCCCGCATTTCCCGCTCTCCCTCTTTTTCCTCCGGGTCCATTGGATCCTGTTTCCCGTCGTCCCGGGGAGGCGGTGGGGCATCGTCCGCTCGGGAATCCGCCTCTTCGGGCGGGGGCTGGGATTCCTGGGGGGAGTCATTCTGCTGCTCGTCCATGGGATCCAGATTAGGGTTTTCATCCTCCGGGGATTTTTCCTGCTCTTCATTCTTCGCAGGCGGAGGAGGGGGCGGGGGTGCCGGGGCTTCATCCCGTTTTCGGTGTAGAAGCACCATGGGAGCCGTTTCGCTGATGTCGTCGATCGTGACTTCAAAGCGATCGTGGTAGGCGGCGTGAGCTTTGGCTGCCTGTTCCATGACCAGGTCGGCCCGATGCCCGGCTGCATGGTTTTGCGTACTGAGCTCGGAAATGAACAACCGGAGATGCCGCGGGAGCCTCACATCACCCAGGATTTCCCGGGCGTGGATGATCCGGGCGGCGATCTTTTCGTTTTCCTCGCGGAATCGCTCTTGAAAGCCCCGGGGGTCCAGGTCGTATTCTTCCCGGTATTGCATGAGAAGTGCCCGTTTTTCGAGATCGGCTTCGGCCGTTACCTCGACGCAAAGCCCAAATCGGTCGAGAAGCTGCGGCCTCAATTCCCCTTCTTCGGGATTCATGGTCCCACTCAGGATGAAGCGGGCGGGATGACGGTAGGAAATCCCCTCGCGCTCGATGCGGTTTTCCCCGCAAGCCGCCGCATCCAGGATGATGTCTACGATGTGGTCGTCCAGCAGGTTGACTTCGTCCACGTAGAGAATGCCCCGGTGTGCTTTGGCCAGGAGCCCCGGCTGAAGGACGCGTATCCCCTTTTTTATGGCCAGATCGAAGTCGATTCCCCCTGCGACCCTGTCCTCGGTGGCATTCAAGGGAAGTGTGATCACTTTCGTGCGGCGCCACACTTCCCGATGTTGCGCCCGCTTTTCACGGCACTTTTCACAAAGCTCGCTTTGCTGATCCGGGTCGCACGAATAGGGGCACCCCTGAACGACCTTGATTTCCGGCAACAGAGCCGCCAGCGCACGCACTGCTGTGGACTTGGCCGTACCCTTCTCGCCCCGGATGAGGACTCCGCCGACTTGAGGGTTGATAGCATTCAGGATCAGGGAAAGCTTCAGTTTTTCCTGTCCCACGATGGCGGAAAATGGATAAACATTTTTATGCATAAGTCCTGCTCTTTAAGCAAAAACGATGGCTGAATAAGAGCCTGTTCGAAAACCTCCTATGGACCTTGGAATAACCCCCTCAGTCCCCCTTGAGGGGGGAATTGAAGGGGGATGTCCTCTGCCAAGGATGGGTTTCGGATAGGCTCTTGGTGCGACACTGTCACATGAAATCTGAGAACGTCGAGTTAAGGAGAAGGTTGAAATCGCCATTTTTCCTGGAGCCGTTCCATAAAGTGCGGTACATCACACAGGTCAAAGAATTGGTTCCCCCTCGATTGTAATACTGCCTGCTGGGACAATCGCCCGGGCAGCGATCCGCCAGGACGCAGGTTTTGCACTCCTCGGAAAACAATGTGAACCGTTTCAAGGCCATGAGGCGCTCTCTATCGGGATGATCCAGCGTTCCCGCGGCGAAAAGGGGATCGCCGGCCGTCTGTGAACAGGGATAGAGCGTTCCATCGGGATGTATTGCCAGGCTTTCCCCCTTGCAGGCATGACAGAAGGGCGGATTCTTCTTTCGATGAGATGCCTGTTCCAACAAGTCCATTTCCCGAAGCCGCAGAGGAGAGGTTCGCCTGGCGTTGACCCCACTCAGTGTTGCCATAAAGCCGGTGATTCCTTTTTCAAGGGATTCGGGAGTGGCTTGAGACACACCCCCTTTCACTCCCCTTCCTTTTCGGACAAAGAGGTCCATTCCCACTCCCCGTGCGCTTTTGAATGCGCCGAGGACAAGGGGGATCTGCTTCAAATGCGCAACATTCTGCTGGGTGACGACGGTAGTCACTCGGAACGGGACGCCTTCCTGTGAAAGGAGTTTCATTGCATGGATCGTGGCGAGGGCTCCCCCGCGCAGTTTTTCCTGAACTTCGGGGGGACCGTCGAGGCTCACTCCCACTTGAATGTCATATTTCGCACAGAGCCTTACCAGAGCCCGATCCATCGTCGTCCCGTTGGTCTGAAGAGCCAGCGTTGCCGGCCAGCCCGCTTTTCGCGTGGTCGAGGCGACCCATTCGATCAACTCCGGTTGAAGGGTCGGCTCCCCTCCCGTCATTTGAACATGAAACGGCAGGCCCGAAGATGCGGCAAGCCTCAGGCCTCTCATCGCCGTTTCACGGGGCATGGAGAGCGGATGGACCTCCTCTTCCCTGTAACAATAGGCGCAGCGGAGATTGCAGGCCGTTGTCAGCAGGAGCATCAGGTAACGTGGAGCCGTCTTCATCGAGTTTTTTAGAGCCTATCCGAAAACCTGCCTCGGCAGCGGACACCCCCCTTTAATTCCCCCCTCGAGGGGGGACCAAGGGGGGGCGCAAGTCCACAGGTGGTTTCCGGATAGGTACTTAGAAGACCATTTTCAAACCGCCGTAAACCCAGCGGCCGGGCATGGTGTACCCGCCTTCGGAATAGTTTTCATCCATGAGGTTTTCCACTTTCATGAAGAGATCCAAGTCCTTGAAAAACTTGTAGTCCTTCAGGACTTTGTAGGTTGCGGCCAGGTCCACTGTGGCGACACTGTCTTCTTCCCATCGGATCTTGTTCCAGTATGGATCATAGAGCGGAACGATCTTTTCATCCTGCCAGGTTATTTTTGCCGACATGCTCAGCCTCTCCAGGGGGTAGGTCTCCAAAATGAAGCTCAGCTTGTTTCTGGGCAGGTACTCCTTTCGAATCCATGCGTCGGTGGGATCGTTCTTGTACTTGGAGTCCGCGTAGGTGTATGCCGCACCGAAGCTGAAGTATTTGCAGGGTCTTGTCAAAAAGGATGCCTCGACACCCTGTGTCTGGGCCTCTTTGGCATTGACGTATTGGTTGGCGAAACCGTCATAGGCGATCTGGTCATCGAAATCGATGTGGAACCAGGTCAGTCCCAGTTCGATCTTTTTATCCAGAAAATATTGGGAGATACCGAATTCGTAGCTGGTGCTCTCTTCAGGTTCCAAATCGGGATTGCCTACGGTGATGAGTTGCCCCATGAAAATGTAACCGCCGTAAATTTCATAGAGAGACGGTGTCCGGTAGCCGGTACCGAAGTGGGAATGAATTTTGGTGTCGGTTTGCTTGAAAATATAAGCGGCGGAAACTTCCCCGACCACTTTGGAGTCGAATTCCTCGTGGTCGTTGTAGCGCAGGCCGCCGGTGAAAAAGAGGGACCGGTCGAAAAAGGCGAACTGGGCCTGCCCGAAGAGATCGTATCCTCCCCAGTCGTAATCGAAATCGACGGGATCGTATATTCCACTGCCGGGATCCAGGGGTTCACGCCCGTCATAGCTCGCCCCTTCATAGTCCATCCCCATAGTCAGGGTGAGCCACTCGGTGGCATGAACGTTATGCTGCATCTCCACATAGCTGGTGGAGCCGTCGTAGTTGGAACGGTCTCCGGATATTTTGGACCAGAAATAATGGCGTTCGGTTTCTCCGTATGACGCCTTGACGGAATAATCCCACATCGAACAGACCTGGTGGTTGAAGTTGAGCCCTGTCTGGTTCAGGAAGCTTTCTCTATGGCTGTTTGGGTCGGCCACGTTCTTAACGAGCTGATAGTTTTTGTCCAGCGAGGGATTATGTTCGCTCATGGCCAGATCGGAGTCGTACATGATATTGCTGAGCTCCAGCGTCATGTCGTCTCTAAGCTTTACTCCCGCTCCCGCCGTGAATCCCAGATTTTCGTAGTAATACCCGTACTTGCCTCCGTTCTTCACGCCGTCGGTGGTCGTGTATAGGGGGTCGAGGTCGATGTAATATTTTTCTTGCCCGTAAGCAAACCGGCCGTTTTCGATGAATGTGTTGTATTCTCCCATTTCATTTCGCAGGCTGACCGTGAGCCCTTCCCGCCACCTTTCCGGGATAATATTGATCACTCCTCCCATCGCCTGAGTTCCGTATAGAGTGCTGTTGGTTCCTTTGAGCACCTCGATGCGGTCGAGGTTGCTTGCGCTTTGGAGGTCTCCAATGAAATATTGCAAAGTATGCTGGGTATCTGCGGCATCCCTCAAAGGCATGCCGTTGTATTGAAACTGGGTGTATTGAGCTCCCGCCCCGCGTATGCTGATGTTGGTGAACTGCCCCGGCCCTCCGTTTCGCTCCATGATGACGCCGGGGAGGGTATCGATCAATTCCGGAATGTAGTATTGCTCCCGGACCGCCCGGTCTTCCCGATCCACCACACTGACACTTTTGGTCACCTCGGAAAGGGGTGTTTCCGTTCTGGTCGCCGTTACCACCATGGGCTCCAGGGCGGCTGTTTCTTTTACCGATGCCTCTTTTTCGTCTTTTCCCGATTTCTCCTGTTCAGCGGAATTTGCTGTCACCTCCTCGTTTTCCTGCGCCGGAACCGAATGAAGAGGAATCATCAGGCAGAATACCGCCAAAACCGCAACGAAATAGCGTTTCACATTTCCTCCTTGCCAATCCCCCCACCTTTTTGTGAGAATGACGGCGGGGACTACTTTGAAACAGGTTTACAGTTCCCAGGGGGCAGATCCGGTTCTTGCCAGGGACTCCGATCTGCCCCTTTCTTTTTGCTTTGCGATGACAGGTATTTGATTCTTTGATATTTCTCCTTTCGCTTGTTGAGTAAACGCCCACAGGTTTCATGTACGCCGTTGTTCAGGGGGGAGCAGTTCAGAATTCGATGCCCTTCTGAGCTTTGATTCCGGCCTTCAAATGGTGCTTCACTTCACGCATTTCAGTGACCATGTCCGCAATGTCCAGGAGTGATGCTGGGGCATTGCGCCCTGTTATGAGCACGTGCAGCGCTTCCGGCTTTCGACAAAGAAATGCGATGGCCTCCTCTTCGTCCACCATCCCATAGTTCAGGGGGTACGTGAATTCGTCCAAAACGACCAGGTGATGCCGTCCCTCTTCAATGATGCTTTTGGCCAGTTTCCATCCCTCCTGCGCCGCCCGGCGATCGCCTTCCGGGTCGCCGGACTTCCAGGTGAAGCCCTGTCCCACAACGTGAAACTCCAGCAAGTCTTCAAATCGCTTTGCGGAGTTTAATTCGCCGTATTTCCACTTTCCTTTGATGAACTGAATGATACACACGGGCAGTCCGTGTCCCAGAGCGCGGAAAGCAAGACCGAGGGCTGCGGTGGTTTTGCCTTTGCCGTTGCCGGTATTTACCATGATCAATCCTTTAGTCTGCATGGGACAACTCCTCGGTGAGCGGTTTTGCACATTCCTCATGAAGCGCAGTCCAACGGTATTCCAGCCCCGCAAGCAAAGCTTCCAAGGATGTGTACGCTTTGTTCGAGCCGCGAATATGCCAGGATATCGAGCCGTTTTCGCACGTCACTTCGACGCACCGCTCCGTTTTGCCCTGGGGGAGGACGCGATATCCTGCACGCTCGAGTGCACGGTAGGTCCACATGGCATGCACGCCTTCCCCACACAATCCGATTTCTCCCCGTTCCGCATTGCTGAGGGTGAAAGCCCCCGATCCTTTGTCGAACGACACCCCGGCGTCGGCGAAGGTTTTGGCAAAGGCGTCGCACAATACCAGGTCTTCCGGGACGCCCTCGAGGAGCGGGCCGCCGGCAGGCAGGAGCCATAGCCGGTCGGCACAGCGGAGCGCCAGATCGAGATCATGTGTCGACAGCAGGATGGCCCTCTGTCCGTCGTGAACCAATCCCTTCAACAGATGCATGAGTTCCACACGGCGAGGCAAATCGAGAAACGCCGTCGCTTCGTCCAGGATCATGACTTGTGGCTCCTGGGCCAGCGCCCGGGCTATCATGACCTTTTGCCTTTCACCGTCGCTGAGTTCGCAGACCGGGCGGTGCGCCAGTTCTTCGATGCCCACGTCGGCAATGGCCCGCCACACCGCTTCCTCGTCCTTTTTGCCCAGCCGTCCCGCCCAGTCGGTGTAGGGATGGCGGCCCAAAGCCACGAGCGTCTTGACCGGCATCATGCCGACGGCGACCCTTTGGGTCAGGACCAGGCTCATGCGTTGTGCCAGCATGTGGGGGGAGAGCTCCTTCAAAGGTTCTCCTGCAATGCAAACCGTGCCGGATAAGGGGGGGTGCATCCCGCAGAGGGTTCGGATCAAAGTCGACTTGCCGGCGCCGTTGGGGCCGAGGAGACAGACGAACTCCCCTTCGCGCAGCGCAATGTTGATCCCCTCCGTGACGATGCGCGGGGGGCGCCTGGGTTTCCTGTATCCGACAGCCAGATCCCGTGCCTCCAGCAGTGTTTGTCTCTTCATGTTCCAGCCTCCATGGCATTTCGACGGCGAAGAATCACGCCAATGACGACCGGTGCACCGATCAGAGCGGTCACCGCGTTGAGGGGCAGTACGACCTGAGTGCCGGGCAGCTGAGCGATGAGGTCGGCCAGCAGCGCCAGCGTCGCCCCGAGAAGAATTACGGCGGGTACGAGAACATGGTGGTCCGATGTCTTCAGCAGCAGACGGCACAGGTGAGGGACCGCTATTCCAAGAAAACCGATGGGGCCGCAATAGGCCGTGACGGACCCCGCCAGGAGCGAAGAGCCCAGAATGATCCAGAAGCGCGTGGCGCGGATATTGACCCCCATGCTGCGGGCGTAGCCTTCCCCCAGGAGAAATGCGTTCAGGGGTTTTGCAAGGAACCGGGCCAGTGCGAGACCCATGATCACGGTCGGAGCGAAGACCGTGATCTGTTTCCATGTCACTCCACCGAAGGAGCCGAATGTCCAGACCACGTATCTTTGCATCTGTTGTTCGAGGGAGAACTGCATGAGGATGCTCACCAGAGAGCCGCTGATGTAGCCGAACATGAGTCCGATGATGAGCAGGGTCACGTTACTCTCCACCTGGCGTGCAATCCCCAGAACGATGCTCAGAACCGTAACGGCGCCAAGCGTTGCCGAAAAGATCAGGGAGAAGTTCCCCGAGATCCCGGTTTTTTCCACCAGGATGCTCCAGCCCATCCCCCCGGCGGTCATGATGGTCAAGGCCACGCCGAGACTCGCTCCGGAGCTTATGCCGAGGACAAAAGGGTCTGCCAGTGGATTGCGGAACAGGGTCTGCATTTTCAATCCGGCGATGCCCAACGCCGCTCCCGCAAGAGCGGCAGTGACCGCTCGCGGCAGGCGGAAGAGCAGGACGATGTTTCGCCATCCGGCAGGAGCGTCCTCATGCCCGAGCAGAATGGAAATGACGCTCTTGAAGGGAATCAATACCGAGCCCAGAGAGAGCTCCAGTGTGAAGACGACCGCCAGCGTGGTGATGAGTCCCGCCCAGAGAAGTGTACTGCTCCGGGAGAGGGTTTGTGCTGGGTCGGCATAAAAAAAAGAGGGAATGTTCCGCATCAGTTTTCTTTCTCCGCGTGGAGTGGAAGCTGCCGGTACCAAATGCGCTGGTGGGAAGGCAGTCGATCCGGATGGAAAATGCTGATGAGATCGGCGAGTACGAGGTCCGGCCGGGCCATCCCCGTTTCCCAGAAATCGTTGCCGCCTCCGGGCCCTATTTTGGCGTTGTTGTTGTACACATGGCCCGTGCGAAAGGCCCGGAATGCACCGTAACGCTCGTCGGCTCCCGACAGTTCTTCCAATGAGCTGCAGGCCCCCGGATTCAGCCAGAATGCCGCATCCCTGGCGCGATCGAAGACCGTTTCCATGCCAATGGGCATGACTCCCGTCGACGTGTCGTCGCTCCAGAGGTAGTCCGCCCCCGCATCTGCCATGAATTTTGCGTGGTAGCTTTTGCCTCCGGCGACATACCATAAGTCACGGTAGACCATTCCGTACAATACCGTGGGCCGTTCCGTCACCGTCCCCATCTTTTCCGCCAGATCTTCATAGCGCATTGCTATCTCGTCGAAGAGGCGCTCGGCTTCCGCCTCTTTGTTGAAAAAAGCGGCAATGAACTTTATCCACTCGGTGCGGCCCAGTGGCGTAGATTCCATGTGACAGGCTTCGATGACCGTTCGAAAGCCGGCTTCAATGAGTTTGGGATGTTTGTCAAACTGGGGAATGCCGGTGCCGTGGGTTATAACGATGTCCGGCTGAAGAGCGAAGAGCTGCTCCATGTTCAGTTCTCTGTCCATTCCGTTGCTTCCGCAGCCGATTTCAGTGACCTGCCCCTGCTGGATCATTTCTACCACCTTGGGCGTGGTGACACGTGTACAACCGGAAAATCCCACCAATGCCTGTTCAATCTGAAGCATAGGGAAGAACGGCACGGAGCTTGTGCTCGTAAGAGCTGCCCGCCGCACCGGGACCTCGACGACCACGGCTTCAGGAGGCGCTGTCGGAGGCGTTTGGCCGTGCGGCACGAGGAGGTAGGTGAAAGTCACTTGAGCGTCACGCCAGGGGGAGAGAACCTGAATCTTTTTGTACGTATTGTGGTATTCGATGGTGAAGCCTTTGGCATATCGAATCCGCGCCTTGCCGGGAAAGAGGTCAGCCTGCCCGTGCTCCGTTTGAGCTTCATGCTCCGCAATGGGCGCGGAAGGATGGGGAGGTTGCGGGAGCGTATTTTCGGCCATGAACATCGCCGCACAGGTCGCGATGGAGATGAAAGGAAAAAAAGCCGAAAGGATGCAGAAAACAATACGTGCAAAGGATGAAGGAAAAACGTACATGGATGGGGCTTTCCTTTTCCCCCCTCGGGGATTCGGTGAAAAGTTCCGGCATCGTTCAGGTCTCCTGGCTCACGTTCATCCTAATCACCGCGCCTTCCCATCACGCTTCTGGGCATGACAGTGGCACCATGCGGTTTTCGTCCCGATCACAGTCGCGGGGCGGCGGAAGATTTGCACTTCCTTCCCTTGAAACGATGCAACTTGTTCAATGAGTTTTTGCTGTTAGAGTTTTTAGTACCTCTTACCACGAAGGCACAGAGATCACAGGGGAATTCCATAGGAATTCCAAAATTTTCTCCGTGCCATCCGTGTCTCCGTGGTGAATAACGAGATACCGGAATCCGCCAACTCCCTTGAGCGGATCGCAGCCCTCTTTTCAAAAATGAGCAAAAGCGGCAGCGAGATGATCCAGCCATATCTCGACAATCTCAGGGTATTCGGCCGTGCCCTTCAAAACGGCCTCGCTCGCGATGCCGTTCTTGGTGAGAACCGACTTCCAGCTGTCCGGCTCGTCTCCCGCCATGTCGTTTCGCGCATGATCACCCGCTACGAGCATAAACGGCATGAGATAAACCTTTTTCACTTTTCGTTCAGTGAGTTTCGGCAAAAGGTCATCCAGGGCCGGGTACCCTTCCACAGTGCCTACGAACACGTTGGGATCGAGTTCCTGAAAAATTTGGTTCATTGCCAGGTACAAGGCGTCGGCTGGATGCTTTTCACTGCCGTGGCCCATGAGAAGAACCGCTTCTTCCGGTTTTCTGCTGGCCGGAATATGTTTGATCATGGCTTTTGCCGCTCTTTCCATGTCTTCCTTGGAGGAAAGCAGGGGCCGTGCGATTAGTATTTTCTCAAAACCTCCCGACATCTCCTGGAAGCAATGAGCGTTCTGGTAGAGATCGTGGAACTCGATTCCGGGAATAGTGTGCAAGGAAAGGATGGCGCAATGGGTGTAATTTTCGTTCATGAGCTTTGCCAGAGCCACTTCGGGGGAATCCATGATCTTGCCCTGCTTGGCCAGTTTGGCTCGAATGATACCGGATGTATAAGCCCATCGGATCTCAACACCCGGAAAGCGTTTTCTGGCTTCAGCGTCAATCACGTCAAACGCCTTTTGGGCTTCGGGTACGCTTGTTCCAAAGGCTACCAGCAAAATCGCCTTCTTTTCAGCCCTCTTTTCCCCATGGCCGGCAAAGGCATTGACACTCAAAGTACTCAAGAAAACGAGCAGGCCCATTAGAAACAGCCATTTTTGCAGCATTTCGAAATCCTCCCTTTTGTTTTCGGTTCATTGCAAGCGCGGCAAGGCAAAAAAAAAATCCTTAGAGCTGAATACTCTAAGGATTGCACCCTGGTTCACTTAGTCCTCGATCAGGTCATCGGATATCTCCACGCACCGATTTCCAAAGCAACATCAGGCAGGTCTTCTGACTTGCGGATCATTCTACTCTCCGAACCTTCCCATCCCGCTTTGAACGGACAGTGGCTCCTACGGATTTCGTCCCCGGTAACAGCGGCGGGACCGTTCCCGAATTTCACGGGATTCCCTTTTAAACCAAGCGGCACCTGACATCCATATTGTTTATACGGCATCATCTATACGAGATACTGTCAGATATGTCAACAATCATTCATGTACCTTATGGAAAAGCAGGCAGGACAATACCTCGACAAAGTTCCCTGGTTCATTGTTTCAGCTTCACATGCCATTGCGCGTTCATCTCTAAGCGATTATCGTAAGACAATAGTTAGGAAAGTATTTTAGGGACGACCTTGAATTCCTGAGACAAGACTGAAGTTATTCCACAACTGCAAAGAGGAGACAGGTTATGACGGAGCTTCTGCGAGAAATGTTGGAACACCCCCTCTTTAAAGATCTCAACATTGGAAACATCGAAAAGCTTGCCAATTGTGCTTCTGAAAAAGACTTCGGGGCCGGAAGTGTCATTTTTGAGGAAGGTGGAGAGGCTGACCGGCTTTATCTCATTCGCAGCGGCAAGGTTGCCATTGATCTCCCGCTGCCGAATCGAACCCCATTGACAATCTACACCATCGAAGGGGGGGGAGTTGTCGGCTGGTCATGGCTTTTCCCGCCCTACAAGTGGCACTTCCAGGCCAGAGCTACGGAACCGACACAGACGATCTTGATCGATAGCAAATGCATCATGGATCTCTGTAAGAAGGATCATTCTTTTGGTTATGAAATGATGCAAAGGGTCTCTCACCTGATTCTTGAGCGATTGGAAGGAACCACGCAGCAGTTGGTAAATTCGTTCGATGTCCCCTAGAAATACCTCCCGGATATATCCTGTGGGTACGATCATTTATTTGTCGTGTTGAATCTTTGGGCGGGAACCGAAAAAAGAAATGCCCTTCGGTTCCCGTCTGCATCTGTTCGAGGGTGATCTGAAGGGCCTTTGGTCTTTGAAAATATCCGGCTATTGGCGCCTGACAATCTCTAAATTCTGCGCAGGCGCAAGCTGGGACGTTGGTGAATGGTCCGAGAAAGCATTGGCCATACCGGATTACTCTTGCCGTGCCGGCACCAAAACCGTCCGACTGCCATTGCTTTCCATCGGACTGACCAGGCCGGACGCCTCCATCTGCTCGACAAGCCGGGCGGCGCGGTTGTAGCCGATCCGCAGCTGGCGCTGAACGGCGGAGATCGATGCGCGGCGGGAGCTGATCACGAAGGCGACGGCATCATCGTATAGCGGATCAGACTCGTCGCCGAACCGATCCACCTCCGTTCCTCCATCCTCGGCATCCGCCATTCCATCGAGTACGCCATCCACATAGTGTGGCTCGCCGAACTGCTTCAGATGTTCGGCCACGGCATACACCTCATCGTCCGCCACAAAAGCGCCATGCACGCGCTGCGGATAGCCGGTGCCAGGCGGCAGGTAGAGCATGTCCCCCTGTCCCAGCAGGCATTCCGCGCCCATCTGGTCGAGAATGGTGCGGCTGTCGATCTTGGACGAAACCTGAAAAGCGATGCGGGTCGGAATGTTGGCCTTGATCAGCCCCGTAATGACATCGACCGAAGGACGCTGCGTAGCAAGGATAAGATGGATGCCGGCGGCCCGCGCTTTCTGGGCCAGGCGGGCGATCAATTCCTCGATCTTTTTCCCCGACACCATCATCAGATCGGCGAGTTCGTCGACCACCACCACAATGTAGGGGAGGGGCGAAAGCGGCGCAGGGTCGTCCTGAGCCGGGGAGAAAGTATCAACCAGCGGCTCTCCGGCGTCGATGGCTTCGCGTACCTTTTGATTATAGCCCGCCAGATTGCGAACCCGGAGCCCACTCATCAGATGATAGCGCCGCTCCATCTCCCCCACGCACCAGCTGAGCGCGTTGGCCGCAAGCTTCATGTCCGTTACCACAGGAGCCAGCAGATGAGGGATGCCATCGTAGATCGACAACTCCAGCATCTTCGGATCGATCATCACGAAGCGCACCTCGTCGGGTGTCGCCCTGTACAACAGAGACAGGATCATGGCGTTCACACCGACCGATTTGCCCGAACCGGTCGTTCCTGCCACCAGGATGTGCGGCGCCTTGGCCAAATCCGCCACCACCGGTGCGCCGATGATGTCCTTGCCGAGCGCCATGGCCAGTTTTGATGTATGAGACTGGAAAATCTCGGACGATAAAACCTCCGAAAGGCGAATCATCTGACGGTGCGGATTGGGCAGTTCCAGCCCCATGCATGTCTTGCCCGGAATGGTTTCGACCACGCGAATGGATGCCACCCCCAGGACGCGGGCCAAGTCCTTCATCAGGCTCACCACCTGCCCGCCGCGTACCCCTACGGCCGGCTGTACCTCATAACGTGTGATGACGGGGCCGGCATAAGCGTCCTGAACGTTCACCTTGACGCGGAATTCGGCGAGCTTTTCCTCGATCAGGATGCCGCCGTTGATCAGGTCGTCCTGACTCATTGACGCGACCGCCAAATCGGCGGGGTGAAGCAGCGAAACAGGCGGCAGGCACACCTCGTCATGGAATTCAGATTGGACAGGGTTGCCTCGGTTGCCCGCCGCAAGGGGTGCGCACAACACTCCCGGCACAGGCCCGCCCGCCGCGAGGTCAAGAGCATGTGGATCCGCTGGAAATTTCTGCGCATCGTTTTGGAATGATACCGCCGGGCAAGGAAGCCCGTCCGGTTTAAGTATCGGCTTGTACGGGTTTGCCGGGGTAAGGGTATAAGAGTCCTTCACCTTGCCGATGTCCGGTTCGCCGCTCGGAACCGCGCTGACCAGGCCCCCATTGGACACGCCTGTCGTCGGCACCCTGGAGTCACTTGCCGGGAGAGTTCGGTCAGATGGCGCCACCGGCGGATGCGGTGGCCTTGTTTTTACGAGCGGCTTCGCGCCTTCCACGACTCGCCCCGGGAGTTTCTCCTGTGAACCGCAACGGGCGGCATCGATGGTCAGTTTCGGACCACTGCCCGGATTACAGGCAGGCCGACATCCCCTGGCGGCCTCTCCAACCGTCATTCCTGCAAACCTCGACGACCCGGCGGGCATGACGGGCTTTGGAGCGGGAGCGTCGACGCGCCCGCTGTGGGTACCGGAGCCGGCCCCGCGCAGGCTTTCCTCGGGCGTATCAGAAGAGGTCTTCCGGGTGCTGCCGGACAGTCTCTCGCCATAGACCGCCATTAGCCGTCGGCGGATCTCCTCGATATCTATCGTGACCGGCGGCCCCTTGGCGGAATGCGGTTCGGACGCCGGTGTTCGATCGGCAAGCCCTTTGCCTCGATACCTTTTCTCCAGGTTTTCCAATATTGATGGAAGATCAATCACCTCCTCCGGTTCAGCCCGTGGGATCGACTTCTCGTGTTCCCCTCCCGCCGCCATACCGTCGGTAGCCAGGCGGAAACTGTTTTGCGGACGCAATGTGGCTTCTATCGACGTTTCCCGCGCGCGGGCCTGTAACGACCATGAATGAAAAGCAAACGGCCGGCACAATGTATCCTCCGCCGACACCTCCTGTGTATGCCCGATGGGACCTTCGACCGGGGTGCTCTGCGTGCCGTCTTCGTGCAAAAGTAAAGATTCACTCTCTTCCTCTTTTTTCGAGGAGGGAGAATGAGCGCCCGAGTGCAACAAACGCGACGGCACCAGGTTTGCTGATTTCAGACAGCTTCCCAAAGGTTCCAGAATATTTCGCCACGACCGCCCCAACCAGAACGGAAGACCGATCCCCAGCCCGAATCCCGCCAACGCCAGCCCAACCCAGGGAGACCAGGGCACCAGCATCATTGCGGCGATCACGCATGCCAGGCCCAATCTCCACCACTGTTTACCTGAATTCCTACTGAAATCCATCACCGTACCAATTTATTCGCCAGGCAAGTGGATCACCGACGTGCGCTTCGGCATAGAGCCGCAACACGGCCTGTGAAAGAGAACTTGCCGAAAATGGCAGGGCAGAAGGATTCCTATCCCTGCCACTGCAATCATTCAAAAGATGCGCAAGACACGCAAGAAATATATGGCCTGCGTTATCGACCGGTACGCGGTTGAGATGCAGCGCCCTGAGAGGTGGACCCGGTCGAGGTTGTTCCAGATCCAGTGGTTCCCTGATTTTGCCCTCCTTCGGCAAACACCACGCCGGTGGTAAGAAGAAGGGCCAGCATCACAACAAGCAGTGTTCTCATATCGTTCACTCCCTTTTGATAGTTTTATGGAATATTGCAGCAGGCTTCCAACTATAGTGGCCCTGCATCTGTAAAGCAACGGTATTTACAGAGGCGGGCCCGGCCAAGGAAGTGCCCTGCCTATTGCGTGTCTATTATAATGGATCATGGAGCAACTTCATGGTGAACGACACGTCCGGCAGTGCGAATACATATGGGTTGGCACCCTCCACGCTCGAATACCAGGCAATCGCGAAGGCGGTGCGTGGGTAGCTCTCGCGGACCCGTTTCACCAGCGTCCGCGCATTCCAGGTCGACCCGTTGGCGTTGGTACAGCGGGTCGCAAGCGTAATGTCCGCCAGTACCGGTTGCCCCATCACCCGATATGCGGGAGCGGCGTTTGTTGGTGTAGCCGTAAGTAGAGCAAAGGAGTTATTTTGCCATCGCTGCGCGTTTGATCGCAAAGTTCAATGCACCTTTGCACTCATTGGCTACCATTTCGGGTTCGGCGTTTCTCCACTCCGCCACTGCTTTTTGCGCGAGCTCTTGGCTAATAGCGCTGTTTCGTATCTTGTGGGTCAGCATTTCGGAGATTGTGCCTCCATCCTTTCGCCTCAGTCCTTCAAGGAGTCGAGTCTGAAAGATTAGCTTATCCTCAATCTTCTTTGCCAACACTTCAATGGTGGAATTGCCTCTCAACTCACCCGCTATCACATCAGCCACCTCATGCGCCATCGCCATCACAAAAAGATCTTCGAGCTGTGACGCCTGTTCACGAGTAAGCAGGCTCTGTTGGGCAGCAACAATCTCTCCGAGTGAGGCAACTGATTGGCGGAGTTGCTCATACCGTTCGGCCTCCTTGGGCTGCATTACGAGTACGTAATAGAGCACAAGAAAAACGGCAAGGCCAAAAGTGCCAACGAGTTGAACAGCAACTGCCCAGCTTTTCGGCAGACCGGCGATACCAGTTTCATTGGATGTTGTATGGTCTTCATCGGGCATACGCTCTCCTTTGCTGTTTTCGGACTAATGTAAAAGATATACTCCGCCCGGATGAGATCCTGACTTCTTGATGATCCTGTAGGAGTGGCTTCCAGCCGCGATAGAAATAGCCGGCTCTCAATAGAATTGCAGCTAAAAATCAAGATCTTAACCGTTCGCAGTATACAATACCTCCCTCTTATGCTGAACTCTTGGGCTCGGATGTTTGGTATCTCTCATAGTCCAAATTCTCGATGGTCTCGGGGCTGAATTTGACTCGAATCATGGCGCTATCCCTCCTGTTTGGATTCTTCATGGGAAGAGGGTAATCACCATGCATCGCAATGTCCAACTCTTATCCATTCACAGTATATATTGCCCCAAAGGAGAAGCTCGAAGGCCGAGAAAGTATCATCTTTGCCCAACGCGATCGCAAGTTCGATATCTCCCCCGAGCGCAGGCTTATCCATCGCATAGAAAGGGACTGGGTCATCAATGATTGACCGGCAAGCTCATCCCCGGTTAATGTTGCTGCATCCGGCGAAGCGGACACGCTGGAGAGCGACTCGCTGGGGGATAACCGGCTGGGGGTGGCGACGGATGACCATCAGGGGGGAGCAAACCCGCCCCTCGCTAAGTACTCCAGCGCGATAATTACGCAACCAGATTTGTTCAACCCTAGGTTCTGTTGACATTTCACCTCAACCAGATGAGAGCTGCGACAAAGCCAAGAAAGCCCAAGAAGCTTCTGTCGAGCTTGTCGAATCTGGAGAAAATGCGTCTGAAATGTTTGATCTTGCTCATAAAGCACTCGATCAGATGTCGTTCGCGGTAGCGGCATTGGTCGTATTCGCGGGGCTCTTTGCGATTGGACCGGGGTGGAATCACAGCAGTAGCTCCAGATTGGGTGATCGCCTGGACGAAGGCATCCGAATCATAGCCCTTGTCTCCCAGTGCATGAGCGAAGGTGAAGCCCTCGATAAGAGCCGGTCCCTGTTCGATGTCACTCTTCTGACCGGGAGTGAGAATGAACCTCAGGGGATTTCCCAAGCCATCTACCGCTACGTGGATCTTGGTGGAAAAACCTCCTCGGCTGCGCCCGAGAGCCTGTGTCTCTTGTCCACCGGATCTTTTGAGGGCTCCGGCAGCACAGGGATGGGCACGAACAATGGTGCTGTCAAACATGAAGTTCTCCATATCGGGATCATCTATGAAGTGCTCGTGCATTCTGGAGAAGATACCCTTGTTACACCAGCGGGCGAATCGTTTATAGACACTGTTCCAGTTACCGAATTTCTCCGGGAGCAGTCTCCACTGAGCACCACTTCGTGTAATCCAAAGGAGTGCCTCAATGAAAAGACGGCAATCACCTTCTTCTCCTACGTAAACATCCACACAGGAGCGAAGGAATTGGAGGATCTTCAACCATGTTTCATCTTGTAGTAGTGCTGTTGACATCTATTAATTAGAACCCAAATGTCAACAGAACCTAAGAGGTTCCAGGCATGTTAAAATTAAATAAGAAGGCAACAAACAGGAGAGGAGTACAACCATGCCTGGACCTCAACACAAATACTGCATCTACATTCCTCCAGAGAAACGGAAAGTATTGAAACATCTGAGAGTGAGCTACACAAAACCCTATGCGGAGGTTGTAAGGGCTCGTATCCTCCTCCTATCGCATGAGCACCCGGAATGGAGCATCCGGCAGATCGCTGATGAAGTCGGATGCAGGCCATCCACCGTTAAGAAGTTCCGCAACAGATGGGTCAATGAAGGTAGCCTCAAAAACCACCCCCCGACCCGGAGCCCCAAGAAAGCATCCTTCTGCCGTGAGGGCTCAGATCACCTTGTTGGCCTGTTCGAAACCGTGTGATCATGGCAAGCCATGGCAACGCTGGTCTGGAGAGAAGCTTTGTCAAGTCGCCAAAGAAAAAGGAATCGTCAGCCACATTGCCCCGAGCACTATTCGTCTTTGGCTGAAACAGGACAAGATCAAACCCTGGCAATATCATCTATGGCAAAAATCTCCTGATCCAAAATTCGTTGAGAAAGCGTCTCCAGTCCTGGATCTCTATGAGAACGCTCCCCAGTTGTTCCAGCAGGGTGAAGCTTCCGTTTGTATCGATGAGAAGACCTCCATTCAAGCAAGAAGACCTCTTCACGAGACCAAACCCGCCATAGCCGAACACCCCGTTCACGTGGCATCCCGATACAAACGGATGGGAGCATTACAGCTGTTTTGTGCTCTTATCGTCGCCAATGGAATCACCTTCGCCCGTACCTTCGCTCGCAAGCGCTTCGCGGAGTTCAAAACCTTTCTTCTGAGTTTCTTTTCTTCAGCCATTGTCAAGGGATTCAAGGTTATTGATCTCATTCTGGACAATGGCTCTACGCATGCACCCAAACAACTGGGCAAATGGATTGCTTCTCTCAACCTTTCTTTTAATGTTCGTATCTACTGGCTTCCCACATATGCCAGTTGGCTCGATCAGGTTGAGATCATCTTCAGTAAGGTTACAAGGGATGTACTCACTCCCAACGACTTCAACGACAAAAAGGAGCTTTCACAAATGCTTATGGGTTACTTTGATGAGCTCAACAGACATCCAAAACCCATAAAGTGGACCTATACGAAAACAAAGCTCGTGGCCAAGTTCGCTCCAAAATCCGTGCAAATGGCCGCGTAATTAGTGCGTTGGGGTACTAAGCTCCCATGAACAACGTCCGGAACTTCTCCCCTATGCCTTATAAACTCCGGCAGCGTGGGGGGCAGAACGCTCCACACGCTCCCGGTTCCCAATATCTTCTACCGACAGTAGCTTATTTTGTGAAGGCAAAAATCCATTTCTCACTGAACCAAGATAAACCCTTTTAAGGTGATTAGAATATTTTAAAAGGTATTGTAAAATTCAGGGAGGAATACACTGTGAGCCCCAAAAACACTCAAGATTCCGACATGCGAGCAGATACCTCTGCGGGTATCTACAGCTTCATGGATATTGTGGCCAAGCAAGCAGAGGAATATGCTGCGGCTCATACATCGCCCATGTCCATGCTCCTTGAGGAGATTGAACTCTTTACCCTGACAAGAACTCCCTATCCCAGTATGCTCACCGGACGAGTTGAGGGTCGGTTCCTGCAACTAATGGTTCAACTATCAGGCGCTCGGCACATCGTTGAAATCGGTACTTTTACCGGCTATTCGGCCCTTGCCATGGCCGAGAAACTTCCTCACGACGGGGAAATTCTGACCATCGAGCATAATCCTCTTCACGCAAAGATCGCGCAGGATTTCTTCGACAGGAGCCCTGACGGCTTCAAGATCACGTTGCGCATCGGTGAAGCGCTGGAAGTCTTGAAGACCCTGCCGGATGCCAAAACCGACTTTGTCTTCATTGACGCCGACAAAGAAAACTACAGTACATATTACAGGGAATCGATGCGGATCTTACGAAAAGGCGGCTTGATCCTTGCCGATAATGCTCTGTGGTATGGCAGGATTTTCGATCCAAAAGACGATGAAAGCCTGGCAATGGCAGACTTCAATGAGCTGGTAAGAGCAGACGACCGGGCCGAAAAGCTGTTCCTTACAATTCGTGACGGGATTTACCTGATCAGGAAACGTGTCAACTTAGGAGGATAAGATGAACCTTACAGGTAAGGAAGCATTGATCGTTGGCGGCGGGAGCGGGATAGGGCTAGCAACTGCCAAGATGCTGACTGAAGCAGGAGTTGCGGTGACATTGGTGGGGCGCAGTCTAGAAAAATTGGAGCATGCGCGTGAGACATGCAAAGACTTCGGCAGAGTACACACATTTCAGAGTGACCTCACAAGAAAAGAGGATCTCGAAAGACTGATACGCCATATAAAGATGAACATGAAGGATTTAAAATACCTGGTAAATGCAGCCGGCGTGTTCTCTCCCAAACCCTTCCTCGATCATACCGATGATGATTATGACGCCTATATGGATTTAAACCGGGCCATGTTCTTTTTGACTCAGCAAGTAGCGAGGAACATGGTCGCAAACGGGGGCGGAGCCATTGTGAACATCGGTTCGATGTGGGCACATCAGGCCATCAAAGCCACGCCCTCTTCGGCCTACTCCATGGCTAAAGCAGGTCTTCACTCTCTGACCCAGCACCTGGCAATGGAACTCGCGGACAAGAATATCCGTGTCAACGCTGTGGCCCCTGCAGTGGTAGAGACACCAATATATACCGCATTTATAAAGCCTGAGGATGTTCATGCTGTCCTGCAGAGCTTCAACAATTTTCACCCGATTGGGCGAATTGGCACCCCCAAGGATGTCGCTTCTGTTATCGTGTTCCTGCTCTCCGAGGATGCCGCCTGGGTAACCGGTGCGATCTGGAACGTCGATGGCGGTGTCATGGCAGGCCGCAACCAGTAAGGATAAATTGAGGAGCTTTCACAAGATAAAATTAGATATACTGCCTGGATGACTTTCATAAAAGATCTCATTAAGAAAAGGAGTTAAGGACGTTAAAAACGGTATTGAGTAAGATATAATGAAAAAATGTATTATGAATCCAGCCCAAAGAAGACTTTTTTAAGGGCAAGATATCTGGGGGGATCTCATTCCCGGCAAGGCTCACCGACTTCGGTATCCTATCAAAAGGATTCTTTTCCTCATCATTGTTATTGTTAGAGTGGTAAACTGAAAAAAATAATATTTAGATGACATTGAGCAGGTAGAATTTTGATCTACTGGATTTATTTATGCATCGATGATGCAAGACAGTCAAAAAACCTAATAAAATCATAGGGAATGCTCAATGTCAGTTAAAGCGCAAACAAAGGAATTTCTATGATAGGGCGTGTACAGACATTCAATATTCCAGCCGAAATCAAGGGTGATACGAGCTTCAAGGTTTTGGGGGCCATCAGCTTCTCACACTTTCTAAACGATATGATCCAGTCCTTGATCTTGGCGATTTATCCCCTCCTAAAAAGTGAATTTCAACTTAGTTTCGCGCAGATCGGCCTGATCACGCTGACCTATCAGATTACGGCATCCATGTTGCAACCGATAGTCGGGCTTTACACTGATCGATATCCTCAGCCCTATTCCTTGTCCATAGGGATGGGCTGTACTCTGTGCGGGTTGATCTCTCTGGCATTGGCTCCCAATTATGGCATTTTACTTACTGCGGCCGCCTTGGTGGGGATGGGTTCATCGATTTTTCATCCGGAATCTTCTCGAGTCGCTCGAATGGCCTCGGGCGGGCGATATGGTCTGGCGCAGTCCATCTTCCAGGTGGGGGGGAATGCAGGGACCTCTCTGGGGCCACTGCTGGCGGCTTTGATCGTCATTCCTCAGGGCCGGAACAGCGTGGCTTGGTTTTCCCTGGCCGCGCTGGCGGCCATTGGAGTGCTGTGGCAGGTGGGTGGATGGTACAAATGCCGACAAATCATGGCGACTCGGCAACCCCGGTCACATGCGTCTCCCCAAATGGCGCTTCCGGTGAGTATTGTGAAAAAGTCCTTCCTGATTCTGTTGGTCCTTATATTCTCCAAATTTTTCTATATGGCGAGCCTCAGCAGCTACTTCACTTTTTACCTTATTACCAAATTCCACCTTTCGGTGGCGTCCGCACAGATACACCTCTTCGTGTTCTTGTTTGCAGTAGCAGTGGGAACCCTTGTGGGCGGACCCGTAGGGGATCGGATCGGCAGAAAGCACGTGATATGGGCGTCAATTCTAGGTGTTGCACCGTTCACACTGCTGTTGCCCTATGTGAATCTGACCTGGACGGGGGTATTGTCATTTATCATTGGTCTGATTCTAGCGTCGGCTTTTTCAGCCATTCTGGTTTTCGCCCAGGAGCTTATTCCCGGTAAGGTGGGAATGGTCTCAGGGATGTTTTTTGGGCTCGCTTTCGGTATGGCCGGTATTGGTGCAGCGGTACTTGGAAAAATGGCCGACGCATATGGTATCGAGTACGTCTACCGAATCTGTGCTTACCTGCCTTTGCTGGGATTGCTGGCGGTGTTCCTGCCTGATATTCGGAAGGCGCCTCCCGCATAGAGCGGGGATGAACTCAGTATCGCTCGAAAATCGAAAGTGTACGAACCAATGCCGCTCCCTTTACCGTGGAAGTCGGAAACAGACTCAGAGCATCTCAGCATAAATATAAATGGCGGGCAGCCCTTGATGTGAGATATTTTTTTAGTACATGCCCATATAAATGGATACACAAAATCTCATCTCTCATTCCCACGATGGCGCATTGGCATTAATTCAAGGATTTGTATCTGGCATCTTTATGTATGCTATTGGTATTATTATGTAATTGTTTTAGGTTAACACTTGTGCGCGAAGGCGGGAATGACGGATGATAGATTGATCACCTATTTGCATGGAGCTGTACTGAGGGACGGTGGAAACGTAAAAGTTCATGGAAGTCTCTTATGTTGCCCTATTGCTTGCAGCAATTTTCATTTTGAAAAACCTACACCCCCTGCCCCCCTTCAAGGGGAGAATTTTTAGGATAAAATCCCCCTTTGAAGGGGGATCAAGGGGGATGTCGGAAATGCCAATATCATGAGAGACATCCAAAATGAGAATTGCTGATTGCTTGACACCTTCTGATGAAAACGGTATGTTGAATGTCAAGAGGGGATGTGGCTCAGTTGGGAGAGCGCTGCCTTCGCAAGGCAGAGGTCACGGGTTCGAATCCCGTCATCTCCACCAAATAAAATCAATGATTTAGCCCAATCTTGAAAGAGGTTGGGCTTCTGTTTTTGACTACTAACGTTCATGCCCAGATGTTAGCGAAAAGCAGCGTGGGGTTCTACGGGAGATCACAAGCTGCCGACACAGTGCACAAGGTGAGGTGCTGCGGGCCAGGATAATACTCAAGGCTGCATCCGATCTGCGCAATGAGCACATAGCACAAAGGCTTGGAACAAGTCGAAGAGCCGTCAAGCTATGGCGCAAGAGGTGGAGCCAGGCTAAAGAGGCACTAACCGAGGCGGAGAGAAAGGACGATGAAAAAGAGCAGTGTCGGGCGTTTTTTAAAATCAGGCGGATCTCAAACCTCATAGATCCCGCTACTGGTTGAACAATGAGAGAGCTGACAATCCCGAGGAGTTTGATAGAAAGGTTGAGAAGGTTTGTCAGCTCTACAAGAGCTCCCACAGTCTTCATGAAAAGGGAGTTCACGTGATCAGCACCGATGAGAAGACAGGCATTCAGGCTCTGGAGCGTGCCCATCCGACAAAGCCCCCAAAACCAGGACTTGTCGAAAGAGTTGAGCATGAGTACATCCGTCACGGAACCCAGTGCCTCATTGCCAACTTCGAAGTGGCAACCGGTCAGATCTTGGCTCCCTCAATCATCAAAGAGGATCTGGGCATCAAGGGAGAGAGCGGCATCCTCGAATCCATGGCCACTCGCACCCAGTTTCTTGAAGATTCCACCCATCGTATTCGTTTCGTCTATACTCCCAAGCACACTTCCTGGCTCAATCAGGTGGAGATCTGGTTCTCTATCCTGGTCAGGAGACTTCTCAAAAGAGGCAGCTTCAAATCCACTGAGGATTTGCGCCACTGGGATACCATCCTTTATTGAATATTTTAACAAAACCATGGCCAAGCCCTTCAATAGTTCCCGACCTGAAGGGATGTTCGGCCTTCAGGGAGACTCCACAAGAGGCATTCCAGGAGATTCAGGTGGCGGTTGACCTGTGGCTCGATGTTGCCCGGCGGGATTCCAAAGCAGTTCCAGAGACATCGCTGATGACGGCATAAAGAAAAACCCTTACCGGGGATAGACTACGTCTGATCAGCATGGCTGACAAGCGGGAAATCCTTGTCTGCTTTTCCGTCGAACAAGAAGACCCTCCGGAGGAATGAGTGTGAATGAAAAAGGTAGGAATAACAGTGGAGAGGTCATTGGATCTTTTCAGGCTGCTTCTGCAGTTTTGTGAAAACTGAATCGACCACCGGGATATAGTGATGAATCAACGCACTCATTTGGAAGAGAGGCACCTATACCTTCACCTCACCTATATCATCGTGTTTTCTTTACTGGCAATCGCCCTGCTGCTTCCATTCGTTCTTCAGGTGTCTCTCATCACCACTCCCAACTATAATGAGGGTTGGAATGCTTTTTTTGCGCTTAAAGCGATGCGCATGGAAAACCTGTACAGTTCTCCCGGAACTCTCGTTCAAAACAATTATCCTCCACTATCTTTCTATATCGTAGGTCTCATCGGAACGCTGATTGGGGATCAGGTTATTGCAGGCAGGCTCGTATCGCTTGCTTCTATGCTCATCGTATCGTTTAATATTTTCCTTTCCGTTTTCTTGATGACCCGTGATCGCTTTGCGTCAGTCCTTTCAGGGCTGTTATATCTTGCGATTATGGGTGCTTTTTTCAATGAATACATCGCAATGGACGATCCCCAGATGCTGGCCCATGCATTCATGACGAGTGCTCTGGTTGTGTTCTTGCGTGGCTGGGACCGCCGCATGGGGCTACCGCTGGTAGCTGCACTAGCTCTTGCTGCGGGCCTGACCAAGCATAGCATTCTGGCCTTTCCGATGGCAGCAACTCTTTTCATTCTGTACCGGGATCGGAAGGCCTTTCTGAGATGGATAGCCTGGAGCGTGCTCTTATTTGCCTGTGTTATGGCCGCTCTGCTGGCTTTATATGGATGGAGTATGGTCGAGAGCATCGTTTCTGCCCGGGTATACAGTATCGATAAGGTTCGATCGGGGGCTTTTGATCTTCTGGCGGGTCTGCAGATCCCCTTGGCTTTCTGGGTGATAGTCGCCTCGATGCGGGAAGGGGGCCGCTATGCTCTTTTGATCAGCTTGTATGCGTTTTTTGCCGCTGCGATAGGGCTCTTTTTCTATGGGGGTGAGGGTGCAGGCTACAATCAGTTGTTCGACCTCGTTATAGCTCTTGTGATAGGGTGTGGGGTCGGTCTATCTAATCTTAACCGGCTCCTTTCAACAAGAGAGTTCCCCGACCGAATTCTATTCCGTCGTACTCTCCCCCTGCTGCTCTTTCTAGGAGTCATCCTGGCTACTCCTGGCAATCTCAAAGACCCTTTTAGAGTATGGCATACGCTCAAGGATTTAGAAAAGCAGAACATTTCGGATATTCAATATCTGGCTTCCCACGAAGGGCCAGCCCTCTGTTCTTCGATAGTCCTTTGCTACTGGGCGGGCAAGGAATTTGAATTCGATCCATTTAATATAAAGCAGGCCGTTGCGATGGGAAAAATGGACCGGGAACAAGTCTACGAAAGACTGCGAGAGCAGTATTTCAGAGTCATTCAGCTCGAGTCGGGGCGGAACCGCGGAAGCGGCGATTTCATGGACGTATTTCTCGAGCTTATCGAGACCGGCTACAGAGTGGAGAGGGTCAGCGCAAACGGCTTTTTCTTTGTTCCTAAGCAGTGAGGACAGAACGATGAAAATCGTGATCATCATACCAACCTACAATGAGCGCAAAAACATCGGAACCTTGATTGATGAATTGCAGCGTCAGTTCTGCAAGATGGCTCACCACGAAATGAGTGTCCTGGTTGTTGATGACAACTCCCCGGACGGAACGGCCGAGATTGTTCTCAACCGGAGCGAGAAGTATGGCAATATTCATTTGCTCACAGGCGAGAAGGCAGGGCTCGGGGCTGCCTACATAAGGGGCATGGTCCACGCCCTCAACGGCATGAAAGCGGACGCGGTTTTCGAGATGGACGCCGACTACTCGCACAAACCCGAGGACGTCCCCCGTATGGTGCAAGCGCTGGACGAAGGGGCGGACTTTGTCATCGGGAGCCGATACGTCCGGGGCGGGAAGATCCCCGACGAATGGGGAATGCACCGGAAGATGAACTCAAGGGTCGGCAACTTCGTGGCCCGCTACGTGGCAGGGCTCAATAAGGTGAGGGACTGCACGGCGGGATTTCGCGCCATTCGGTCTTCACTCCTTCGCAAAGTGGATTTGAAGGGCTTAAGGGTGCAAGGGTACGCCTTCCAGGTGGCCCTGCTTCACGAAGCGGTGGTCAACGGCGGCAGGGTCAGGGAAATCCCCGTTGAGTTCATCGACAGAACGGTAGGGGAATCAAAGCTGGCTTTCTCGGACATTCTGGAATTCGTGATCAATGCGTGGTGGATACGCTACCAGAGTTCCAGGACTTTTCTCAAATTTGCAGCCGTAGGAGCCTCAGGCATTGTGGTAAACCTCGGCTGCTTCAGTATTCTTCTCAAATTGGACCTTAACAAGTATATCGCCTCCCCCATCGCAATCGAACTCTCCATCCTCTGGAATTTCCTCTTCAACAACTGCTGGACCTTCGGCTCGAGGGAAACCTGTACCAGGTTTTCGGTGAGAGGCATCAAGTTCAACCTCGTCTCCGTGCTCGCACTCGGGATCAGCTACAGTTCGTTCATGCTCCTGAACCTGCTCTTCCCGCAGGTGAATCCCGTCGTGCACCAGGGCGCAAGCATTGTGCCGGCAACACTTGTCAACTACTTTCTGAACTCCTACTGGACCTTCCGTAAACGCACGGAGAACGTCTCCTGAAGGCATCATGGAAGACTTGATCCAGCTCAAGAGCAAGGTCCAAAGGCTTGAATCCCTCTATGTAGCGGCACGGGAAAGAGGGAGATCCCTCCCAAAAACCTTAAAAATGTCTCCGGAGAGGTCTGAATACCGCTCTTTGAAAACTGAATATCGTTGTGCTCTCTAAAGTTTTATTTCCAGCGTGGGTGTGGGGAATAGTGTGAGGAACAAAAAAAGGGCTCATGGTCTCCCATAAGCCCTTGATTTTCCTGGTAGCGGGGAGAGGATTCGAACCTCTGACCTTCGGGTTATGAGCCCGACGAGCTACCGGACTGCTCCACCCCGCGATAACAAAATCAAAATAAGTCAGAATGCATATAATGTCAAGAACAATCACCTGATTATTTTGAACGGTGGGATTCGTCCATCAAACCTCGCTGGTGAACGGTTGAGACCCTCATTGATATTCTCGAAGCAATTGAATATATTCTCCGACCTCGGATAGGGGTTGCGCAAGAGTCGTTTGGGTGGAAGAATGTATGAGCCCATCGCCGGCTTTCTGCAGCGACGGAACTGGAGCCTGGGTGAACCCTGCAGGGAGCCTTCCGTAGCTTTGAGGCGCTTTGGATCAAGTCCTGCGAAATCGTTGTGATGTCTGTAACTGCATGCACGGGAGGAAAAGTTGATTTCTCGTAATAAATGGAGCTTAGGCCTTATCATTTTCATTTTATTTTTTGTTTTTTTCTCTTTCGGATCTTTTTCTCTTTCTTTTGCTCAGAATGCGACTGGAGCCCAGGAAAAAAAAGATGCAGTGAAAGAGAAGGAATCCGAAGCTCCGGTGAATCTCTTACCTTCTCCCAATGAGAGTCCTGTTCCCCTGCAGACTGAAAAGTTGGACCAGGCGGGGAAGATGCTTGGAAAGAAAATTGACGAGGTGGGGAAAGGGGCGTCACGTAAAGTCGGAAAATGGATTACCGCCAAGGCCTTCTGGGGAATCTCCTGGCTCAAGTTGATCTCCTGCCTGCTCCTGCTTGTTCTTGTGGTGCTGGTGGAACGCATGGTGAGATATTTTCTCTTGAGGAAACTCCAGCTCCAATCTGAAGATAAGAGAGCCGTCCAATGGTGGCGGCTGTTTCTCAAGGCGCTCTCCAAGCCCCTTTCCCTTTTCATCAGAATCTACGGGGTCTATTGGGCCCTCTCACCCATCCTCGGGTATTTCAATGCGGCCGATGGCAGCAATTATGTGCATCACGTGGCCAGCAAGGTTGCCGATCTCGGAGGAACCGTCGCGCTCTTTTGGTTCATTTACCGGTTTGTCAATGTAGTGGATTTGCAGCTCAGAAAATGGGCGGCGCAGACCGAGAGCACCATCGACGACATGCTGGTCCCTCTTGTGGGGAGAACCCTCAGAGTGTTTATCCTCATTATCGGCGGCATTATGGTCGTGCAGAACATGACGGGCATCGAAGTCGGCCCCCTCATCGCATCTCTCGGGATTGGAGGCCTCGCTTTTGCCCTGGCGGGGAAGGATTCCATCGCCAATTTTCTGGGGAGCCTCACCATTCTTCTGGACAAGCCTTTCCAGGTGGGGGAGCGCATCGCCATCGACAGCTACGACGGTTTTGTGGAAAATGTAGGGTTTCGGAGCACTCGAGTACGCACTCTGGCAGGGCACCTGGTTTCCATTCCCAACGAGAAAATCATCAATTCCACCCTGGAAAATATTGGGAAAAGGCCCTATCTGCGTTGGCAGACCAATCTTACCATCACTTATGATACTCCGCCTGAGAAGGTGGAACGGGCCGTTCACATCGTAGAGGGGATTCTTGAAAACCACGAGGGGATGCGAGAAGATCTTCCTCCCCGCGTTTACTTCAATGCCTTCAACGACTGGAGCCTCAACATTGCCGTTTTTGCCTGGTATCATCCTCCCAATTACTGGGATTACCAGGCCTGGATTCAAAAGACCTGTCTTGAAATCATGCGACGCTTCAAAGAGGAGGGAATCGAGTTCGCTTTTCCCAGCCAGACCGTCTATCACGTCAACGAAGAGAAGCACCTCGAATTACAGGTGCTTCGTGACAAGATCGTCTGACCGTTCCTTGGAGAGTCGGTTCTGAAATCTTCTCCGTGTCTCCGTGGTGAATAACGGGAGATTGGAATCCGCCAACTCCCTAAAGGGCCCCTTTGGATGAGGGGACGCCGCTACGCCTTTCGTCCATCCGGGTGGCCTGGTCCAGGGCACGGCCAAGTGCCTTGAAGATCGCTTCAAGGATATGGTGAGTGTTTTTTCCATAAGGAACCTGAATGTGCAGAGTGACTCCACCATGCTGACAGAATGCCCGTAAAAATTCCGGGACGAGCTCCGTTTCAAATTGCCCGACCCGTTCTGACAAGGGTGGAACCTGATAGACGAGGTAAGGGCGGTTGGAGAGATCCATAACCACGGAAGCACAGGTTTCATCCATGGGAACGATAGCATGCCCGTAGCGGCAAATGCCCTTGCGGTCTCCCAATGCACTGGAAAGGGCATCCCCGAGACAAATGCCGAGGTCTTCCACCGTATGATGCGCATCGATCTCCAGGTCACCCACGGCTTGAATCTTGAGATCGAAGAGTCCATGAACACTGAAGAGGGTCAGCATATGGTCCAGAAAAGGGACACCCGTTTTCAGATCAACAGATCCCTTTCCGTCCAGCACTAAGTC
The DNA here is from genome assembly GCF_027925305.1 of Desulforhabdus amnigena. NCBI lineage: Bacteria > Pseudomonadati > Thermodesulfobacteriota > Syntrophobacteria > Syntrophobacterales > Syntrophobacteraceae > Desulforhabdus > Desulforhabdus amnigena. The sequence continues at coordinate 2,356,260 of NZ_BSDR01000001.1, read as the reverse complement.
CAGCTGGATTTGAGTCTCTTTGGTCCTGCGGTCGATGGTGCCCCGGCGCAATTTTCCTGTCATAGATGTGATCCGTCCTTTGTCTTTCCCTGGTTTTCTATTTGGAGGTTTCTTTTTTCCCGAGGACCCTGGAGAAAAAACGGTCTTTCTGGACAATGAACCTCTCATGCTCTCCTTCGCCGATTTTTTCTACTTCATCATAAGCGGTCACTCGGAAAAACAATCGACGTCCGTCTATTTTTTCCAGTGAGGCTTCCGCCCGCACCTGCATTCCCACAGGAGTGGCGGCAATATGAGACAGTTCCATTCGAACCCCCACCGAAGTCTCTCCAGCGGCCAGACGGCCCTTGAGGCATTGTACGGCGGCCGCCTCCATGAGAGCTACAACGGCCGGAGTCGCGAAAACCTCTACCTCTCCGCTCCCCATGGCAATGGCTGTATTGTGTGCATCCACCATTCCTGATGACGTTCCCTTCATCCCCGGCTCCAGATTTGCCTGGCTAGTCATACGCGTCTCCTTTTAAAGGTCAAGAATTCTCTGCTTCAGTGTCCTCTTTCTTTTCTTGTGAGCTCCCCATCTGAACTCTGCTTGCCACATCGTTAGGGCGCTGTGCGTCTTCAAGGGGAACGGTAACCGCCTCCCTGTTCCACAACGTCTGATGGCTTACCGGGTGTTTTCTTAAATTGCAGGGGTCGTATCCGCAGATGGGGCATTCAAGGGCAATGCAGGGTTCGATATGAATGAGCGCCTCGGCCCTGCCCTTGAAATAGTCCCGTAAAATGGCCTGCAGATCTTCAACCTCATGGTGGGCCCTTTCCAGCGTGAGATCCCGTGGAAGGATCAGGTGGAAATCCATGTAGATCCGGTCTCCTGCCCGCCATGCCCGGAGGTGATGTATGTCGATCCATATGTCTCTCCGGTGTTTTGCAATAAGGTTTGAGATCTCCTCCAGCAATACTGGGTCGGAGGTGTGCATGAGTCCTTTGAAGGATTCATGCATCAGTCTGGTCCCTATGATGAGGATATTGATGGCAACCATACAGGCTATGGCGCCGTCCAGCCAGTACCACCCCGTCTGATGCACCAGCACAAGCCCTACCAGAACCCCTGCCGAAGTGTATACGTCCGTCAAGACATGCTTTCCGTCTGCCTGCAGAGCGAGGGAATGCGTGTGTTTGCCCGTGCGGATCAGGCCAAAGCCCAAGATGAAATTGACTGCACTGGCGACGAGCAGAATCCAGAGCCCATCCTCAAGGTGGGGCAGAGGATGGGGATGCAAAATCTGGGGCCACGCGGCCCGCACAATGCCGAATGCAGCAAAGACAATAAGAGCTCCTTCAAAACCTGCGGAAAAGAACTCTATCTTTCCATGTCCATAGGGGTGGGTTGGATCCGGTGGCCTTGCAGCAAAGAGGATGCTTCCCAACGCGAAAGCGCTTGCCACAACATTGATAATGGATTCCAGCGCGTCCGAAAGAATTGCCGAAGACTGAGTCAGCCAGTAGACATAGAACTTGGCAACCATCAACAATATTCCCACCACAAAGGAAAGGGTGATGGCAATGATCCGTTGTTTCAGGTAAGGGTTTGCAAGGCTATCTCTGGTTTCATTCATTGCGTTATCAGGCCTCGATTCCGGTATGGCAATTCCCTGGGTACTTCTTATCACGATTCGGGTAAAATTCGGGGAGGCTATCGTTGGGGTGACGACCTGTGGCAATAAAAGCTCCCCGTGCAGGCAAGATATCGCGTCTGCCTTTTGGGATCAAATCTTTCTTTGAAGTGTCGCACTCTTTGAAATGTAAGGTTGGTGGCAAAAGGGAACCGTTTCGGGTATTGTGATTCAAAAATACCAACAGGTTGAGAAAAAGGCATTGATTGGAAGTCTGCTTCAAGGAATATGGGGGTGCAATGGGTCCTGGAAAATTTTCCAATGCCAAAAAAGTTTCAAAAGGTAAGAAAGAAGATGGTGGCCCAAGAGGGTTTTCTCATGCCTGCCATGAATATCATAAACTCACCGGTGCAGGGAAAGAATTGCCTGCGGACTTTGCCGTGGGCATTGGCAAACCGCTTCCGTTTGGAGCCTCGGAGGTGGAGGGGGGAATCAACTTCGCCGTTTTCAGCCGTCATGCCCAGAAAGTGTGGCTCGAGCTCTTTGACGCTCCCGAAGATGAAAAAGCGTTTGCTTCTATTGAGCTGGATCCGAAAGGGCATCGGACCGGAGACATCTGGCATGTGTGGATCAGAGGAATCGGCAACGGCCAGATTTACGCTTTCCGTGTCGATGGGCCGTATCAGCCGGAAGAAGGGCATCGCTTCAACCGGCACAAGTTGCTCCTGGACCCCTATGCCCACGCTCTGGTAGGGACACGGAACTGGGATTTCAAGCTTGCCATAGGGGCTCAACTCTATGCGGCTGAGCTGGATATCTTTTGTTCGACGGAAAACAATGCCAGGCATATGGCCAAGTGTCTTTTGGCGGACACCCGTTTTGACTGGCAGGGAGATCGTCCCCTGAAGCATTCCTGGTCCGATACTATCCTTTACGAAACCCATGTTCGAGGCCTTACCATACATCCCTCTTCGGCCGCCAAGAATCCCGGCACTTTCCTCGGCATAGTCGAAAAGATTCCCTATTTCAAGAAACTGGGCATTACCGCCATCGAACTGATGCCGGTTCAAGAATTCAACGAGAATGAACTGGATCGGCTGAACCCCATTACGGGAGAGCGGTTGCGCAATTTTTGGGGTTACAATACGGTCTCCTTTTTTGCTCCCAAGGAAAGTTATTCCAGCGGCAGAGAACTGGGATGCCAGGTCACGGAATTCAAGACGATGGTGAGGGAATTGCACCGGGCCGGCATAGAAGTCATTTTGGACATTGTGCTGAACCACACGGCAGAGGGGGATGAAAGGGGGCCCACTCTGAACTTTCGGGGAATGGAAAACAGCATCTACTACATGTTGAGAAGTAACCGTCGGCTCTACAGGAATTATTCAGGCTGTGGAAATTCTCTCAACTGTAACCATCCGGTTGTGAGAGGCTATATTTTGGATTGCCTGCGGCATTGGGTCATAGAGATGCATGTGGATGGCTTCCGCTTCGACCTGGCCACGGTACTGGGCCGGGACCTCAATGGGGACATATTGCCCAACCCGCCGATTCTCGAGAGGATCGCCGAAGATCCTCTTCTTCGGGATGTGAAGCTCATTGCCGAAGCATGGGATGCCGGAGGGGCTTATCAGGTAGGCTCTTTCCCCGGGCAGCGTTGGTCTGAATGGAACGGACATTATCGGGACGATGTGCGCAGGTTCTGGCGAGGTGATCCCGGAATGATCGGCGCACTGGCTAGTCGCATATGCGGCAGTGCCGATTTGTATCAGCGTACCGGAAAGCATCCCTTGAACAGCATCAATTTTATCACCTGCCACGACGGGTTTACTCTGAACGATTTGGTGAGTTACAAGCTGAAGCACAACGAGGCAAATGGTGAAGAGAACCTGGATGGGGAGGACGAGAATTTCAGTGACAATTACGGCGTCGAAGGCGAAACGACCGATCCTGCCATTGAAAGTCTTCGCATCCGCCAGATCAAGAATATGCTGGCAACGCTTTTCATTTCCCGCGGAGTCCCCATGATTTTGGGAGGAGACGAATTTCGAAGGACTCAGAAAGGAAACAACAATGCTTATTGCCAGGACAACGAGGTCTCCTGGTTTGACTGGACTCTGTTGTCGCGAAATCGTCAAATTTTCAGGTTTACACGGGAGATGATTCATTTTCGTAAAAGGCACAAGGTGCTGGCCGCAGAAAAATTTTACACGGCTGACGATATCGTTTGGTTTGGTCCGGATGGAAAAGTGCCCGAGTGGGAAGGCGATGGGCGTACTTTAGGGTGTATGGTCAACCCCATGAAAGGTGAAGCGGACGAATCGAAGCAGGCCTTGTGTATCCTCTTCAACGCTGAAGAAACGGCGAAAGTTTTCACGTTGCCGTCTCCGCCTCCCGGCCGTTTTTGGCATCGCTTTGTCGACACCTCCAAATCCTATCCCCACGACATACGAACAGTGGGAAAGGAAAAAATAATGAAAGAGCAGGGTATCTATCCTTTGCAGGCCCGGTCGATGGTCATTTTGATCGCAGAATGATTTGATACTCATCAAAAGGACGTTTGCCGGCTGCATCAACTGTTTGGTTCAGAGGAAATCCAGAAGAGCCATCGCGCAAAACGACCGCCCCCGAGGAAATGAAGGTTCCTCGGGGGCAGAAATTTTTTATCCAGTGAACGGTTGAAAACTTTACCAACCATTGCGAGCATATTTTGTATGATGCCTAATTTGTCTGAACAAGAATTGCACTGATTTTTGCGTTGTCCTTATCGGTTCTGAAACGGATATCAAGAGTCCCGTCTCGAACGCTTACGGGGAAGACCATATCGTAGGGTGTGAATTTCCCCACTTTAGAGAACAAATCGAGGTTTGTAACGGCTTCGGCGCCCTCGATTTGGACATCGAAACTGCGTTGGTCGGCAGTATCCCAATAGATTTCTGCAAACTTGAGCGTTATGAGATAATTTCCATTGGTAACCGGGATTGCGTAAGCGAAATCGCCGTAGCGCTCGCTTTGGTAGAGGGGATCATCGGGGGTTCCTCCTATGGATGCGGTGGAAACGTATGTTCCTCCATTGGAGAAAAGCCTGTCGGCTTGGTAGGTGATACCTGTTGCATCTACATACTCTGAGCCCCCGGAATTAACGGCGAAGACAACCTCTCTTTGCTTGGATGGGTTTTCCTCGAAAGCCATAATGCCCACTGTTTCCGTGGTATGCCAGGTTTCTGAGTCTTTGGACTGCTCTTCTTCGACTTTGAGTTCCGACTGTATGCAATTTTTGGATGAGTAACGCAATCCAGCCGTGTCGCCGCCGTTTGTGGTCTGCATGTCCGCCAGCAGAGCGGGTGGTCCCTCAAAGCTTTGTCCATAGACCACAGAGTTCCAATCGGAATTCATAACTTTATCGGTGCGGCTTACAGCAAAATGCAGAGCGCCCAGAGACCCGGCCGAAGGTTCCCAGGCTATATAGGAAACAGTCTCGAGAGCATGGGATTTGGTGTTCGATTCCTGCTCCTGCAGTTTGAAGCCAAAGCCTGTCGTTTTTATACTTTGCATTCTCCCCGTTACGGTGTTTTTTCCATTTTCGGTCGTAATCGAAGTGATGATTACCGGCTCCATCTGGAATGTTTGACGAAAACCAAACCTTCCAAATGAAGTGGTATTGCCTGTATTAAACCTTCCAGCTTCACAAAGTGTACCATCGGGAAGAACGTAGCTGCCCTTTTCCATTGCCAGATAACTCACCGTTTCCTTTGCATGCGACCCGTCCTGATAATCCCATTCCGCGATTCGGATTTCAAAACCGGATGGCCCCACATTTCGGATTCTCTCTACGCATGGATCTGTGTCGTTGTAGCCAGCGGGTTTTGCGACAACCACCGGATCAGAGAAGACTTTCCTGAAGGATACGTACGTCCAGTTGTTGTCAATACTTACGTCTCCTGTCTCTATTGTTATTTTACCAGAAGATGCCGTGATGGAAATGGTCGCCTTCGCTTCGTTGGAATCCAGGCTTCCATCATTTGCTTTGAAGGTAAACTGGTCCATACCCGTAGCGCCTTCAAAGGGGCTGTAGGTAAAGGTTCCCGTTTGAGCGTTGGTCAAGGTCACAGTTCCCTTGGAGCCTCCGGTCACAATTTTGTAAGTCAGAGCATCTCCGTCGGGATCACTTGCGCTCAGTGTGCCGCTGAAAGGTTTATCCTGATCTGTATTGAAATTCTTATCAATCGCCGTGGGAGGTTGATTCACGGCAACTACATTGATGCTTACGGAACCAGTCGCTGTAGCTTCATGTGTATCCATGACGATATAGGTGAAAGAATCAGTGCCGGAGTAGTTTGCGGCAGGGGTGTAGATCACGCTATTGCCACTGATTTTGGTGGTTCCGTGGGAAGCTACACTGACCGATTTTATGCTCAAAGCATCTCCGTCGGCATCTCTATCGTTTGAAAGCACATCGATGGTAACCGGTGCATCTGAGGTCGTGGTCACAGTATCGATTGATGCGGTGGGCGGGGTGTTGGAAAAAACAGAGACGGGAACCGTGTAAACGAGTTCCTCCGAGTAAGCACTTTCATTGCCCAAAGTATCATATGCCGTTGCCGCAAAATAGTAAGTTTGACCTTCTGTCAGGTTCTCGATGGTACAGGTTGTTTGATTTATGACGCATATCGGATCGCCATAGCTCCTGCTGGAAGTGCCGTAGTAGATTTTGTAGCCGGCCAGGTTGCTTTCAGTGTTTGGATCCCATGCCAGACTCACTTGAGCGGCATGCGCCGAGTTGTTGAAGAAGCAAAGAAAGGAAAGGAATGCCAATGGCAAAATCAATATCTTATCAATATAGCAGAAAAAACGTGAAATTTTGGAATGAAACACTCGAGTACCTCCATTTTAGGTCAACATGCGATGCGGCATTCAGCACCGGGGGAGGTACTGGTCCGCCTGGAAACCCCGCTACCTGGCAACCTCTAATAATAAAAGGTCATAGGCCGGTGGTTTTGCGTCCCACCCTTTCGAGTGGTTTGCCTTTGTCAGGCTTCTAAGTATTTAATACAATTACATTCGAAACCGCTCTTGAATTTACACAATTCATGCCATTGCATTGGCCAAAAATGCGAACAAAGAGAATAAATCATTTAATGTCAGTGAGTTGAATTATTGTTGACCCGAACTTTGCTGAGGTGGAATCGCTCTGAAAAACAGGGGGATTTTTATTAAATGTAGTTTATGTCCTACATATAGTGAAGGCCTTTGACTACATCTTTATTCGGATTGTCGATCGATGTTCTTTTATGCATGAAAAATTAAGACATTTGATCATCATGTCGGAGCGGGATCTCGCCGTGATCGAAAAATGGTTACGGCGAGGGACGTCACGCTACTCCGACAAAGATGCAATGCTCAACCATTGCAGGCATATCTTTGCAGAATTTAAGGAGAGAGGAATTCTATTTGGAGGGTTCAAAAAATGCGGAAATCGGGGTAAAGGGAAAACGTGTGTACAACATAAAAAAAGGAGCCAATAGGATCTGTTGGCTCCTTGAATTTTCTGGCGGGGTCGAAGGGACTTGAACCCTCGGCCTCCGGCGTGACAGGCCGGCGTTATAACCATCTTAACTACGACCCCGCATATGGTGGAACACTTTCTTGGTGGGCGAAACAGGGCTCGAACCTGTGACCCTCGGCTTGTAAGGCCGATGCTCTCCCAGCTGAGCTATTCGCCCCCAAAAAACGCCCGGGCGAACAACTTGTTTCCCCCCCGAACGAGTTTGAATATTTACCGGAACAGCCCTTGAAAGTCAAGCGTTTTTTAAAGACTATTTTCAGTGTGCCCGAATTTCGTCTGATGCCGTTTTCTTGGCATCGAAAATAACGGGACCCTGTCCTGATTCCTGTTCATGAAAAAGTTCTTCACCCTCTTTCAATGCCAGGGCCTTATGCAAGACGTCGTCTGTGTGTTCCACGAGTTCGACATGAATTTCCTCGAGAATCCTGGCGGGAATCTCTTTGAGGTCCTTTGCATTTTCTTTGGGAACGAGGACCGTCTTCAAAAGAGCTCGATGTGCAGCCAGAATCTTCTCCTTAAGGCCTCCAATGGGGAGGACTCTCCCCCTGAGAGTGATTTCCCCGGTCATGGCCAAATCACTTCTTACCGGGATGCGGGTCAAGGCCGATACGATGGACGTTGCCATTGTGATGCCTGCCGATGGACCGTCCTTGGGAATTGCTCCTTCGGGAACATGCACATGGATGTCCAGATTCTGGTAAAAGTCCGGCGCAATTCCCAGGCGCGTGGCGCGGGAGCGCACGTAGCTGAGCGCCGCCTGCGCGGACTCCTGCATGACCTCACCGAGTTTACCCGTAATGGTGATTTTGCCCTTACCCGGCACGGCAATGGTTTCAATTCCCAAAATATCGCCGCCAAATTCCGTCCAGGCCAATCCCATAGCCAGACCGATCTCGTCTTTTTCTTCCGCACGCCCGTAGCGGAATTTCGGCACCCCAAGGTATTCCTGAACGATTTCTTCCGTCAATTCCACTCGAGTCGCTTTTCCGCTGCGAACGACTTCCTTGGCTACCTTACGGCATACGGAGGCAATCTCCCGTTCCAGATTTCGCACCCCCGATTCCTTTGTATAGTGGCGGATGATGTAGAGCAGAATCTCATCGGGAAATTCCACGTTTTCCGGATTTAGACCATTGGCTTTACATTGCTTCTGAACCAGAAACTGCTTTGCAATATTCATTTTGTCCAGTTCGGTGTAGCCTTCGATCTGTATGATTTCCATGCGATCCCTGAGAGGGGCGGGGATGGAATGCAATGTGTTGGCCGTGGTAATGAAGAAAATTTCCGACAGATCGTAGTCCAGGTCCAGATAATGATCATTGAAAGAAAAATTCTGCTCGGGATCCAACACTTCCAGGAGTGCGGCTGAAGGGTCTCCTCGAAAGTCTGCACTCATCTTATCGATTTCATCAAGACAAAATACCGGATTGTTGCTTTTTACCTTTTTGAGGCTTTGAATGATCTTTCCAGGCATCGCACCGATGTAGGTTCTTCGGTGACCTCGAATTTCCGCCTCATCCCGCACTCCGCCCAGGGAAAGCCGAATGAAGTTTCGGTTCATGGACCGGGCGATGGAGCGGGCGAGGGATGTCTTTCCGACTCCGGGAGGGCCTACGAAACAGAGAATGGGGCCCTTGATTTTTTTTACAAGCGCCTGGACTGCCAGGTACTCTAAAATCCGTTCTTTCGGTTTTTCAAGAGCGTAATGATCCTCATTGAGGATTCGTGCCGCTTCATCGATGTCGATCTTGTCCCTGGTCTTCTCAAACCAGGGAAGAGAAAGGATCCAATCGATGTAATTTCTCACCACGGTTGCTTCGGCGCTCATGGGAGACATGAGCTTGAGTTTCTTGAACTCCGCCCGTACCTTTGTTCCCGCCTCCTTGGTGAGTTTTTTCCGTTTGATGCGTTTTTCAAGATCTTCCAACTCGGACTTGAAGTCATCCTTCTCGCCCATTTCTTTCTGAATGGCGCGCATCTGCTCATTGAGATAATATTCGCGCTGGGTCTTTTCCATTTGCTTTTTGACCCGGCCCTTGATGCGTTCTTCCGTCTGGATGATTTCGATTTCGGCCCGAATGTGTCCGAACAATCTTTCCATTCTCAAAGAAACATCCAGGGTTTCCAAAAGGGCCTGCTTGACTTCCAGCTTCAAAGGCATGTAGGCTGCGATGGTATCGACCAGGCGAGAAGGTTCGTCGACTGCGGCTACGGCATCCAACACTTCTTGAGTGATTTTCTTATTGTGCTTACTATAGCTTTCAAAAGCTGAACGCAGGTTGCGCCGTAAGGCCTCCACTTCCAATGGATTCTGCGGGGGCTCTTCAAGCTCCTCCAGGTGAACGTGAAAGTATTCGTTGTTGGGAAGAAAATTGATGATTTTCGAACGAAACTCGCCTTCCACCAGAACCTTGACCGTTCCATCCGGAAGTCGCAAAATTTGCAGGATGTTGGCAACCGTGCCCACCCGGTGAATGTCCGATTCCTGGGGATCATCCATTTTTGCTTTTGTTTGAGCGGACAGGAAGATCTTCTTGTCCATACTCATCGCTTTTTCTAAAGCATTTACCGATTTGTCACGTCCCACAAACAAAGGAACCACCATGGCTGGAAAAACCACGATGTCTCTCAAAGGCAATAGTGGGAGAGCAAAGGTGTGGGCATTATTTTGTTGGTCGTCCTTATTTCTGGTTAGCTTAAACATGATTCGGTAATCTCTCCCGTTGAAAACATATGCCGGTTCTACCCAGTGCGTCCCTCAATTCAAAATAATCCAACACTTCCATAAAATATTCAGCGGTTGTACCTTATAAAAAGCCGATGTGGATACATCGGCTTTTTATAGGATATCTTTTTGCAGGATATTAGCTATCTGAAAAATTCATCTGCTTGAGAGTCGAGCATCCTTCGGCTCTTCCCCTCAAAAGAGGAGCAGGCTCTAAGCAGATTCTTGACTCTGCCCCCGGTACATGAGCAAGGGTTCGGCTTGTTTGAGGAGGACATCTTCATTGATGATGCACTCCTGAATTTCTGGTTGTGAAGGCAGGTCATACATAATATCCAACATGATATTCTCCATGATGGATCGAAGCCCTCTTGCTCCGGATTTTCTATTGATGGCCTCCTTGGCAATGGCCTTGAGGACACCATCCGTAAAGCGAAGACGTACATCCTCGAGTTCGAAAAGTTTCTTGTACTGCTTGACCAACGCATTCTTGGGTTCGGTCAGAATGCTTACCAGCTCATCTTCTGTGAGTTCCTTGAGCGTCGCGATGACGGGCAACCGCCCAACGAACTCGGGAATCATGCCGAACCTGATGAGATCTTCCGGCTGCACGCGGACAAGCACCTCTCCCAGGCTCTTTTCTTCCTTGCTGCGGATTTCAGCTCCAAAGCCGAGTCCTTTGACCCCCACTCTGGACTGTATGATGTTTTCAAGATGATTGAAAGCCCCCCCCACGATAAAGAGTATATTCGTGGTATCAATCTTTATGAATTCCTGCTGAGGATGCTTTCTTCCACCCTTGGGAGGAACATTGGCGATTGTGCCTTCCAAGATTTTGAGAAGCGCCTGCTGAACACCTTCTCCAGAAACATCACGCGTTATCGAAGGGCTGTCCGACTTTTTGGCTATCTTGTCGATCTCATCGATGTAGACGATTCCTCTCGATGCCTTCTCAATATCATAGTCGGCCGCCTGAATGAGGCTGACCAAAATGTTTTCAACATCTTCCCCCACATAACCCGCTTCCGTAAGCGTCGTTGCATCCGCTATCGTAAAGGGTACATTGAGAATGCGGGCAAGGGTCTGAGCGAGGAGGGTTTTCCCTGAACCGGTGGGACCGATCATGAGAATATTGCTCTTCTGCAGCTCCACATCATTTTTATCGAGCTTCAGTTCGATGCGTTTGTAATGGTTGTGGACGGCAACAGAGAGAACTTTTTTCGCTCGCTCCTGCCCAATCACGTACTGATCCAGAATGGATTTAATTTCGGCAGGTTTTGGTATCTGAGTGGCGCGGGCCGATTCCTCCCGTTCATATTCCTCGGCAATGATGTCATTGCAAAGTTCGACACATTCATCGCAGATGTACACCGTAGGACCCGCGATCAATTTTTTCACTTCGTCCTGACTCTTGCCACAAAAGGAGCATCTCAACTCCCCACCTCGTTCTTCGCGCTTTCTAGCCATTCAAGTCCTCCTTGGCCATGTTGCATATTTCCATATTATGGATGACACCACAACCATAACGTTGGGGTGCTGCATATCATGCAAGATGTAAGGTCCTTAATTCCTTTTCCCTCGCAATTTAAAAATATTATAACCATGCCGATTTTTTTTAGCCACTTTTAATTCTCTTTTTACATAGCTTTCATAGCCTTACACCCCTACCTTGAGAATAAAGAAAGGTCAATATCTTTCGTCTGTAAAGAGCACACACGCCGGAACAAAAAATAAGCATGAGTACCCGTATTTACAAAAGAAAGGTTGTTCGGCGATGCAGGGAATCCCAAAATTCGTGCAGAGGATTTTGGTGAAGACACGGGAAGGGGAATATCCAAGTTCGTGGGGAAAGAGTGACAGTTCGAGCGGGTTTCCAGCTACCAAAGCCTCAATGGGTCTCCTGATGAGAGGAAAAAACGAGGAGAAAGTGAAGGGGGAATTCCGAGGGCTCCGGAAGCAGGTTTTGGATAGTCTGAAGTAATCTGGTCCAACCCCTCATGAGAGGGGTTGGACCCTCATACCTTCAAAAGATTCCGTCATGCGCCCCGGGTTGCGGTTTCACCGACTCCTCTCGACGTGATGACTTCGTCCACCATGCCGTATTCTTTGGCCTGTAAACCGGACATGAAAAAGTCTCTTTCGGTGTCTCGCTGGATCTGTTCCAGTTCCTTGCCGGTGTGCCGAACCAGGATCTGGTTCAGCTCTTCCCGCAGGCGCAGGATTTCTTTCGCCTGAATGTCCACGTCGGTTGCCTGGCCCTGGAATCCGCCCATGGGCTGATGCAACATGATGCGCACATGGGGAAGGGCGTATCGCTTGCCTTTCATTCCTGCAGCCATCAAAACAGCTGCCATGCTGGCGGCTTGCCCCATGCAAAGGGTGGAAACATTGGGCTTGATGTACTGCATCGTGTCGTAGATAGCGAGCCCTGCCGTGACCAATCCTCCCGGAGAATTGATATAGAAGTGGATATCCTTGTCGGGATCCTCCGATTCAAGGAAAAGCATCTGAGCGATGATCACATTGGCGACTTCATCCGTAATGGCGGTGCCCAAAAATATGATTCGGTCCCTCAATAAGCGAGAATAAATATCAAAGGCTCGCTCACCTCGACTACTCTGTTCAATGACGACAGGGATAAGGGACATTTGTAACTCCTCAATCTGTGTTTGTATTCACCCCCTCATCGGGGAGTTCCTTGTAAACCGCTGTTTCTTCTAAAAGTTTCAGGACTTTTTCCTGGATCTTGCCCTCTTTTGCCTGTTCCACCAGGGAGCTGTCGGCGTATTCCGCTTTGACCTTTTCAACATCCATTCGGGCATAAAGGGCAATCCCCCGATAGATCTCTTCCAGGTCCTCGTCTGTCAGTTCGATGTTTTCCTGTTTTGCAATTTGCTGGAAAATCAAACGCTGAGAAAGGTTCCTCACTGCCTGCGGACGGTACTCGCCTCTTATTTCAGGCGTATTGAACCTGGAGGTATCTATTTTCAAACCCTGACTCTCGAACTGGTTTTTGAGAAGGTCAATCAACCGGTCCACTTCCCGTTCGATCACCTTGGAAGAGAGATCCAGTTGGACTTTACTCAAAAGTTGATCTGTTATCTGCTGACGAACCTCTACGGAAATTCTCTCTTCTTCCCGCTTTCGCAGCCTTTCGCGAATGGATTCTTTCAGAGCGTCCAACGTGTCGAACTTAACCGTCCGCGCCAGCTCGTCATTGAGTTCGGGGAGCTCCTTCTTCTTGATTTCCTTGATCTGAACATCGAAGTGAACCCTCTTGCCCCGAATTTCCGGTGTGGGGGTATCCTCCGGGTAGTCCAGCTCAAAAGAAACCGACTCCCCTGCATGGTGTCCGATCAGGTGTCCGTCGAATTCCGGGTGAATGGCATGCTTTCCAACTTCGACCATAAAATCTTCGGTCTTTCCCTTCTCGAAAACCTTGCCGTCCAGAGAAGGCACAAAGTCCGTCAGAACGACGTCACCTTCCTGGATCGCCCGGTCTTCCTCGACGAGAAGAAGCTGAGCATTTTGCTCACGGATCCGTTCCAATTCGGCCTGGACCTGATCCTCATCGATTTTTACGGGAGACTTTTGAACTTCCAGCCCTTTATACCCTTCAACTTCGAAGGGGGGGGAGACATCCACGACGGCAACGTAAACAAACGCACCGTTGTCATCGAAACGGGTTTCACTGACATCCGCCTGCACGAGAGGGTGTAAGTCCGCTTCGCGCAACGCCTCGGAAAAGGTATCCTGAATGAACTGTGATGAAACCTCATGTTCAACGGTTTTACCATAATAGGATTTCAGGATGCTGCGGGGTACTTTCCCCGGTCGAAAACCCTTGATTCGGACTTGTTTGCTCAAGTCTCGATATTTCGCTTCGAGCTCCTTCCGAACCTTGTCGGCAGGGATTTCTACATGAAGTTTCTTTTGATTTGCACTAAGGTCGACAACGGAAACGTTCATTTCCACGTTCTTTTGCCTTTCTGTTGGAAAGTCATCGCAATCGGAAAATATCATATCTGACCTGGTGCGAGAGGGGGGAGTTGAACCCCCATCCTGCCAGCAGGGCTGGATCCTAAGTCCAGTGCGTCTACCAGTTCCGCCACTCTCGCACAAGGGAACCAACAAAGCTATCTGCCGCAAAACTCTCCTAAAATCATTTTTCCCCGGTAAAGTCAAGAGAAAGTAGAAAAATAAACCGGTTCAAACCGCAGGATCCGGTTATTCCCAACTCACTATATCAGCATTTTCACCTTCGCCGCCATCCTGACCATCCGCTCCCAGAGAATAAAGATCATAATCGCCGTGTTCGCCTGGGAACCGGTAAACATACGGGTGCCCCCACGGATCCGGAGGGACGTCTTTTGATAAATAAGGCCCGTCCCAGGTATCCCGGTTGGGGTTTTTTCTGAGGGCCTCCATTCCTTCATCGGTTGTGGGGTAGGACCCGACATCCAGCCGGTAAGCATCGAGGGCTGTCGACAACATGGATATTTGTGCTTTTGCCGCCTTCTGTTTGGAACTGCCCACCTTTTGGAACATTTTAGGAGCGACCAGAGCTGCCAGCAACCCGAGGATGATCATTACAATCAGCAATTCGATAAGTGTAAAACCTTTTTCTCGCATGCCGCAGTTTCGTTCTTTATCGAAGTACCTGTCGTAAGACTTTCTCATGAAATTCTCCTTTATATAGATATCGAATATAGGGGACATCGAATTTCGGTGGTGCCTTTGCCCCGAGAAGTATTTAACGGACTGACCCGTTTGTGTCAATGTGAAGAAAAAGGCAAAATCCGAAAGTCTTTGATTCAAGTTCGGTGAGCCTTCCCCTGGTAGAGTCCATGCCGCTCCATATAAGCATGCAGGGCTTGAATGTTTTGACTCTTTTCCAATGCCCAGAGAGGTGCCACCAGCTCCTCCGGGTGAGGGTCGCCGGTGACGCGCTGTATAATGAAACGAGGTGGGAGGAGCGACAGAAATTGACCCGCTACCGCCACATATTCCTCGCGGGAAAGGCACCTGTAATCCCCCTTCACATACCATTCTTCCAGAACTGTTCCGCGCACGACATATAGAAGGTGAATCTTCAGGGCCTGGATATCCTGTCCCGCCAGGAAACGTGCTGTCTCCAGCATCATCTCACGATCTTCTCCCGGAAGGCCCAGTATGACATGCACACATATGGGAATCTTTCGAGCTCGAGTGTGCTGCACGGCATCCACAAAGGCCGCCACGTCATGGCCCCTGTTGATGCGGCGGAGAGTGACGTCGTGGGCCGATTGAAGACCGTATTCGAGCCAGATCAAGTGCTCCCTGGACCGGCCTTCCAGATATTCCAGCACTTCCTCGGATACACAGTCTGGGCGTGTTCCGATGGTCAGGCCAACGACATCAGGATCGGACAATGCCTCCTCATAGAGCGATTTCAGAGTGGAAAGGGGTGCGTAGGTGTTGGTGAAAGACTGAAAATAGCCAAGGAATTTTGTGGCCTTGTACCTTCGTTTCAAGTAGTCTTTTCCCTTTTTGAGTTGTTCCGTTATACTTTGCGATTGCTGAGAAGCTCCGGTGCCCGAGCCTCGTTCGTTACAGTAAATGCATCCGCCGGTGCTCAGAGTGCCGTCCCGGTTGGGGCATGTCAAACCGGCATCCAGAGTGATTTTTTGAACGCGGCAGCCAAAAAGTTCTCTCAGGTATGAATTATAGTCTCTATAAGGTTTTGTGAGCATGATTCTCGATTCTTTGCGGCATAAGGATTGAGAGTTGGATGTTTTTGCCGTACGGTTTGGTCATGACGCCGGTAACGGAGAAAGAATCATCGCATCGGCAAGACGAACAAATCAAAAAAATTATAGCTCAATGCGAAGGATTTTAGAAGATGATCCACGGATATGACGTGATAGTCGTAGGAGCCGGCCATGCTGGATGCGAAGCGGCTCTCGCTGCGGCCCGCATGGGATGTAAGACTCTGATTTTTTCCATTTACCTGGATACGGTCGCGCACATGCCATGCTCGCCGTCTGTGGGAGGAATCGGAAAGGGCCACCTCGTTAAGGAAATCGACGCATTGGGTGGTGAAATGGCAAAGGTGACGGATCGCACGGCCATCCAATTTCGTCTGCTCAATACCAAGAAAGGCCCTGCGGTCCGCGGCACGCGCACCCAAAACGACAAGGTGCTCTACCGCCGCGCCATGAAGCATGCTTTGGAACTCCAGGAAAATCTGGAATTGAAGCAGACCCTGGTGGAATCTTTGGTAGTGGAGGATGGTCGGGTAAGGGGCATCGTCGACCAGATGGGAACCTTTTTCAGCGCCGGAGCTGTCGTTCTGGCCACAGGGACGTTTCTGCACGGTCTGGTCCATATCGGCAGCACCCGGATTCCCTCCGGGCGGGCGGGAGAATTTCCCTCCAATGTGTTGGCGGACCAGTTGGTGAAAATGGGGTTTACTCTGGGACGGATGAAAACGGGGACTCCAGCCCGCATACACAGGGAGAGCATCGATTTCACTCAATTCAGGGAACAGGAAGGGGACCCGAATCCCAGGCCTTTTTCTCTCTCGACGGAACGCATCGACCTGCCCCAGATTTCCTGCTTCATCGGTAGGACCCACGAAAGCACCCACGACCAGGTACGGCGCCACATTCATCTTTCCCCCCTTTACAATGGAACCATCGAAGGGGTTTCAGCCCGCTATTGCCCGTCTCTGGAAGACAAGATCATGCGTTTTCCCCACAAGGAGTTTCACCAGATCATCCTGGAACCGGAAGGCTTGGAGACCGAGGAAATCTATGCCAGTGGAACAGGAAACTCCCTGCCGTACGAAGTGCAGCTGGGGCTTATCCGAACCATTCCCGGCCTGGAAAACGCAGAAGTGATGCGTCCCGCGTATGCCATTGAATATGATTTCGTTCAACCGACACAGCTTCTTCCCACTCTCGAAACCAAAAGAGTCCAGGGGCTCTATCTGGCCGGTCAGATAAACGGCACTTCGGGCTATGAAGAAGCCGCCGCCCAGGGCTTGTGGGCGGGGATCAACGCGGCCCTGAAAGTACAGAAGAGACCCCCCTTTCTTCTGAATCGTTCGGAAGCCTACATGGCTGTTTTGGTGGATGACCTTGTGACTCGCGGGACCAATGAACCCTACCGTATCTTTACTTCCCGCGCTGAATATCGTCTTTTGCTGCGGGAAGACAATGCGGACATGAGGCTTTTGGAAAAAGGCTGCGAGTTGGGACTGCGCCCCCATTCCGCTCTCCGGGAGCTTCTCGAAAGGCGCGACGCCGTTCATGCCGAACTGGAACGGCTTCGTCATACGCATCTGCGTCCGTCAGCCGCCATCAATTCAGCGCTATTGGAAAAGGGTTCTCCCCCCTTGGAAGAGCCGGTTTCCCTGGACAGGCTCCTCAAACGGCCGGAACTCACTTACGGCGATATCGAAGCTCTCTCCGCCCCTCCGGAGCCTCTTGCGGAAAGGGTGAAAGAGCAGGTGGAGGTGGAATGCAAATACGAGGGATATCTCAGGCGGCAGGAACAGGAAGTCAGGAAATTCAAATCGCTTGAAAACATCTCGATTCCCGTTGATTTTTCCTATGGGGATATTCCGGGGCTCTCTAATGAAATCAAGCAGAACCTCAGCTCCATTCGCCCCATTTCATTGGGGCAGGCCTCCAGAATTCCGGGCATCACGCCCGCAGCCCTGTCTGTCCTCATGATTTACTTGAAACGATTCCAGGAAAAAGAAAAAGGGAATAGAGAAAGTATGGGCTAAAAAATATGGATTCCTATGAGAAAAAACTTGCGTAGATTCTAAAGATTCCTATAAATTTTCTTTATAAACTTGTCATACGTTTATCGTTGCCTGGTCAGGTTATCCACCGAGTCACTTCTAATGACATCCACAGTGAGGGGGAATCCAAATGGAGGAGATGAACGATAAGGATTTTATCGCAACCTTGAGGAAACATGGTCTACAGGTGACCTACCAGAGGTTGGCCATATATCAAACACTTTATTTTACAAAAGATCATCCCAGCGCCGAATCGATTTATCAACAGGTGAAAAAACGCTTTCCCATGATTTCACTTGGCACGGTTTATAAGACCCTGGAACGTTTTTACGAAGTCGGGTTGATTCAAAAGGTGAGCCCGATGACGGATGTAGCGCGATATGATGCCCTCGTCACCCCTCATCATCATATGGTTTGTCTGAAGTGCCAGGCGATAGAAGACGTCAAGGGTCTTCCCTCCGTCGAAAACATCCCGCTTCCAAAAGAGAACGGATTTCGTGTCTTACGTCAGCAGATCATCTTCCAGGGGTATTGTCCCCACTGTCAGAAAGGCAGTTGAAAGCTCGCGGGCAATTCATTTTTTTTTCTTTTTTCAAAAATATTCTAAAGTTCAGCCCAATCTTCCGGATCTTACATTCATCTTTCCTTGCAAGAAGAGGAGAGATGAATGTAAGATCCGGGCTGAATGATTGGCCATTCATCCGGGCTTCTATTTCCTCCTTGAGAACTCGGGAAGCACCTTGTTCGTATTGTAGGACGCCTGTCTTTTGTTTGTGCGGTCAACTCCATTTCTGCTTGAATCGTTGAAGGAGGATATGCTAAGGGACTCTGTTAGAGGAAAGCATACTCTTTTTGCTTTAATCAAATAGAGTGTTTGATCGTAGAGCAATATTTATCCAATCAAAAAGGATCCAAGGAAGGGAAAAGGGAGGAGAAGCCGTGAACATTGTCGTGGTGTTGAAACAAACTCCTGATACGGAATCGGTAATTCGCATTGCAAGCGATGGCAAGTCAGTGGTCAGCGATGGATTCAAATGGATCATCAATCCGTATGATGAATTTGCCGTGGAAGCCGCACTCCGACTGAAGCAACAGCTTGGTGGAACCGTTACGATTCTGAGCTATGGACCGCAGCGCGTGGTGGAATCCATCCGTACCGCTCTGGCAATGGGCGCGGACAATGCGGTGTTGATTGCTGAAGACGCTCTTGAGAGTTATGGGCGCCTGAAGGTGGCGAAAGCCGTTGCCGCGGCCATCAAAGAATTGAATCCCGACCTCGTTTTCTGCGGTTCGCGCGCTGTGGATTACGACATGGCGCAGCGGGGCCCCATGGTGGCCGAATTTTTGGGCTGGCCGCATCTGGCTCTCGCCGTTTCCATCGAGTGCGATGGCAGTAAGGTCTCCATCCAGCGGCCCATTGAAGGGGGGAAAGTGACCATGGAGTCCACTTTGCCCGCCCTGGTGACATTCGGTGGTTCCCATGCGGTCTGGAATCCCAGATACGCTTCTCTGCCTGGAATCATGAAAGCTAAAAAGAAACCTTTGGCCACGAAAACTCTTGCCGATTTGGGACTCGATGCTTCTGAATTTGTCCCGGAAAAAGCCAAGGTGCGGGTCCTTTCCCTCGAAATGCCGCCCGAACGCGCACCGGGGCGGATCATCAATGGGGGTCTGGATACAGAAGGCAAGGCCAGGGAATTGGTCAGGGTATTGCACGAAGAAGCTAAAGTGATTTAGAGGAGAACGAAGATGTCAAAGTGTGTTTGCGTGCTTGCTGAATTCCGTGCCGAGAATTTTCGCCGTGTTACCTTTGAAGTGGCCAGTGAGGGGAGGCGGATTGCAGACGTACTGGGAGCTGAAGTCTGTGCGATTGTTGTGGGGCATGGCGTTGCCGAGAAGGCCCCCGAACTGGGACGCTACGGAGTGGATAAGGTCTATGTGGCCGATGACCCGGCCCTGGAAAATTATTTGCCTGAGACCCATGTTCCGGTCATCGCCGATATGATCAAAAAGTGCGATCCCGCCCTGGTGCTGCTCTCGGCCTCCGTGGATGGAAAAGACATCGGGGCACGCCTCTCGGCAAGGCTCGAAGAAGGGCTGGTGCAGGATTGTACTGAAATCGTGGTCGAGAACGGAAAGGTTAAAGCTCGAAAGCCGATCTATGCCGGAAAGTGCCTGGCATGGAATGAATGGGCCGACGGCGCCATGCCTCTTATCTCCTGCCGTCCCAATGTCATGAGCTGCCTGCCTCCCAGCGAGGAGAAAAAAGCTGTGGTCGAGAAGGTCGATGTATCCATTCCCATTCCCCGCTCTTCCGTCACTGGCCTTGAACTGGATACTTCCGGGCGTGTTGGACTTTCTGGTGCCGAGATCATTGTCTCGGGCGGCCGAGGAATGAAGGAAGCTCAGAACTTCGCCTTGATCGAAGAACTGGCCAAGCTGCTCGGCGCTGCTGTCGGCGCATCCCGCGCGGCAGTGGATTCGGGATGGCGCCCCCATGCCGACCAGGTGGGGCAGACGGGCAAGGTTGTCAACCCCAATCTCTACATTGCCGTGGGAATATCCGGTGCGATCCAACACCTGGCGGGAATGGGATCCTCCAAATTTATCGTGGCCGTCAACAAGGATGCGGATGCCCCCATTTTCAGCAAGGCGGATTATGGGATAGTGGAAGATCTCTTTAACTTCATCCCTGTTTTTACTGAAGAGGTGCGCAAATTGAAGAGCACCTGTTCTTGATCCTGTAAGGAAGGGGCCGGGAATAAACATGGAGCCCTTATACTCGGAGTATCTGACTTGACATTGTCGGATTTCATCTGAACCACGGAGACACGGAGAACACGGAGATTTCATTTGGAGGTCTTTCTCTGTGCCCTCTGTGTCCCCGTGGTTTTAATGTGACTATGTCGCACCAAAAGGCCAATGATGCGAGGGGCACATGGGAAGTGCTTAAACCAGCCCAACGCAGGGAGGGGGGATGGAGCGGGTCTGGTATAAAAGCTACGATTCTCGGGTTCCTCATTCGGCAGACTACCCTGAGCAATGTCTGCCGCTTTTGTTGGAAGCAACGGCAGCAAAGTTTCCTCAAAATGTTGCCGTTGAATTCTTTGGAACCACTCTGACCTACCGTTCCCTATGGGAACAGATTTTGTGTCTGGCCAATGCATTACACGCCCAGGGTGTAAAACCCGGCACAAAGTTGGCCATCATGCTTCCCAACTGTCCGCAGGCGGTCATCGCCTATTATGCCGCCCTGTGGTTGGGCGCCATAGTGGTGATGACCAATCCCCTGTATGTCGAGCGGGAAGTGGAGCACCAGTGGAAAGATGCCGAAGTGGAATTTTTGGTGGTTTTGGACCATCTTTATCCCAAAGTGGAAAGGGTGCTTCCCAAAACAGCCATCAAAAAGGTTGTTTCCACCAGCATCAAGGACTACTTTCCCTTGATTCTCAGGTGGCTCTACCCCTTGAAGGCCAGGAAGAAAAAACTATTCACATCGGTGCCCTACAGTGAAAACGTCTTCAGATTTCCGGACCTGATTTCCAACACGCCACCCACGCCGCCTCCCTGTACCGTCAATCTGGACGATATAGCCCTTTTGCAATATACCGGAGGATCGACGGGTGTGGCCAAGGGGGTCATACTCTCTCACCGGAATATTCTGGCGAATGTGGTGCAGATCAGTTCCTGGTTTCCCGATTTAAGATGGGGCGGGGAACGCTTCCTGGCTGTTCTGCCCTTTTCGCACGTTTTCGGCATGACGGTCTGCATGAACTTACCACTCTTTACGGGATGCTACTGCAGTATCCTCCCGCGGTTTGAACTGGACGAACTGCTCAAGACTCTCCAAAAGCGCAAGATTTCCCTTTTCCCGGGTGTGCCGACCATTTTTGCGGCCATCATGAATCACCCCAGGATTCAATCCTACGATTTGTCTTCCATCCGCTTTTGCATTACGGGATCGGCTCCCATGCCTCTGGAAGTCCTGCGCAAGTTTGAAAACCTTACGGGCAGCGTCATCATAGAAGGTTATGGCTTGACGGAAGCCAGCCCCGTTACTCATTGCAATCCCATTGAAGGCACCCGCAAACCGGGTTCCATTGGAATCCCCATCCCCGATACGGAGTGCAAGATCATGGATCTCGAATATGGGACAGAGGAAATGCCCGTCCTGAAGGAAGGGGAGTTGATCGTTCGAGGTCCTCAGGTGATGCAGGGATATTGGAAAATGCCGGAAGAAACGAAATATGCTTTGCGGAACGGATGGCTGTATACCGGCGACATCGCCACAATGGACGCAGAGGGATATTTTTTCATTGTGGATCGTAAGAAGGATATGATCATTGCTGGGGGATACAATATTTATCCTCGTGAAATCGACGAGGTCCTGTACGAACATCCCAAAGTATTGGATGCTGTGGCTGTGGGGATTCCGGATCCATATCGGGGGGAAACGGTGAAGGCTTTCATTGTAGCCAAGCCGGGGCAAAATATTACGGAAAAAGAGATCATAGAGTTTTGCAAAACGCGGCTGGCTATCTACAAGGTACCGAAGTCTGTAGAATTTCGTGATTCTTTGCCCAAAACCATAGTGGGTAAGGTTTTGAGGAAAGATCTGCGAGATGAATCCTTGCAAAAATCGGCATCCTCGAAAGATGCATGAAGTGTAACCGGTGTATGATGCAGGTCAACCTGATGGGGTTTAGCGCCCCACAAACAGATTCCACCAAATCAATGCTTTCAAAAGAGCGCAGGTGGTTGATTTCTCAAGCGGGTGCGGATTTTTTTTTCTTTCAAAACCGGCGTTATCCACGCGAGGCCGCTCTGGAATGGGTGGGAAACCGCTACCAGTTGACGCATATGGAGCGCATGCTCCTCCATCGTGGAATTTTCAGTCAGGAGAAAGGATTGCGACGCCGCGCCAAGTGCTGCAAGGGGGCAGGCTGGCAATCCCAATTGCTGGCAGTGGACGGTCACAATGTTCAGATCACCCTGGAGAGCGCCATTTTGGGCCGCCCACTCCTGATGTCCAACGACGGGGCCTTACGGGATCTGGCGGGTCAGTCGGCCCGCTTTCGGTTCAGTGAAGTCAGCGAAATGGCCGTGGATACCCTTTTTCGTTTCTTGGAGGAATTTCGCCCGCATCGAGTCCTCTTCCTTTTTGACGCTCCCATGAGTCACAGCGGGCGTCTTGCGGATATCTACCGCCGGCGTTTAAAATCCCTTCGGATTCCAGGAGAGGCGCGGGCGGTGCCGGTGCCGGAACGGGAATTCCCTTACGAGGGGGCGGTTGTCGCCACCAGCGACAGTGCAGTCATCAATGAGGTGTCCCATTGGCTGGATTTGGCCAGGGGGGCCATAGAATGGTCAGGAATTCTGGAATTGGCCGCTGATTTTTCGTCTCTCATCCTCGCAAATCCCACCGAGCAATATTCCTTAACCGATCAATCCCTCTTTTGATATGAAATGTAGGGGAGTTGGCGGATTCCGATATCCCGTTATTCACCACGGAGACACGGAGGTCACGGAGAACACTTCCGGGAAGTCTCCCCTCCCTGGCGGATGGGTGGCGGGAGGGTAAACGCAATGCATGCCGCTTGTCAAAAATCCTCAGCTGTGTTAGCAAAGGAAGCCTTTAAAGCTCGCATTCATATCAAGGACTTGCTCTAAGCCGATCCTCTGATGGCCATTTTTTTGAGTTTAGAATAGAAAGGAAAACTAGATCATGGCAGAAATAGCCCCTTTCCGCGGGCTGCGCTACAATAAGGAAAAAGTTCCAGATCTGGCTGAAGTCGTGATCCCGCCTTATGATGTGATTTCTCCAAAGGAACAGGAAGCTTATCATCAGATGTGCCCATACAATATGGTGCGTTTGGAACTGGGGAAATCCACACCGGAAGATTCCGAACAGGACAATCCGCATACACGGGCAGCCAGGTATTTCCAGGACTGGCAGCGGGAAAAAGTGATCGTTCGAGACGATGATCCTTGTATGTACTACTATGAACTGCACTATTCGCTGACGCCCCAGGTGCGTAAGACACGCTACGGGTTTGTCTGTGCTTTGCGGTTGGAGGATTTCAGTTCCGGCTTTGTCCGCCCCCACGAAAAGACCTTTCAGGCGGTCAAGGACGAAAGGCTGCAGTTGATGTTCGCATGTCAGGCAAATCTGAGTCCGGTTTTTGCCCTTTATGCAGATCCGGACGAATTCGTGGATCGTGCTCTGAGGGCGGGACGCGACGGTGACCCCGTTGCATCTTTCAAAGACCATCAGGGGATGGAGCATCGCTTGTGGCGGGTGAGGGATCTCGAAATTCTCAGGCGGGTGCGGGATCTCATGCGGGATAAGCCTTTGTTCATAGCCGACGGCCACCACAGGTATGAAACGGCCCTGAACTATCGCGACATCCAAAGGCAACGCTGCAAGAATGCGAGTCCCCGCGCCTCCTTTGAATATATCATGGTGTATTTATCCAATCTCAACCAGGAGGGTCTGACGATTCTTCCTACGCACCGGCTGCTCCGGTCCCTCGATTCCCTGGATCTGGAATCCTTTCTGGAAAAGGCGCGAGTTTATTTCGATGTTTCGCGGTTCGAACAGACGGCTTCCGGGGAAAACCAGTGGCGCGCCGGCCTTGAAGCGGGAGCTTCCCGGAAGGATACGGTCATCGGCTTCCATGCGAGACGGGTAGAGGGCTTTTTCCTGATGAAAGCCAAGAGGGATGCGGTTTCTTCTTACCTCTCGAGCATACGGATTCCCGAGGTATTGCAGACCCTGGACGTAGTGGTGCTGGACCAGGTCCTGTTGAAAAAAATCCTGGGGCTTTCCGAATCATTCCTGGCAAATGCCGACAATATACATTTCAGCCACGATTTTTCAAAGACGGTGCAGGAGGTCAAGGAGGGCAATTACGAAGCGGGCTTTCTCATCAATGCGACTCGAATCGAGCAGGTGCAGGATGTGGCTACGAGTGGTTTGATCATGCCCCATAAATCCACCTATTTTTATCCCAAGGTCGGAAGCGGAATGGTCATCCACGCGCTCTCGACGGAGGAGGAAGGGATTTAGAACCTATCCGGAAACCACCTGTAGACTTTGCGACACCCCCCTTAGTCCCCCCTCGAGGGGGGATTAAAGGGGGGTGTCCGCTGCCGAGGTAGGTTTTTGGATAGGCTCTTAGCAGGAGAGGGGAATTCTGGTGTTGACATCCGATACCTTATTTAACGGCAAGCTTGTGGTCCGCCAAGAAAAGGATGGCTACCGCTTTTCCCTGGATGCCGTGTTGCTTGCGGGACTGACGAGGGTGAAGCCCGAGGATCGGATAGTGGATTTGGGGACGGGTTGCGGCATTGTTCCTCTCATTTTGGCATACCGCAAAGGGGCGCAAAAGATTCTGGGCATGGAGCTTCAACCCGACCTGGCGAGGTTGGCTGAACAGAATGTCGAGGCCAATGGTTTTGCGGATCGAATCGAGATCCGGAGAATGGATTTCCGGGACGTCGCACGGCACGTTCAGGCCCAGAGCTTCGACCTTGTGACGAGCAATCCGCCCTATCGCCGCCTGGACACGGGAAAGATCAACCCTCATCCGCAGAAGGCGCTGGCGCGTCATGAGCTGACCGCTTCCATCCGTGAGGTGTTCGCTGCCGGTAAGCATCTTCTGGTGCAGGGGGGGCGTCTCGTGGCCATTTATCCTGCCGCGCGCATGGCGCATCTTCTCTCGGCTGCGCAGGAGCACGGGTTCAGCCCCAAGGAGCTCACGATCGTATATTCTCACGCAGGGGGGGCTGCGCGCCTGGTGTGCCTCGAGAGCAGAAAAGGTGGAGGGGAGGAGCTTCTTATAAGGTCTCCATTTTATATTTATAAAGAAAATCGAGAATATACCGAAGAGATGCAAGCCTTTTACGACGACTAGTACACGGCGGTGAAAGTCCCGTTGTGGTATTAGTGTGACACGGGTTTTATGCAAAAGGGAACCAATTAGAAAATTCCAAATAAGTGGAGGAGTGGAAATGGATTTAGGACTCAAGGGAAAAGTGGCGTTTATTGCGGGTGGAAGTCAAGGTTTGGGAAAGGCCGTTACAATGGAGATGTGCCGGGAAGGGGCAAAAGTGGCCATTTGTGCCCTCGATGATCCTGAACTCCCCAAGGCGGTCGAAGAGATTCGCGCGGCGACGGGGGCGGAAGTGATCGGAATCCCAGCCGATGTGAGCAATGCCGATCAGGCCAGGAATTTCATTCGAAAGGGAATCGAGCATTACGGTACCGTGGATATTCTGGTGAACAACGCGGGGGGGCCCCCTTCCAAAACTTTCCTTGAAATAGACGATGATCTCTGGCATTTCGGTGTGAAGCTCAATCTCATGAGTACTGTCATCATGACACGGGAAGTTGTGCCCATCATGATGGAAAAACGATCGGGCCGCATCATCAATATGACCTCCATATCCGTCAAGCAGCCCATCGATGGCCTGATTCTTTCCAATACCGTCCGTTCCGGCGTCGTCGGTTTGGCCAAGACGCTTTCCAACGAGCTGGCTTCCTACAATATAACCGTCAACAACGTATGCCCCGGATATACCATGACCGAGAGGGTCCGTTCGCTTTCCGTGGTAACGGCGCAAAAAGAGGGAACGACCCCCGAGGAGGTAGTCAAGCGTTGGGAATCTTCCATTCCCATGAAGCGTTTGGGCACCCCGGAAGAATTTGCAGCGCTGGTGACTTTTCTGGCCTCTGAGCGGGCGGGTTACATTACCGGCGCTTCCATCCAGATTGACGGTGGATGGTACAAAGGGGTCATGTAAAACGAGGATAGAAAAATGTCAGTTCGAACGGCTTATATTCGTTCAGTGGGCCGCTTCTTGCCGGAGCGGCGTTTAACCAATAGCGATCTTGAAAAGATGGTTGATACCAGCGATGAATGGATCGTTACCCGGACAGGCATTCGTGAACGGCGCATTCTGGAACCTGGCAGGGGCAACTCCCATATGGCCGTTCGAGCTGCCCAGGAATGTCTGGAGAGGGCCGGTGTCGAACCGGAAGAAGTCGAAGTCATCATCGTGGGGACGGTGACGCCGGATATGATGTTTCCTGCCACGGCCTGCCTGGTGCAAAAGGAACTGGGCGCGAAAAACGCCTGGGGATTCGATCTTTCCGCCGGCTGTTCGGGGTTCATCTTTTCCCTTTCCACCGGAGCTCAGATGATCGAGTCCGGTAGATACAAGAATGTTCTGGTCATCGGCAGCGATGTCATGAGCAGCATCATCGATTATGAAGATCGAAACACATGCGTCTTGTTTGGGGATGGAGCCGGAGCCGTGCTGTTGCAGCCCTGTCCCGAAGAGGGATACGGCATTCTGGATTTCATGCAGCGCATTGACGGCGTTGGAGGGGCTTTCCTGCACATGAAGGCCGGTGGAAGCCTGCGCCCGCCCAGCCACGAAACCGTGGCGAACAAGGAGCATTATGTCTATCAGGAAGGAAAACAGGTCTACAAATATGCCGTAACCGAAATGGCCAATGTTTCCGTGAAGATCCTCGAAAATAACGGACTTTCCGGCAAAGACCTCGCTCTCTTCGTTCCTCACCAGGCAAATTTGCGGATCATCGATGCCTGCGCGCATCGAATGGGCATAGACCGGAGCAAAATCATCATCAATATCGACCGCTATGCCAACACGACCGCTGCAACGATTCCTCTGTGCCTCTACGATGCCCTGCTGGAAGATAAACGTGTGCGGAAGGGGGACTACCTGGTCTTGTCCGCTTTTGGCGCAGGATTTACCTGGGGGAGCATTCTCGTTCGCTGGTGGGAGGAAGAATAATATGAGAGGGGCGGGAAGATTCGTCTTCCCGCCCCTCTCTCAGAGACTGCCTGAAAGCTCCTTTGCCTGGGAGCGAACCAGCTTCGATTTCCCCGCCCCTTTACAAGCCTGCCCGTTTCAGAAGTTGTTCCCAACGTTCATCCGTTTGGCGCTGAAAATCGGCCATCTGTTCCGGAGTCATTTTCTTGAAGCGGCTCTGAAGCTTCAGGTATTCTTCCGCCGGACGTTTCCGGCCGCTGCGCGCCATGCTGAGGCTTTTGCCCGTGAGCCGAAATTCGCCGTTTTCCACTTCATAAAGCACGACGACTCCCGTTTCTACGGCAATGCGGCCGACTTTGACCGTGTCCTTCGTGGCAAATCCCCAGCCCGTAGGGCATGGAACGGCCAGGTGGATGAACCTCGTTCCTTTGATATCCCTGGCTTTGGCAAACTTGTTGAATAAATCCCCAGGATAGGAAGAGCACGTGGTGGCCAGATACGCCGGGTGATGCGCTTCCATGATCTGGATGAAGTCCTTCTTGGGCTGCTCCTTAGGGATGAAGGGGGTGGTGGTGGTGACCGCTCCGGTGGGAGTTGCGCTGGAGCGCTGTGCTCCCGTGTTCATGTATGCTTCGTTGTCGTAGCAGACGTAGATGAAATTGGTTTCGCGCTCTGCGGCGCCGCTCAGAGCCTGAATTCCCATATCGAACGTGCCGCCGTCGCCCGCCATGGCCAATACGGTGAAATCCTGCCCCGTAGCTTTGAGCCCCGCCACCAATCCGGAGGCGGATGCCGCGGTGCTCGCGAAGGTGTTGTTCACCGCGTTGATGGCAATGGGCGTTTTGGGATAGATCCCGTGGAGGATCGTGAGACAGCAAGCCGGATGGGTCATGATCGTTCTGGGACCCAGCGCTTTGAGGATATAACGGTAAGCGATGGGCAGTCCACAACCGGCGCAGGTGCGTGTTCCAGGCAGGATATATTCTCGCTCGGGAAGATCCAAGATAGTGGTCGACATGATCTTACTTCTTTCCTTTCTTCTAATGGTATATAGAGGCCCGTTCGCTTCCCCCCTCGCCAAAATGTTGTTGAATTAAGGTTGAGCGTCTTAAAGCAGTCCCCCTTTGAAGGAAGGGGGAATCGGTTTGTTTAATTCAACAGCATTGCCCTTTGGGGAGAGGGGCAGGGGAAATGGCGGACGGATATCAAACGCCGGCCCCCAACCAGCGGGGACATTCCTGATGTGTGCCCTCGGCGGCGGCCCGGGTCGTTTCGTGCGCGATTTCAAGGAGGTCGGACGGTTTGACGTCCTTGCCTCCCAGTCCGACTATATAATTGAATAGCACGGGTCTGTGGCCGTTGTTGCTGAAAAGGGCCGCTTTCAGTTCTGTAGCCACCGCCCCTTCATAACCATAACTGATGGCTTTTTCAACGACGGCGATGCTTTTGGCCTTCTCGACGGCCTGCGCCAACGCCTTGGCAGGAAACGGCCTGTAGGCACGGATACCGATGACTCCCGCCTTGAACCCTTCCTCCCTCAGGAGGTCCACCGTCTCACTGGCTTCGCTGCTCAAGGAACCCATGGTGACGAACAAAAAGTCGGCATCCTCTGTCTTGTACCGGTAAAGACAATCCTCATACGAGCGTCCAAACCTCTCATTGAAAGATTTTGCCGCTTCCGAAATGACCGGCCATGCAGATTCAAAGCTTTCCTGCAGCCGGTGCCTGAAGCCCATGTAACCGGGGCACAAGTTGCCTTCGCTGTCGGGGATGGGGTCGGTCATGACCACCGGATTGATGTTGACCGGGTTTTCCGCATCGAGCGTGTAAGCCGGCTGGTAGGGGGGGAGGAATGCGTCCACTTCTTCTTGGGAAGGAACGTTGACCGGCATCATGGTATGAGAAAGCCTGAACCCGTCGAAGCAGACCATGGTGGGGATCAGAAGCTGCTCCGCGATTCTGTAAGCCAAAATGACCTGGTCCAGAACTTCCTGATTATTCATGCAATAAAACTGCATCCAGCCGGTGTCGCGTTGAGCGATCGTATCCTGCATATCATTGAGAATGGTCCAGGGCGCTCCCAGCCCCCGGTTGGTGACGGGCATTACAATGGGGAGGCGCGCTCCCGCCGCCCAGTGCAGCTGTTCGTGCATATAAGCCAGACCATTGGCCGCCGTGGCGGTGAAAACTCTGGCGCCGACGATGGATGCGGAAATGCAGACACCCATGGCGGAATGTTCGCTCTCCACACGCACAAATTCAGCGTTCAATTCTCCTCGCTCCACATATTCGGAAAGAACTTCCGGGATTTTCGATTGCGGAGTAATGGGGTAGGCTGCGACAACCTGAACACGGCACAGTTTGGCCGCAAGCGCTGCCGCTTGAGTTCCTGTCAATATGAGTGTCTGTCCCACAGTGATGACTTCCTTTCTATGATATCCGGATAATCTACAAATCTTCCACTCTGCATGGGGTGATGATTGGATGAATAAGAGGGTGCCGCACCTTGTCATCCGACAATGTCGAGTCAGTAGTCCTCCCGTAAAATGAGCCGTCCTCTCGTGCAGACCCATTTAATCCCATAACGACCGAGATACAAGAAGTCAAACAAAAAGAGAAGGTACCCTGATTCCAGGCAAAATGTGTCGCGCAGGGATGAGTTCGTTTCAAGAGAATGAGAGCTTCAACCGATATAGAAAATGGATCGAGAATCGAGAAAGGTCGCTCAAGAGCGCAAGTCGTTTGTCTGCCTAGAAAGGTATGAATCAGTGACCAAAAAACTTGGGGAACTTCTGGTCGCAGCAGGATTGATCAGTCGTGAACAGCTCAGGAAGGCACTGGATGACCAGCAGCAGAGTGGGGAACGTATCGGGACCATTCTGGTGAAACTGGGGGCTATCAGTGAAGAGATTCTGGCCGAATTCATCGCCAAACAGTTTCGCGTGCCTGAAGTCAATCTTGCAAGGCTTTCCATCCCCAAAGACGTCATTGAATTGATTCCAAATGATATTGCCTTGAAATACCAGGTAGTTCCTTTTGGCCTGATGGGCGGCACGCTGAACGTCGCAATGGCTGACCCTGGAAATCTCTTCATCATCGATGATCTGCGGTTCTTGACGCGCAGAAACATTGCGGTCCATGTTTCTTCCGAGAGTGTCATCAAAAAGATAATCCACCAGCAATCCTCGGCAGATGAGGAAAAGATGGACGATGTGCTGGGGTTGCTCAAGGAAGAAACGGATGTATCCCTTGTAGAATCCTCCGATGAATTGGATCTGACTTTTCTGGAGAGTGCAGCGGAACAGGCTCCGGTCGTAAAGTTGGTGAATTTCATTCTCATGGATGCGATCCGCAAACAGGCGAGCGATATTCATATCGAACCCTATGAAAAGGCCATGAGAGTCCGGTTTCGCATTGACGGAGTACTCTATGAGATCATGAAACCTCCCTACCAATTCAAGAATGCGATCATCTCCCGCATCAAGGTGATGAGCCGCCTGGATATTGCCGAAAGGCGCCTGCCCCAGGACGGTCGTATCAAGCTCAAGGCCAGGAATCGGGAGATGGACTTTCGCGTTTCCGTCGTCCCCACCTTATTTGGTGAGAAAGTGGTGCTGAGACTTCTCGACAAATCGGGGCTTCAACTGGATATGACCAAGCTGGGTTTCGAAGATCAGCAATACAAGGAATTTCTGGATGCCATCTACCTCCCTTACGGTATGGTGCTGGTGACGGGCCCGACGGGAAGCGGCAAGACGACGACCCTCTACAGCGCCCTTTCCGAATTGAATAAGGTGACCAGCAATATCTCCACGGCTGAAGATCCCATCGAATACAACCTCTATGGCATCAACCAGGTTCAAATTCACGATTCTATCGGACTCTCCTTTGCCGCCGCCCTCAGATCCTTCCTGCGGCAGGACCCCGATATCATCATGGTGGGGGAAATCAGGGATTATGAAACGGCGGAAATCGCCATGAAAGCCGCCCTGACCGGCCACCTTGTCTTGAGCACCCTCCATACCAACGATGCTCCGAGCACCATCAACCGGCTTCTCAACATGGGAGCGGAAGCGTTTCTGGTGGCTTCCGCAATGAACCTCGTTCTCGCTCAAAGATTGGTCCGGCGCGTTTGTTCGGAATGCGCCGTGGAAGAGGATGTGCCGGTTGAGTCCCTGCTGGAACTGGGTGTTCCGGAAGACAAGCTGGGAACTTTCCGGTGTCTCCGGGGAAAAGGATGCCCCGTCTGCAACCACACGGGGTATCGAGGACGCGTAGCGCTCTATGAAGTCATGACCATGCACGAACCCATCCGGGAATTGGTGCTTCGCGGGGCACCCGGGTCGGAAATCAAACGGGAAGCCGTCAAACTCGGTATGTTGACTCTCAGAAAGAGCGGCATCAACAAATTGATGCAGGGGGTGACCTCCCTGGAAGAGGTTTTCCGCTGTTCGGCCAAGGATTAGGCGGAGCGGGCGAACAGGAGTTGAACTCTCATTGATCGACCATCAAAGCAAGGAGTAGTAAATGCCCACTTATATTTGGAAGGGAATCGATCGGAAGGGGAAAAAGGAGAAGGGGGAGATAGAAGCGGATAATGCCGCCGTTGCGCGTCAGCTTCTGCTCCGCAGGGGCATTACCGTCAAAAGCTTCAAGGAGAAGCCCAAGGATATTTCCGACTACATTCCCGCCCTGCAGCCAAAGGTGAAGGAAAGGGAAATCGTCATTTTCGTGAGGCAGTTCGCCACCATGATCGATGCCGGCCTTCCCCTGGTGCAATGTCTTGAAATCCTGCAGGATCAACAGGACAATCCTACGTTCCGCCGCATCCTTCGGTCGATCAAAAAGGATGTGGAGGAGGGTTCCACCCTTTCCGATGCCCTCAAAAAGCATCCCAAGGTCTTTGACGTTCTCTTTGTCAACCTGGTAACCGCCGGCGAAATGGGAGGAATTCTGGATGTGATTCTAAACCGTCTGGCGGCGTACATTGAAAAGATCTCCAAGTTGAAGAAGAAGGTCAAGGGGGCCATGACCTATCCCGGCATCGTGGTCACCGTGGCGGTTGTCGTGGTCGCCGTGATACTCATCTATGTCATCCCGGTCTTTGCGGGTCTTTTCAGAGACGCGGGGTCCGCTCTCCCCCCTTTGACACTTTTCGTCATCGGCATCAGCGAGTTCGCTCAGAGCTATTTCCACTGGATTCTGCTGGGTATCGTGTTGCTGGTAGTGGGAATCGGGCAGATCCGGCGGACGAAAAAAGGGCGGGACGTGACCGACCGGATGCTCCTGCGCCTTCCCGTTTTTGGCATGCTGCTCCGCAAGGTTGCCGTGGCGAGATTTTCCCGGACGCTTGGAACCATGCTGTCGAGCGGCGTTCCCATTCTTGACGGTCTGGACATTGTAGCCGCCGCTTCCGGAAACACGGTCATCGAAAAAGCCCTTCGGGAAGTGAGATCTAGCATCGCGGAGGGGCGCCCCGTCGCCGATCCCCTGCAGGAGACGAAGGTCTTTCCCCCGATGGTGACCCACATGATCGCCGTGGGGGAATCCACGGGCGCATTGGATAAAATGCTGCACAAGATCGCGGACTTTTATGACGAAGAGGTGGACGTGGCCGTCGATGCGTTGACCTCGCTTCTGGAACCCCTGCTGATTGTTTTCCTTGGAGTGACCGTGGGCGGGTTGCTGATCGCCATGTATCTTCCCATCTTCCAGCTGGCCGACGTCGTATCCCGTGGAGCATGATAAACCTTTGAAACCGGAATTGAGCGTAAGTGTCGCGGCAGCCGACGCTTCTTTCAAGGAGAAGCTCAAGGGGCTGCTCTTTTTCCGCCTTCTTCTGGCCATTCTCTTTCTTTTCCTGACGCTCATCGCTCAGGGCGGCCGGGAAGGAGACCTCCTTTCCGCGCGTCTGCAGCCCCTCTATTTCTTTTCCTGCATTCTCTTCCTCTTCACCATAGTGGCGGCGTTCAGCCTCGAACGGGTTCGCCGCTATCGGCGGTTTGCCTACAGCCAGCTCCTGTTCGACGTCACGGCCGTGACGGTCCTCATCTATCTTTCCGGCGGCCTGGAGAGTCTTTTCTCGTTTCTCTACATGCCCGTGATCATAAGCGCCGCCCTCCTCCTCTACCGCCGCGGCAGCATCTTCATCGCCTCCCTCTGTAGTCTTTCCTACGGGCTGCTCCTGGATTTTCAATATTTTGGATGGATCGCTCCCCTGCATGTGCTCACCCAGACACTTCAGATGAAGGATAGCGGGGCCTATTTCCATACCATACTCATGAATATCGCAGGCTTTTATCTCGTGGCCTATTTGAGCGGCTATCTGGCCGAAGAGCTCCATAAATCGAGCCAGCAGGTTCGAAGGCAGAAAATGGATTTCCATCAACTCGAAATCCTGCACCGCAACATCGTTCAGAGTATGAGCAGCGGACTGCTCACCATCGATCCCCGCGGCACCATTCTCTTTTCCAATCATGCTGCGCGCCAGATCCTGTCGCTTTCCGAAACGGAACTGGAAGGACGCCCTTTCACCGAAGTTTTTCCGCTCCTGGACCCCCGGGCCTGGCGCCGTGAGATTCCTCCCACCCAGCATACCGGCTCCCGGGATACGATGGAACGCAGGGAGGTGCGGTACCAAAAGCCGATGGGCGAAGAGTTGTGCCTGGGGTATACCGTTTCCGTGCTCCAGAAAGGGGAGGGGGAAGCCTCCGGATGGGTCTTCATCTTTCAGGATCTGACTCACCTGAAGGCCATGGAAGAACATGTGCAGCGGGTGGAGCGTCTGGCTTTTGCCGGGCGGATCGCTTCCGAAATAGCGCATGAAATCAAAAATCCCCTGGCAGCCATGAGCGGAGCCGTTCAAATGCTCGGATCCGGAGGGGATTCCGACCCCCTACAGTCGAAACTCGTGAATATCGTGAAAAGGGAAATCGACCGGATCAACGGCCTGATCAAGGATTTTCTATGGCTTGCCAAAGGCGTTCACACGACGGAAAATCTTGAGAGTGTTTCCCTTTGCGCCGTCATACAGGAAATCCTCACCCTGCTTAGGGCGCGTGACAAG
Organism: Desulforhabdus amnigena; assembly: GCF_027925305.1. Classification (NCBI taxonomy): domain Bacteria; kingdom Pseudomonadati; phylum Thermodesulfobacteriota; class Syntrophobacteria; order Syntrophobacterales; family Syntrophobacteraceae; genus Desulforhabdus; species Desulforhabdus amnigena. The sequence goes on along the minus strand of NZ_BSDR01000001.1, from coordinate 2,321,694 downwards.
ATTTCGCCGGCTCACCGGGTCCACACGCTCTTTGAATCCAATCCTTCGTGTCTGGTGGACTCCCATCATATCCGGCAGATTCTCTGGAATATCATTTTGAACGCACTGGAGGCCATGCCGGAGGGGGGGGATCTGACCATCGGTGTGAGTCGTTGCGGCGCAAGGGATTCCGGTAAGGATGAAGTGCGGGTGGAGATTCGCGATACGGGAGAAGGGATTCCACCCGACATTCGGGACCGGGTTTTCGAGCCTTTCTTCACCACAAAACAAAAAGGGACCGGCCTTGGTCTTGGGATCGTCTATCAACTGGTGGAGAAGGCTGGAGGCCGCATAGAAATTTCCAGCCATGAGAACGCGGGGACGACCTTTTCACTTTTTTTCCCTTCCGATGCTTCTTTCCCTCTTGCCAACTGATCCAAAGGTGATTATAAGCACTCATTGAAAGCGAGTGCTAATAGGATCTTTAAATCCTCATTGGGATCAGCAAGCTTAGTTGTCTGGAAATTTGCTTGAATTCATTAGAAGAATCGAAAGGAGTCCACAAAATGAAGCTTAGACCGCTCAATGACCGTGTTGTTGTGAAACGCCTGGAAGAGGAAACCAAGACCGCAGGTGGCATCATCATTCCCGATACCGCCAAGGAAAAACCCATTCAGGGCGAAGTCCTGGCCGTTGGAAACGGCAAAGTGATGGAAGACGGCACCAGGCGTCCTCTGGATATCAAAGCGGGCGATCGCGTGCTTTTCGGCAAATACGCCGGAACCGACATCAAGGTTGAAGGCGAAGAGCTTCTGATCATGCGCGAAGACGATATTCTCGCCATCATTGAAAAATAAATTCATCTTTTAGATCCCACCTAAAAAGCCGGTTAATAAGCCTATTGTTAAGGAGGAATATTTCATGGCGAAACAACTGATTTACGATGTCAAAGCTAGAGAAGCACTGCTCAAGGGAGTCAATACTCTTGCAGATGCGGTCAAGGTAACGCTCGGCCCCAAGGGTCGCAATGTCGTCATTGAAAAGTCTTTCGGCGGCCCCACGGTGACCAAGGACGGCGTGACCGTCGCCAAGGAAATCGAACTGGATGACAAGTTCGAAAACATGGGCGCCCAGATGGTCAAAGAAGTGGCCAGCAAGACCAGCGACGTCGCCGGCGACGGAACCACTACCGCCACGATTCTCGCTCAGTCCATCTACTATGAAGGCTCCAAGCTGGTGGCGGCAGGTGCCAACCCCATGGCCCTCAAGCGTGGCATCGAAAAAAGCGTTGAAACCGTCATCAATGAGCTCAAGAAGATCAGCAAGCCCACCAAGGATCAGAAAGAGATCGCCCAGGTCGGCACCATTTCCGCCAATAACGATTCCACCATCGGCAACATCATCGCCGAAGCCATGAACAAGGTGGGAAAAGAAGGCGTGATCACGGTCGAAGAAGCAAAATCCATGGAGACCACCCTGGAAGTGGTGGAAGGTATGCAGTTTGATCGTGGATATATCTCTCCCTACTTCGTCACGGACCCCGAGAAGATGGAAGTGCTTCTCAACGACCCCGTGATCCTCATCAACGAGAAAAAAATCAGCAACATGAAAGACCTGTTGCCCGTTCTCGAGCAGATCGCCAAGATGGGAAGACCGCTCCTCATCATCGCTGAAGACGTTGAAGGCGAAGCTCTGGCAACCCTGGTGGTCAACAAGCTCCGCGGCACCCTCCATGTCTGCGCGGTAAAGGCTCCCGGCTTCGGGGATCGCCGCAAGGCTATGTTGGAAGATATCGCCATCCTGACCGGCGGGCAGGTCATCAGTGAAGAAAAGGGCATCAAGCTGGAAGCCGTTACCCTCAATGACCTGGGCAAGGCCAAGACCGTCCGTATCGATAAGGACAACACCACCATCGTGGACGGAGCGGGCGATCGCAAGGCCCTCGAAGGCCGTGTGCGCCAGATCCGCACCCAGATCGATGAAACCACGAGCGACTATGACCGTGAAAAGCTCCAGGAACGCCTGGCCAAGCTGGTGGGCGGTGTTGCGGTCATCAGCGTGGGTGCTGCCACCGAGACGGAAATGAAGGAAAAGAAGGCCCGCGTAGAAGACGCTCTCAATGCGACCCGCGCTGCAGTGGAAGAAGGCATTGTACCCGGCGGCGGTGTGGCTTATCTGCGCTGCATCCCTGCTCTGGAAAACCTCAAGCTGGAAGGCGACGAAAAGCTCGGCCTCAACATCGTGAAGCGCGCTCTGGAAGAACCCGCCCGCCAGATCTCCATCAATGCGGGTGAAGAAGGTTCCGTCATCGTGCAAAAAGTCAAGGCTGGCGAAGGCGCGTTCGGCTATAACGCAGAGACCAATGAATTCTGCGACCTTATCGAGGCGGGCGTCATCGATCCCACCAAGGTGACCCGTACGGCCCTTATGAACGCCGCCAGCGTTTCGGCCCTCATGCTCACCACCGAATGCATGATCTCCGAACTTCCCAAGGAGAAGGAAGCCATGCCCATGGGCGGCGGAATGCCTCCCGGAGGCGGAATGGGCGGAATGTACTAATAACCTTATCCGGAAACCACCTGCGGACTTTGCGACACTCCCCTTGGTCCCTCGAGGGGGGAATTGAAGGAGGGTGTCCGCTGTCGAGGTAGGTTTTCTGATAGGCTCTAAGAAATAAGCTCCATTGAGCAGCGCATGACATCACGCGCGTTGCTCTTTCGCTCTGCTTTTGAGCCCTCCCGTTTGGCGATTGAAAACGGGAGGGCTTTTTGTTTTTAGACTCTTGACTTGTTCCATCGGTGTGCTACTAGAATGCTTTTCCGATTGCCGATCAGTTCTGTGAGGTTGGGTTGAGCGGCAGCTCAACCCAACCTGCATTTTGGTCGTTTTATTCAGTGGACAAATACTTAGAGTCTATCCAAAAACCTACCTCGGCAGCGGACACCCCCTTTAATTCCCCCCTCAAGGGGGGATCAAGGGGGGTGTCGCAAAGTCCACAGGTGGTTTCTGGATAGGTTCTTAGTACCAAAGATTGTAAATACGCGGCCATTTCTTTGTAGGAACGGCTTCCAGCCGTGACAGGAACCGGCAACCGCACACCTTGTCGCGGCAGGATGCCGCTCCTACGAAAACGTAGGGGTAAACGGCTGCGTAATTACGAAGACCAGTACTTAGTGCGACATTGTCACATCAACCACGGAGACACGGAGGGCGCAGAGAAAGACCTCCAAATGAAACCTCCGTGTTCTCCGTGGTTAGTTGGAAAAGCAGCGAGATACACCCCGCCGCATGCGGATTATGAAGCGTTGCAGTGCTTTTCAAATATAAGGGGAATGAAACATGGACTACAAGAAGACTCTGAATCTGCCTCAGACTGCGTTTCCCATGAAAGCGAATCTTTCGAAACGTGAACCTGAAATCCTTGCCCGGTGGGAAGAGATGCGACTTTACCATCAGCTGAGAGAAAAGAGTAAAGGACGCCCCAAATACATTCTTCATGATGGTCCCCCCTACGCCAACGGTCATATCCACCTGGGCACCGCTCTCAATAAAATTCTGAAGGACATGATCATCAAGACCCGCCAGATGAGCGGCTACGACGCGCCATATGTCCCCGGCTGGGATTGCCACGGCCTTCCCATCGAGCACAACGTGGACAAGGAACTGGGAGCGCGCAAAAAGACCATGACCAAGGTGGAAATCCGGCAGCATTGCCGCAAGTACGCCGAACGGTTCATCGACATTCAGCGGGAGGAATTCAAACGGCTGGGCGGTCTGGGGGAATGGGAAAACCCGTACCTCACCATGTCCTACGACTATGAAGCGACCATCGCGCGGGAGCTGGGGCGGTTCTTTGCCAGGGGAGGGGTCATTCGGAGCAAGAAGCCCATTTACTGGTGTTCGAGCTGCGGAACGGCCCTGGCGGAAGCGGAGGTGGAGTATCACGACCACGCCTCTCCATCCATCTACGTGAAGTTTCCCCTCTCCCCCGAGAGCCAGTCGAAGATCCCGGAATTTTCGGGAAAGCAGGTTTCCGTCCTCATCTGGACCACGACCCCCTGGACCCTGCCCGCCAACCTGGCCATCACCCTCCATCCCGATTTCACGTATGTGGCGGTCGCGGTCCGGGATGAAATCTGGATCCTGGCCGAAGGGCTCCTGGAAAGCTGCATGCAGAGCTTCGGCATCGAAGATTACAGCCTGATTCGCACCTTCAGGGCCTCCGAACTCGAAGGGCTCAAGTGCCGCCATCCCTTCCTGGATCGGGATTCCGTCCTGATCCTGGGAGCACATGTCACCCTCGATGCGGGCACCGGCTGTGTGCATACCGCTCCCGGGCATGGCCGCGAAGACTACGACATGGCCCTGAAATACGGCCTGGATGTCTACTCCCCCATCGACGACAGGGGTTGCTTCACTTCCGATGTGCCGCTTTTCGAAGGGCAGTTCGTCTTCGACGCCAACAAGGCGGTGATCGCGAAGCTGCAGGAAGAGGGAAAACTGGTCCTTCAAAAGGAGATCAAGCACAGCTACCCTCACTGCTGGCGATGCAAGAAGCCGGTGATTTTCCGCGCCACGGAACAGTGGTTTATCTCCATGGAAAACAACGATCTGAGGAAGAAGGCCCTGGAGTGGATCGACAAGGTGGAATGGATTCCCAGCTGGGGGCGGGACCGCATCCACAACATGATCGCCAATCGCCCCGATTGGTGCATTTCGCGCCAGCGCTCCTGGGGAGTCCCCATCACGGTATTTACCTGCGAGGATTGCGGCGAGATCCTGGCCACGCAGGAGGTCTTCGACCACGTGGTGGCTCTCTTCGAGAAAGAGGGAGCCGATTGCTGGTTTGCAAGGCCCACGGAGGAGCTCCTTCCGGCGGGAACCGTTTGCGGGAAGTGCGGAAGCGCCCGTTTCAAGAAGGAAATGGACATCCTGGACGTGTGGTTCGATTCGGGAGCCTCCTATGCGGCGGTCCTGGAGGGAAGGCCGTACCTGGATGCCCCCGCGGACCTCTATCTGGAGGGAAGCGACCAGCACCGGGGCTGGTTCCACTCGTCTCTCCTGGAAGCGGTCGGCACGCGGGATATGGCCCCCTACAAGGGGGTTCTCACCCACGGGTTCGTGGTGGACGGGCAGGGGTACAAGATGTCCAAGTCCCTGGGAAACGTCATCGCTCCCGAAGAGATCATTCGCCAATACGGGGCGGAGGTCCTCCGGTTGTGGGTCTCCGCGGAGGATTACCGGGACGATATCCGCATCTCTCCCGATATCCTCAAGCGTTTGAGCGAGGCTTACCGCCGGATTCGAAACACCTGCCGCTTCCTGCTGGGGAACCTGAGCGATTTCGATCCGTCCAGGGACGCCGTACCCTACGCCGAGATGGATGAACTGGACCGGTTCGCGCTCTATCAGCTCCAGGACCTGAACCGGAAGATTCGCAGCGCCTACGAACGGTTCGAATTTCACCGGGTGTACCATGCCATCCACAACTATTGCGTGGTGGACCTGAGCGCCTTCTACCTGGATATTTTGAAAGACCGCCTCTATATCACGGGGGCCCGGAGCCAGGCCCGGCGTTCCGCCCAGACGGCCCTCTACGAGATCCTCACTGCGCTTCTGAAGCTCATGGCCCCCATTCTCTCCTTCACGGCGGATGAGGCCTGGAGCTATCTGCCCCACCGCCCCAGCGAAACGGTGCACCTGGAACAGTTCCCCGAAATGAAACCGGAGGTCCTGGACGAGGCCCTGAATCAGCGCTGGCAGACGATCCTCTCTCTTCGAACCGACGTGGCGAGGGCCCTGGAGGGAGCCCGCCAGGCAAAGACCATCGGTCATCCCCTCGACGCCCGGGTGAAGCTCGCCCTGCCCGCTTCCCTGCAGGAAGCCTTTGCCGGTCAGGAAGAGCTCCTCCGCTCCGTTTTCATCGTTTCACAGGTGAGTTTCGTCCCGGCGGCGGAGCTTGCAAATCCCGTGGCCGGGGTTGAAATCGAGGGACTCCAGGTCCAGGTGGAACCTTCCCCCGGAGAAAAATGCGAACGCTGCTGGGTGCGTGCAGAAAGTGTCGGACAGTTCCCCGATCACCCGGCGATCTGCCACCGCTGTCACGCCGTGGTGGCCGGGACGAACTGAATTTCCCTTTTGACCATAAACTGAAAAGATGCCTTGAACCCATGACTTTCCTTACTTTTATCGTTGGGGCCGTTGTCTTCCTGGACCAGTTCACCAAGCTGCTCGTCCTGCGGTATCTGCCCCTTCACTCGGGCAAAGAAGTGATCCCGGGGTTTTTCAACCTGGTCCATACCCGCAACACAGGAGCTGCCTTCAGCCTGCTTGCGGGCATGCCCTCCTTCTGGCGTCAAACGTTTTTCGTGGGAATGACCCTCCTCATTGTGGCGATGCTTTTCTTTGCCTATCGCAAGGTGAGAAGCGGCGACGTGTGGGGCAGGGCGGCTTACTCGCTCATCATCGGAGGCGCCCTGGGAAACCTGGTGGACCGGCTGCGGTTGAATGAAGTGGTGGATTTCCTGGATGTCTATGTGGGTTCGTACCACTGGCCCGCCTTCAATGTCGCGGACAGCGCCATCAGCGTGGGAGCGGTCATGCTGCTCATTTCCCTCGTTCGAGGCAAATGAGGCTATTTCTCTTTTTCCTTTTTGAGTTTCACCAGGGCGTTTTGAGCGATCATCCGCTTTGACTTCTTGTCCCAGGTCTCCTGCTGAATGACCAGGCTGTCGTTGAAGATCTGGGTGATCACTCCATTCCTGCCCCCCGCCGGGGTCCCGACGCCCACGATATACCCCTTGCCCGCCGCATCCTCGATCACGGCCCGGCGCCCCAGTTCGCCCCAGGTAATGGCCTTGAGTCCATTTTCGATTTCCGCGAGACTCATCTTTTGAAGAGGGGTCAAAGGCTTCTGCGGCACAGGGGGAAGGTCCGGTTCGTCGTCTTCCTTGGGAAGCCCCACGGGGGACGTTTCCAATGGAACGATGAAAGAAACGAATGGATCGGCCATCTCCCGAGGTTCGTAGGTGAAGGACTCCTGCAGGAGGGCTTCCGTGATTTTGCTTCTCAGGGAATCGGAATGCCTGGACGCTACGGAGCCGGGAGCCGGCACAGGCGGAGGGGGCACCAGCACGGGAGGCTCGGGAGAGGGAGTCGGTGCTGCCGGCGGGAGCGCAGCAAGCGCTGCCGCCGGGTCGCCGGCCTGCGCCTTTGCCCCATCAGCAGTCTGTGCGCCGGCCTGGGCATTCGTCGATACACCGGTCTGAATACCGGGCTGAACACTGGCCAGGGTATCGGATGGACTGGCCTGGAGTTCGAGAGCCGGCATCATGCTCAGCAAGAGAAAAACCATCATTGCGCATCGAAATGGACGCTGCCGGTCGCTTGAGAGTCCCATCACTTTTAAATCCTCCTCTAACTCGACATTGCCGGATTTCATCTGAACCACGGAGACACGGAGGGCACAGAGAAAGGCCTTAAATGAAATCTCCGTGTTCTCCGTGTCTCCGTGGTGAATACAACAATGTCACACCAAGTACCTGTCACAAGGCGGCGAAAATTCTCACCCGTTTTAGAACAAGAATCAGGCGAAATACCTATAATCATTTACTGAATAGACCTTCCAGGATGCAAGATTTCAGCCATTTTTCGTTTTAAAACACACATCCCCCTGTCCCTCCCCCTTCTCGCAATCGTTCACCGCGGAGGACACAGAGAGCGCAGAGAACAAGAGCAGGCTCACAAATTTCCCCTTGAGGGGGGGCAGGCAATGCTGTTGACTTAGAGCCTATCCGAAAACCTACCTCGGCAGCGGACACCCCCCTTTAATTCCCCCCTCGAGGGGGGGGACCAAGGGGGGTGTCGCAAAGTCCACAGGTGGTTTCCGGATAGGTTCTTAACCAACTTTCGTCATTCCGGCGAAAGCCGGAATCCAGGAGAATAAAGACTTTCTGGACCCCGGTTTTCACCGGGGTGACGTTAAGTCAACAACATTGAGGGGGCAGGGGGGTGTTTTCCTGGTGCGCCAAATCTTGATACCCCTCAAAGGGGAATTTTCAGACAGCCTCTTATACCCGTGTGACACATTCTGATAGGGTTGTGACATTTTTTGTCAAATGCCGGCCCCTTTGAGGTACCTGCTTTGTGCCCCTTTCAAAATCTCAACGGTCTGAGGGGAATTCTTGACGCAGTGGAAAACGATAAAAAACGTGATCCCCCAGCCGGGACCTTCTCGATCGTTACCTTTAAAATGCGTTCTCAGGAAAGCGGAGAGTGCAGATTTCACTATCCTCCCGAACGCACCGTTTGACGCACCCCCCGTTCCCCAGGGAGTCGGTTTCCTGACATCTCTCTCCTCATGATTCCATCCGGCATATTCGTTGCTTATCCACTGAACTCAAATCAGAAATGCACAAAGCTGTCCCGCTGTCGAAGTTCATTCGCTCAAATCTTGCAAAGGAAGGAGGGAAAAAGTCAAACCATTCAGGCAAGGGTCGAAATTTTAATCATACAAATCCTTAGGAGGAAACAAGACATGTTAGTGAAAATGCGCGAAAGCAAGGGTTTTACCCTGGTGGAATTGATGATCGTCGTGGCCATCGTCGGTATTCTGGCTGCCGTTGCAGTACCTTATTATCAAAGGTATGTTGCGAAGTCCAAGCTTACCCGCTACATATTTCCCGGCATGCATATGCTTCAAACAAATATCACTACCAAGTTTGCTGTAAGTGAAATTTTTTCCAATACCATACCTGGTATAACCGATGCAGATACTAGATACATGAAATCGGTAAACTTCAGTGCAACTTCCAAGCAACTGACAATTGTTATGACTGCAGGGCCAAGCGATATGATGAAAGCGTTTGCAGGTAGAACCCTCATAACTAAAGCAAGTGTGGTTGGTACAGGGAAATTAGTATGGAGATTTGACTCCAATGGTGCACCATTGGCAGATGAGCTTGGTTTAAAATAATTTTCCATTGAAATGAGGGGTTATGTGAATGATAGATTGTTTTTCATGCTTGAATTGTATTTTGAGATAATAAAATATATAAGTATTCAAGTTTATTCAACCTTAATGATTTAAAACTCTAAGAAACATCTATTAGACACATAACCTCTATTTCCTATATCGGAAAAGATAAGTATGAGTATTTATTTATCAAAAATGCTCTCAAAGTATCATATTGCATTATTGACATTACTTTTAACCATATTGATATATTCTGCATATTGCAATACTTTCCAATCTCCTCCACTACTAGATGATTTTCATTCATTTGTAAATGAACCGTTAGTCAAGATACAGCATTGGACGATAGATCGTTTTTTGTCCATTTCCGATACAAAATTCGGTTGGAAAAGATTTATCCCCATGCTGACTTTTGCAGCCGATATTTCGATTGGAAAAGGAAAATTTTTTTATCTTCATCTCACCAACTTCTTGATTCATCTGGTAAATGTATTTTGCATCATTTTTTTTGTCTCCAGGCTTATTCAACATGTTAGGGAAAATAATCTCACAGGCGAACCCTTGCCCGATCAATGGAACATGGCATTGTGGGTTGCCGGAATATGGGCGCTGCAACCCATTCAGGCAAGCGCAGTGACGTATTTGGTCCAACGCATGACCTCACTTATGACGCTATTTTATATTATGAGCGTGGCTTGTTACCTTACGGCGCGTTCTATGCATTTGAAAGAAAAAACATTAAATTTCAAGGCCTTGCTTTTTTATTTTAGTTCTTTTATCGCTGCAATGTTAGCTTTCTTGTCCAAGGAAAATTCTGCCATGCTTCCGGTCATGTTGTTCTGCACAGAAGTGTGGTTTTTTCAGCAGGATTTACCGAAACGTATTTTTAAATATTCTATTAAGCATTGGTTCTTTTCGATCAGCATAATTTGCTTGTCGGGCGCTGTGGGATTATATGTTCTAAACCCTATCCTGGCTGGCTATGATGTTCGAGATTTTACTTTAAATCAACGGATTTTAACGGAAACACGCATCGTTATTTGGTATATATCTTTACTTTTGTGGCCTAATCCAAACCGTTTTTCTATTGAACATGATATTGATCTTTCAACCTCATTAATAAATCCTTACACAACATTATTATCATCTATAACCATTTTTATTATCATTATTGGTTCTATTTTTTATAGAAAAAAATATCCATTGATTACTTATGGAATTATTTGGTTTTTTTTAAACTTGGTCATTGAATCAACTATTATTCCTCTTGAATTGATTTTCGAGCATAGGGTTTATCTTCCGTCTGTTGGTATAATTATTAGCTTTGTGTTGATGTTATATTTTTTTATTAGAAAAATTTTTAATAAGCTGTCTGAATTTGATTTTAAAAAAGTTCAATGGTGCATTTTTATATTGCTATTTTCATTAATGACTTTAATGACATATGATAGAAATAACTTTTTTTATGATATTATTTCACTAAATGAACATAATATAAATAATTCAATGAGTAGCCCGCGCTCTTATGCAAATCTAGCTGTTTCTTTGGCTCGTATTGGAAAGAATGAAGAGGCTATTGAGAAGGCAAGATATGCCATAGAAATGGGTAAGGAAAATAATGATTCATATTATGTTGCTGCAAATACCATTTTGCTGGCGTATGAAAATATGGGCCAACCTTACAAAGGACTTAAGGAAGCAGAGAAGCTTCTTGACGAACAACCTCTGAATGCAAGCCGCCAGGGGTTGGTGACTATGTGCTCTAATTTGGCTGTTATTTATGCCAAGATGGAAGACTATAAATGTGCTGTTTATTCAATTCAAAGATTGCTTTTGTATACACAAAAACTCTCCGGAAAAGAGATCGATGTTGAAGATCTTCGGTTTCCCATGCTGCAATATATCCTTCACGAAGTTCAGAGAAAGAATCTGAAGCTGGATCTCGATGGGGATGGGGCTTGTGATCCTGGGGACTTGCCGACTACAACATGGGTTGCCAGATTTCTACTGTCGATGGGTTTTGAAGCGAAAGCCAAAGAACTGCTTTGTAAATCAAAAAATGAATATCCCAATGATGCTACGGCACTAAATTTACTTAAGAATTTGGAAGCAAATGAGAATCTCAATCGAATACAAAGTGCAAAATGGAGCTTTCGAGAGAAATATATAAACCATCCTTTTTCACGATTTAATGCTTGTATGGCTACCGCTTATTTGATTCGTAAATACAAGCTTCCTTCCCCTTTCATTACCCTTGGTGAAAATTTACTATCCTATTGTGAGACATTGCAACCATCAGCAGCCGATGTTCAACTTTTACGAGGCTGGTATTATTTTGAAAAAAGGCAACTTGATCAGGCTATCGCATCTGTGAATTTAGCATTGAAATTAGATAACAACAATTCCAAGGCGTATCTGGCATTAGGATTATTTCTCACCGAAGCAAATCAAATAGAAGGGTCGATTGATGCTTTTCGAACATGTTTGAGGCTTTATCCCGGCTGCCCTGAGCGCATCATTTTGCAAGACCTGATTAAAGACTTGGAAAAAAAATTAACAGACGCCTCCGTGGTTCATCCTTTGGCGAATATGAATGTGGATAGCGAAGTTTTAGGCACCTCGCATTCGGGGTCATAATGATGCTATTGCATTAATTTGAATAAAATAATTGCATAGCCTTTTGAACATGCCTACATATGACAGACATATTGATCTGCGGGCATTTTCTGAAAGGATAGAGGTAAAATTGAAATTCTCTATCATCATACCAGCCTATAATTCAGAGATCACTCTGCCGGCGCTGCTGAATTCTCTCAAAAAACAAACCTACGAGAAAGATTTTGAAATCATTGTTGTGGACGATTGCTCAACAGATGGCACTTGTGGCGCCTGCCATGCGTGGGAGATCCAGCCGTGGCGGCTGAAAAAAAACCGTGGTCCCGCACATTGCAGAAACCTTGGAGCGCGCAGAGCCAAAGGGGATGTACTGATTTTTACGGACAGTGACTGTATTGTGGCATATGACTGGCTTGAGCAAATCGAGCGCTGTTTTGCTCAGGGAGATGCAGAGGTGATCATGGGCAAGTTGGTGCTCTTGCCGTCCAATTTCTTGGGAGATTCCATCTCCGCACTCGGTTTTCCCGCCGGGGGCGCTTTAGGTTTTGAAAAAGTGTGGAAGGTTTCGGAGGATGGATTCACCAACAGCCTCAGTTCCTGTAACTTCGCCATCAAAAGGGAACTGTTCGAAGATGTTGGCGGGTTTGATGAGTGTTTTCCCTATGCCGGGGGAGAGGACAGTTTTCTGGCTTATTCCCTGGTCCAGTCAGGCTACAGAATCAAGTATTGCCCGCAGGTACTCGCCTATCATGTTGCCAGTGACTCCTTGAAAAGCTTTTTGAGGTGGCAGTTCCATAGGGGGCTCAGCAGCTTCATTTTTTCAAAAAAGGTTACCGGAAAACGGAACTTCGCTTCCCTGCGTCTCTGGTCCACCTTGAACATAATCAAGCACTATCATTCAGACAGTAAATTCCCTTTGATTGTTTTTTTGCTTCTGATGAGCTTTCTTGTGCAGATGTCCGGCTTTTTCTGTGCGAAGTATAGGGAGATCATTCCATGCGAGTGTTGATTGTCAATCCCCCCTGACACGACAACTATTCTGACACAGGGGGAGGAAGCCCTTCGTTTTGCCAACGCCTCTTATTGGACCAGGTACAGTTTTCTATCGCCATGTGCTACCATCATTCCAACTGCCTCCAAAATATGCTGGTTGCCGCTGTTCTCCAGTCCCGGAGAACCTAAACACAAAATCCGGTAGCATCAGAAAAGATCTGCACCCATGAAAGAAGCGAATATCAGAGCACTTTTTATTATGATTTTGAGCGTTGCTGGAATCTTGGTCTATTGCACCCTCTCAAAAGGTCACGACTGGGGAGGCGATTTTGCAGCGTATATAATGCAGGCAAGGAGCATTTTCGAAGGTAATCCAAGTAAATTTATAGAAGAGAATAGTTTTACAATGCTTCAATCTTCAAGAAAGATAGGTCCAATTGCCTATCCTTGGGGATTCCCTGCATTATTATCACCATTATATGGAATATTCGGAATCAATATGATCGCTCTAAAATCAATAGGAGCCATCTTCTTCTTGTTTTATTTATGCTTGCTATTTATTGGCTTTAGAAAATATCATTCATCTTTTTGGGTTTTATGCTTGGTATGCATATTTTCCCTAAATCCATTTTTACTTGAGTTTTTAGACAATGTACTATCCGATATACCATTTTTGCTATTTTCTACGATAACTGTGTTACTAATTGGATTATTGATTATTGAAAAAAGACAATTTATTTCACCTATTTGTGACAACATTGTTTTGGGTATATTAATAGCTATAGCGTTTTTTGTACGAACCAATGGCATTCTTCTTCTACTAACACTAACTAGTACACAGCTTTTTATATTGATCCAAAGGATTTTGACAGGCCAAGTAGCAAATTTCAGTTGGTCGGCAGTTACCAGGAGCCATCTCTCATGGAACTCTAAAGCAGTGTACAGTTGTCTGCTTGCTTTCTTGCCCTATGTATCTTTTTTGGGCTTGGTACTACTATGGAATGGCTTTTTCCCAGATGGTGGCTCATCTCATATGAGTTATCTTAGCAAAATATCAATGCATAGCATCTTTTACAATCTGCTCTACTATGCCAAGTTACCCGCTGATTTTTTCTCCATGGGGATATTTGGCTACTTGATCTACGTTATAACTATTCCTTATGTTATAAAAGGTTTGATTATACGTTATCGATCTGATTATCATATTATTATATACGTCATACTTACTATTTTGCTTTATATATTTTGGCCGGAAAGACAAGGACTCCGATTTCTATTTCCAGTATTGCCTTTCTGTGTGTCGTTCGCGCTAATTGGAATGGAGGCATTTCAAGATGTTCAAGATGGCTCAACAAAGATAAAGCAATTTTTACGAAAAAAAGTCAGTTTTCTCCTCATTTTTTTTGTCATTTCAAGCTTCGGGATTCGCTCGATACGTTATGCATACTTAAATATCATTCACAATCGTGAAATTTCTATAGGACCGTTCACTGCAACCTCCGAAAAGATGTTTTCATTCATTAATGAAAACACGAAACCAGAAAGCACGGTGATCTTTTTTAAGCCTCGCGTCATGAGGATGATGACTGGGCGAAAATCCATTATAAGAGACACGGCTAAAGGACTCTCAAGTGGAGATTACCTCTGCCTTAAAAATGAAGCGGGTGATCAAGTTTCTCCTAAAGTGATCATGTACCTTTCAGAACATGGCGCTGCCCAGTTAATCTATGAGAACAGTGAGTTCAAGATTTACCAGTTAATGAAGGATCATATCTACAGATCATGCGGAAAATGAGTACATTTGGGTTGAAAAAAACAAAATAGAAATGCCAAGAAGCTGACTCGATTGTTGTGTTTTAGGTATCAAACTCCACAAGGTTAGGATGTCTAATGGGTTAAAACCAATACGGTTCAGTTAAGCCGAAAATGCGGTCATTTGGCGTTTTTGATGACTGCTGAAATGTCTTCAACTCTAGGTTCTGTTGACATTTCACCTCAACCAGATGAGAGCTGCGACAAAGCCAAGAAAGCCCAAGAAGCTTCTGTCGAGCTTGTCGAATCTGGAGAAGATGCGTCTGAAATGTTTGATCTTGCTCATAAAGCACTCGATCAGATGTCGTTCGCGGTAGCGGCATTGGTCGTATTCACGGGGCTCTTTGCGATTGGACCGGGGTGGAATCACAGCAGTAGCTCCAGATTGGGTGATCGCCTGGACGAAGGCATCCGAATCATAGCCCTTGTCTCCCAGTGCATGAGCGAAGGTGAAACCCTCGATAAGAGCCGGTCCCTGTTCGATGTCACTCTTCTGACCGGGAGTGAGAATGAACCTCAGGGGATTTCCCAAGCCATCTACCGCTACGTGGATCTTGGTGGAAAAACCTCCTCGGCTGCGCCCGAGAGCCTGTGTCTCTTGTCCACCGGATCTTTTGAGGGCTCCGGCAGCACAGGGATGGGCACGAACAATGGTGCTGTCAAACATGAAGTTCTCCATATCGGGATCATCTATGAAATGCTCGTGCATTCTGGAGAAGATACCCTTGTTACACCAGCGGGCGAATCGTTTATAGACACTGTTCCAGTTACCGAATTTCTCCGGGAGCAGTCTCCACTGAGCACCACTTCGTGTAATCCAAAGGAGTGCCTCAATGAAAAGACGGCAATCACCTTCTTCTCCTACGTAAACATCCACACAGGAGCGAAGGAATTGGAGGATCTTCAACCATGTTTCATCTTGTAGTAGTGCTGTTGACATCTGTTAATTAGAACCCAAATGTCAACAGAACCTAGCATCGCTGCATCGAAAATTATAATTGGTTCCCTTAACTGAACCGTATTGGGATTAAAATTTCAGGCATGAGTACGCTTACATGTTCAAGCAATTCAGTCTGTATTTAATTGTCGCTGGTTCCGCTGCGCTACTGAATTTTGGGTCTAGGTTCTTGTACAACGCCTTCGTTCCCTTTGAGATAAGTGTTGTGTTGGCCTATACAACTGGATTGATTTATAATTATATGTTAAGCCGTCGATTTGTCTTTGAGGGGGCTTGCAGCGTTGGCAAACGAAAGCAGTTGCCTGTGTTTACCGTCGTGGCCATGCTTGGACTCACCCTGACTTGGCTGGGTTCTATGGAAGCGCTTTCGGTGCTGAACAGCTTCGGCCCGCTCGAAGAGCGAAAGTCCCAAGAGGCCCTGGCCCATATCGCTGGGATCGGGTTCGGATTCATCGGGAATTATATCGGTCACAAATACATCACATTCCGCCGGTAGTCCAAGCCTGGCCGGCGCATATGAAGGGGCTAACCATTGCGAGTAGGCATCATCGGAGCAGGGCCTGCAGGGCTTACCGCCGCAGAACTTATAAGCCGGGCGGGTCATGAAGTCGTAGTTTATGAGGCGGACAACACTGTTGGCGGCATGGCCAAGACCTTCGACCTCTGGGGGCAGAAAGTGGATCTGGGGCCTCATAGGTTCTTTAGTTCTGATCCACGCATAAATGCAGTGTGGCTTAAGGCTGTGGCAGGGGATTACGACCTTGTCCGAAGGCTTACGCGCATATTCTACAAGAAACGTTTCTTCTACTACCCGCTCAAACCATTTGACGCTCTCAAAAAGCTCGGCCCCGTTGAAACTGCACGTTGCATGTTCGACTATCTGTGCGAAAAAGTATCTCCCACTGCTCAGGATGGTTCTTTCGAAACCTGGGTTGCCCATCGATTCGGTTACCGGCTTTATGAGGTCTTCTTTAAGACCTACACAGAAAAACTCTGGGGCATAAATTGCAGCGAACTGGATGCTGATTTCGCAGCGCAACGCATAAAAAAACTGTCTCTTACCAGTGCTATCTGGAACGCCCTGACCAAAGGCCGCGGCAACAAACACAAAACTTTGGTGGACCAGTTTGCTTATCCACACGGCGGGGCGGGAATGCCTTATCAGCGTATGGCGGATTCCATAATAAAAAATGGCGGTAAGGTGCTCCTCTCCACGTCGGTAAAGCGTGTTGTGACGGAAAGCGGCTGTGCCGTGGGTATCGAAGCCGAGGTGGGCGGTGTGGAGCGTTTCGACCACGTTATATCTACAATGCCCTTGCCCCACTTGGTTGAGAGGCTTGAAGGCACGCCAATCGTTGTTCAGGAAAATGTTAAAAAGCTTGGATTTCGAAACACAATTCTCGTCTATCTAAAGATCGAAGCTCAGAATCTCTTTTCTGACAATTGGCTTTATGTTCATTCTCCAGACCTACAAACAGGCAGGCTTACCAATTTTCGGAACTGGACGCCCAAGATAAATGGGGCTGAGACATCTACCATCGTCGTGCTTGAATACTGGTGTTACGATAACGATTCATTGTGGAAGTCTTCTGACGCCGAGTTGGTCGAATTGGGTAACAATGAGCTGAAGAAAACCGGCCTTATCGGTGAAGCACCAATCAGCGCCGGATTCGTAAAAAGAATCCACAATTCCTACCCGGTCTACAGGCGCGGTTATAAGGATGTGCTTGTGCCGGTAGTGGAGTATCTCAAGACTATCAAAAGACTTACTCTGATTGGCCGCAGCGGTTCCTTCAAGTATAACAACCAAGATCACTCGATACTGATGGGTGTATTAGCTGCAGAGAATCTTCTCGAGGACGCCAACCATGACCTTTGGCTGGTGAATACGGATGATGAGTACCAAGAGAGTGGCTCACTCCAAAAATCCGGCTTGAGCTAGCCCCAGTACGGTTCAGTTAAATATATGAAAAGCCTTACAGAGGGGTTTTGAAGGTTGAGGAGTGTGGGAGCGCTCAGGTCGTTTGAGGTGGAATTTTGATATCTTGCGTTTGACTACTCAAGAAGTGTTCCGATAGTCCATCTAAAGAAGGGCTTAAATGACCAGATGGCAATCATCTTCCTCTTTTCCCCCCTGATAGTCTCTAAAGCGACTTTAGATTTGAATTCTGCCAAGTAGCTTTTCCGTAGCACCCTCTCATCTCCCTGCTTTCTGTCCAACTGAACTACCTTAGATTAGAACTTAGCGGATTTCCAGTTTTCAGGGGGAACCATACTTTCTTAAACCTTGCTTATAATTGGGTATATAAGCCATATGTCCTTATAAATTAATAAGTTATCAGACACTCATGCTGCAAGAGCCTCTTTTAACTGGTTTTTCTGTTTCTCTACCCCGTTGATCTGAGTCAACCGCTGAAGAAGATTGGCTTTTTCCTTATGCTCAACAACTCTCATAACATAGCTCTGCCTTTCGTGCAGGGTTCTTGCCGAGGATGGCACACCGGGAAGCTGTGCATGGAGCAGGATGTAGGCACAGTAGACCCAATGTACATGAGAGATCACGGAATCAAAGGATGTGGCGGCGATATCCTCAAACCCCAGATGCATCTTTACGGATTTGTGAAAAAGTTCCACCGCCCACCTCAGAGAGTACCCAATCAGGATCTGTCTGGGCTGGAGTGTAAGGTGCGAGCAGGCAAAGTATTTGCGCTCTCCTCTGGGAGCACGCTTTCTTTCCGAGCATACCAGTTGAACCGGTGCAACATTTTTGAGCCAAACGATGGTATGTCTGATGCGGAACTCCTTCCGCCTTTTTCCTGGTCCGTTCGCAGTGAGACGAACAGTTTCCCATCCAAGCCTGCGCTGAGCCCTGAAAAAATCCTGGATTTGGCCCCAGCCCTCTTTGGAACTGGTCTTGAGGTACTGAGCATTGGATTTAACGGATCTTCTTTTCTTTACAGCCATGATGAAATCCCATCCTCTGGAGAGGATGACTTTTTGAATTCGCTTATCATCGTAGCCGGAGTCAGCAAGCACAACCACTTCCTCGGGTTTGTAGTTTTCGATGTATTCCGAAAGATCCAGCGACTGGAGGTAGTCTATGACCCTTTTGTGCTCGCTCTTGTACTCCAGATTCTTCTGTCTGCAGTAATTCCTGCTCAGGAAGGCAATCGGAAGCAGAGGAATGATCATGTCATTTATCAGCAGCACGATGTTGGTCCATTGATGGCCAACAAAGTATCCCTTGCCGTGATTGTGCCTCTGGACATTTTCAGAGTGCAGGCTGGATCTGCCCTGGCCGGTCAGATCAACCAGCATGGCCACCTTCCATGGGAGTTTTCCCAATGTCTTCATAGCCTTGGAGTATTTCTTTCCTTGCCGCCTGGAAAGATCCTTGAGTGTGTAGATGGTCGTATCCGGATGCTCCTTGAGCAACCGACTGAACTGAGAACTGTTCTTTCCAGAAATTGCAGAGGCATGCTCCAGAGAGTGCTTTCGAGTGGTTATCATAAGGGAGATGATGTACCACAGGCAGATCCTCTGCAGGCGTTTGCTCACGTTGAGTTTTTTGAGCAACCAGTTTCTAAAAATGTAGAACCGCATTTCCTTTCCTCCGCTGTAATAAAGATGGGCATACCTTTAAAATATGGCGGAGGAATCCGCTCTACAAACAGTTCTGCAAAAAAACTAACAATCTATGGTTCTTACACTCTCGCTCGCCTCCAAAAGCTTACCCACTGCGGCTTTGTGGGCAGACGGGAAGATTTGGCGCAATGTTTAAGTACTTTCCAATTGTCCTGGTTCGCATCTTTCTTGCAAAACGTCTATTGTTATTCAAGTGAATAGATAGCACAGTCAGTGCCAATCTCCGGCTACTGGTATAAATTGCATAGCGAGAAAGGAAGAGACGTGTCCGCACAAGTTCAATACCTGAAGATCATTATCCTGATTATGGTATGCCTGCTGGGCCTTCATCTGAGAATGGTGTCAATTGCAGATACCCAGGTCATTCAACCTTTGCGTGCCGATGCTCTGGAATATTTTATGTATGCTTTAAACCTGCGGACCGCAAATATCTATTCGAAGAGTACAGAGACTTTGGAAAATTCCATGGCCAAACCGACTCCGGATGCCGTGCGTACGCCTGGGTATCCTTTATTCTTAGCCCTATTTTTGGATGGCTATCCAAATGATCGAACTTTGGCACGAATCCTCGTCGTTCAAGCTCTAATGAGTTCACTCATGGTAGTGGCAGCGTTTTTTCTGTTTCGAAAATTCCTCTCCTTTGGTTGGGCTTGTGCATCTGCATTTCTTACTGCACTCAGTCCACACTTGGTAGTAAGCAACAGCTATCTGCTGACTGAAACCTTATTTGCTTTTCTGCTTGTAATAACGATATGGGTGGGCAGTAATCTGGGGGGGGACCATCCAACCGTTGTTGCTATTCTAACAGGTGTCTTACTTGGTTTGACAGCCCTTGTACGCCCAACTGTTCAATATTTTCCTATTGCACTGGCGCTCCTGATGGTTCTGTATTTCGGCTGGCGCCAAGGATTGAAGAAGGCACTTTTGATAATACTCGGTTTCATTTTGATTTATTCACCCTGGCTTATCCGCAATACAGTGGTATTGCATAAGGCTGGCGATCAAAAACTAATGATCAATTTTCTGCACCACGGCATGTATCCAAACTTTACTTTTGATGGAAGGCCGGAGACATTTGGATTTCCCTACCGGTTCGATCCGCGTACTGAAGAAATTTCTAAGGATCTTCAAAGTGTTGTGCACGAGATCTATAAATCTATTTTACACGACCCGGTTAGGATCGGTTCATGGTTTCTCTTTGGCAAACCATTCTATTTTTGGTCATGGGACATCATTCAAGGTATGGGTGATGCATTCGTTTATCCGGTCCGTACGTCTCCTTATTTCCATGACAACCTATTTCAATGTGCTCACGCCTTTATGAAGTGGTCACATTGGCCGTTGGTACTTTGTTGTATGGTTGGTACGCTAGCAGTGTGGCACAGCTTTTTTGTCAGAGATATGACAAGTTCGTCAATTTTTGCTGTTCGGTTGGTCGCGATTCTTATTCTCTACTTTACAGTATTTCATATGATCGGTGCGCCGTTCCCGCGTTATTCAGTGCCGGTGCGTCCTTTTATGTATGGGATGGCAATGTTTCTTTTGAATGTGGTTTTTAAAACGCTTTGTAAAAAGTGGCGGCAAATACACTCAACGCCTATACGAAAACCTTCTTTGCCTCTTTGGGGAGGGCACTCTTAGCAGAAATGAAAAAGGGATTGAACTGTTCTATCATTGTGCCGGCCTACAATGCAGAGGTGACACTTCCGGTATTGTTGGATTCATTGAGTAAGCAAACTTACAAGAGCGATTTTGAAATCATCGTTGTGGATGATTGTTCAAACGATGCCACTCCTGAAGTGTGTCGCTTAAAAAATGGTGAGATCCTACGATTGAAAAAAAACCGTGGCCCCGCACATTGCAGAAACCTTGGAGCGCGCAGAGCCAAAGGGGATGTACTGATTTTTACGGACAGTGACTGTATTGTGGCGCATGACTGGCTTGAGCAAATCGAGCGCTGTTTTGCTCAGGGAGATGCAGAGGTGATCATGGGCAAGTTGGTGCTTTTGCCGTCTAGTTTTTTGGGGGATTCCATCTCCGCACTCGGTTTTCCCGCCGGTGGAGCTTTAGGTTTTGAAAAAGTGTGGAGGGTTTCGGAGGATGGTTTCACCAACAGCCTCAGTTCCTGTAACTTCGCTATCAAAAGGGAAGTCTTCGAAGGTATCGGCGGGTTTGACGAATGTTTCCCCTATGCCGGAGGGGAGGACAGTTTTTTGGCTTATTCCCTGGTCCAGTCAAGTTATAGAATCAAGTATTGTCCGGAGGTACTCGTCTATCACGGTGCCCGGGACTCCTTGAAAAGCTTTTTCAGGTGGCAGTTCCATAGGGGGCTCAGCAGCTTCATTTTTTCAAAAAAGGTTACCGGAAAACGGAACTTCGCTTCCCTGCGTCTCTGGTCCACCTTGAACATAATCAAGCACTATCATTCAGACAGTAAATTCCCTTTGATTGTTTTTTTGCTTCTGATGAGCTTTCTCGTGCAGATGTCCGGCTTTTTCTGTGCGAAGTATAGGGAGATCATTCCATGCGAGTGTTGATCGTCAATCCCCCCTGGCCGGGAAAAGGATTCGGAACAAGATCCCAAAATCGAATCATCAAGCATCGAAGCGACAAGTTCCTGCAGTACCCCATTTTTCTGGCTTATAGCGCATCTCAGTTGAAGAATGCCGGACATAGCGTGAGCTATATCGATTCCGTCATTCAGGATTTCGACCTGCAGCGTACCGAGATGGAAGCCAAAAAAGCTTTGCCGGACGTGATCTTTATGGAGACCACCACGCCTTCCATCGTAGCCGACTATGAAAATCTGACGCGCTTGAAAGAGGCGACAGGCGCCGGCATCATCGTGGGCGGTCCCCACGCGACCTATTTTCATCGGCAGGTTCTCGAAGAGTGTCCGGCTATCGATGTCGTCATCCGGCATGAGTTCGATACGAAAATTTCTTCGGTGGTTTCCAACCTGCGGGATCTCAAAGGTGTTGCCGGTATCACTTATCGCAATGACGGTCAGATCATTGACAACGGTGACGGTGAGTTGTCCGAACATCTCGATCAGATCCCTTTTCCCGACCGGGATACCATCCCATGGAGGTGGTATCTGGAAGCCTGGTATTCCCGGCAGCCCTTCATGAATTTAATGACTTCCCGCGGATGTCCGTATCACTGCAGTTTCTGTCTTTGGCCTCAGAGCATGTATGGGCACAAGCAGCGATTTCGCAGCATCGACAACGTGATGTCCGAAATCCTTGAGCTTGTCGGAAGGTATGGTGTTCGCGAGCTCAATATCGATGACGGCACATTTACGACCAATAAGCGCAGAGTGATCGAGTTCTGCCGGCGTTTGCGCCGCGAAAAGTTGGATCTTATCTGGACCTGCAATGGACGGGTGGACACTCTCGATGATGAGATGCTTTCCGAAATGAAGAAGGGCGGTTGCAAGATGATCCGTCTGGGTGTCGAAAGCGGTTCTCAAGAGGTGCTCGACAAGATCCGTAAGGGTTTGACCCTGAAGCAGATCGAGGATGGAGTCCGGATGGTCAAGAGGCACGGCATCCAGACTCTTGGCGGTTTCATGTTTGGTTTCCCTTACGATTCCAGGAAGTCTGTCGAGGAAACCCTTCGTTTTGCCAAACGGCTCTCGCCGGACCAGGTGCAGTTTTCTATCGCCATGTGCTATCCGGGCACCTCTCTTTATGAATATGCCAGGGAGAATCATCTGCTTTTGGCGAAGAGCTTCAAAGAATTCGACATGACCTATGGACCGGTGGTGAAAACACTGGATATGGAACGAGAAGATCTCGAACATATTCTTGCGAGGGCCTACAGGGAGTTTTACTTCAGACCGGCATTTGTTTTTCAGACTCTTTTCAATATGAAGAATATGGATGAAATAAAAAGAGTCTTTCGCTCTCTCATGAGTCTAGTGCGCACCATAAAGTTGCATCAATGAAAAATATCGGCATTTTTACCCATGATTTATATCCTTATAAGCCTTGGGGGCAGGGGCGTTATGTTTACGAACTGGCAAAAAATCTGCGCCGTGTTTATGAGGGGAAGATTTTTGTCTTCTCTCCGTCTCCGGGGATAGACGATCCGTATCATGTCGAGGTATTTGGCGGTTCTCATGCCTCTGCTGGAAAGAATATCGGTTTTTCCATCAAGCTCGGTTTTGTTCTGGAAAATCTGATCAGAAAATATGATCTGGGACTTGTTCATTATCAGGGAGGCCCGGGCGGGCTGTTTCTCATCAAGAAACCATCCATTCCCGTTATCTACACTGTACATCATACCTATTATCAGCAGTCGGCCCACATTGAGAATCAAAGGTGGAAAAAACTGCTATTCCTGTGGGAAATGTTCAGCTACAGGAAGTCGGATTTCCTCATCTGTGTTTCGCCATCGACCAAAAGAGTTTTGGGCCGACGATATAAATTGAAAGAAGGACTTCGGGTGATTCCCAATGGAGTCGATGGAACGAGGTTCTTTGATATGAATTTGCCTCGAATCCCCAATAGTCTCTTTTTCATGGGAAGGCTGGAAACACGGAAGGGGATTGATTTTTTGCTGAAGTGCATGCCCGTGGTCAAAAACGGTTGCAGGGATGTTCGCCTCTATGTAGCTGGAAGTGGCTGCCTGAAACGGGAGCTGGAGGAAATGACCGAACATTTCGGCTTGCATGAAAACGTTCGCTTCCTTGGGGTCATTGACGACCGTGATGTGAATGAGTGGTACAACAAGGTATCTGTGGTCGTTATTCCGTCTGTGTTCGAAGGGTTCGGCCTCAATGCCATCGAAGCCATGTCTTGCGGAACTCCGGTCATCGCCACCGATGTGGATGGTCTCAGGGATGTTGTTGAAGATGGAGTGAGCGGAAGACTGGTTCCATACAATGATGTGGAGGGCCTGAGAGGATGCGTTCTGGATTTGCTCCGGAATGACTTGGAACGGCAGCAGCTGGCAGAAAATGGTAAAAATCGAGTGAAGGCTCTTTATGACTGGCAAAACATTTCCAGGCAAGTGGCTAAAATCTACCAGATAGTAATAGGGGGTTCAGGGGAGACAGTGAGGTTCCATTGCTTTTAAAAAATCGAGATGGTGTAAACTATTTCCTTTAAATTGACTCGCATGGTCCTATAGATTAGATATATGACAAAAGACTGTGCGTTTTTCACATATTTGGCAACCGATAGTATTAAATTGATGGAGTGTAGGGCCATGACAGACTATCTCTTCGCAAAGCCGAATTTCCTTGGTGGTATGGCTAGATCGTTAGATTTGGGCGGGACCCTGAACGTTTACAATGATTCTCCATCCCCTGAAGTGGCTGACGCCTTGGCACTGAAATCTGATTGGATGGCTGTTGGCCAGGATTTATGGAATGCCATTGAGAAGTTCGGATCAGAATATGACGTCGAAAAATCATAAGGATATAGCCAAACAAAGCCGTTCGACTGCTTCTGATCAGAACAACCAACTTCAGACAAAACAACAGCTTCTATTAGGTCATCAATACTCGGGTCCGTTACCACACCCGTCCATCCTTGAAAAGTACGAAGTTCTCTATCCCGGTGCAACCAAGCTCATTATAGATAATTACCTGTTGCAAACAAAACATCGGCAAGAGCTTGAAAAGAGGGTTATCGAAAGCGGTTGCGGAGACAGCCGAAAAGGTCTCTGGTTTGCTTTCATTATCGGTATGACTGGTATTGTAGGTTCGGTGGCCTGCATCTTGTCAGGCGCTCAAATTGCTGGAAGCGTGTTGGGGTTCACTAGTCTCACGGGACTGGTGAGCACATTCATCATCGGGACGCGAGAACGGCGTGCCGAACGTGAAACCAAATTCAAAGCCATGCAATAATCCTTGACCTAACGCGAGCAAAAATGAAAATATTATTGATACATGATGTAAAAAAACCATTTGGAGGTGGAGAAAAATTTGTAGAGGATATAGAAGTATTATTAAAAAGTTATGGAAATATAGTTTATAAATATTATGGTTCAGAGCAAGAGGACTGCTCTGTGTTTGGAGCTATAAGTAAATTTTATAATTTAAAGCAAAAGAAAATATTAAAAAAAATAATCGCAAAATTCAGTCCAGATATAGTGATTTCAAATGGAACGAATAGAGTAATAACTGAAAGTATAGATAGATATTTATATAAAAATAAAATATATCATATTAAAATAATACATTCGTATAGCTATTTTTGCCCAAAAACATGGGCCATTTTTAAAAATGGAAAACCGTGTAATAAAGGTTATAATGCTCTATGTTTAATATATAAATGTAAAAGCTCTAAGGAAGGAGTAAATTATATATTATATTATATATTAAAGTGGCTAAAGGTTGGTTTGCATAGAATAACTATGAAAAATTTTGTTAATCATTTTATTTGTCCTTCTGCATTCTTAGCTGAATGCATGAAAAAATCGTTAAAACTTTCTGATGCAAAGGTAACTTTTCTTCCTCACTTTATAGAGATTGATAAAAATAGCTATATAAATTTTGACAATATTAATCCAAAGCAATTCTTGTTTGTAGGTAGAATATCAAGCGAAAAAGGAATTGATATTGCTATAAAAGCAATTGCCTTATTAAAGAAATGGGGCATACAAGATGCTGTATTGAAAATCATTGGAGATGGCTCTGAACTAGGAATTTTACAAAAACTGGTAATCCAACTTCAAGTGATTAATCAGATTAGATTTATTGGTTTTATACCCCATTCTCAAATCGATAAATACTATCAAGATTCAATAGCGGTAATAGTTCCTAGTGTCTGCATGGAAACATTTGGGTTGATTAATATTGAGGCTATGAAGAATAAAACTCCAGTTATCGCTTCAAATATAGGTGCTATTCAAGATATTGTTGAACATGGTACAACAGGTTATCTGTTTGAAATGGGAAATTATATTGAATTGGCAAAATATATGAGAAAATTATATAATAATAAAAAATTGTCAATTAAACTCGGTGAGGCCGGTTATGCTAAGGTACTAAAAGAATTTAATAAAGAGAGCTACTATAAAAGACTAATGGAAATTTGTCGAAGACACCAGGAATGACTATAAAGGTCGACAGCATTCCCATTTGATTTTGAAATTCTTTATTGCGTGTGTGGAACCGAGGTCGATGCTCTTGTGAGGTTTTTTGGGTTTAGATTAGATCATACGGGTTTTGTTTCTATGCAAAATTGTACTCTTTCAACTTCCAGACAATCAAATTGCCGGCTCAAAAACGGTAGGGTGCCAAAAGTAAGATGAATTGGGTTTTGGGAGTCTTCCGGTACCCCATACATCGTTCCCAAATACCCTGAATGTCAGTGCATTTTCGGCGATATGCCAGTCTCGTAGCTCGTCACCCAGCGAAAAAGAAACCGTATATGATCCTTCCATAAAGGGTACTGACCCAAGATGGCAATAGACGGTCCCGTTGGATACAGATGTGGGAAAATCAGGGGATGGTTGGTAACGATTGCTCGCATTGATCAAGGGGACGCCATCCACTGAAGAGATAATATAGGTGACTTTGGGTGAACGGAGGGTTTCTTCTGATTGGAAAGTCACCTTGAAAGACAATTCTTCTCCGGCGACAAGGCAGTCAGATGGGGTGGAGTTGCAGATGATGGTGATGGACTCCATCCAGATCGGCGCATTGGTCGGCTTATCGAGATGAACGGTGTGGCTCTCGTCGTTCGATGCGGTGGACTTGAGATAATGACCAATGCATTCCCTGGTCATTCCTTTGAAGATGGCCTCTCCGTTGTCGAGAAACAACCCCTGATTACAGAGAGAACTTACTGTGCCCGTGTTGTGGCTCACAAACAGGATGGTCCTTCCCTCCTTTTCGACTTCTCCCATTTTGCCCAGGCATTTCTTCTGGAAAGCGGCGTCCCCTACCGCCAGTACCTCGTCAACTACCAGGATCTCGGATTCCAGGTGGGCTGCAACCGCAAAAGCCAGGCGTACATACATTCCACTGGAGTAGTATTTGACCGGAGTATCCAAGAATTTTTCAATTTCAGAGAAGTCGACAATCTCATCGAATTTGCGATTCACCTCCGCTTTACGCATGCCCAGGATGGTGCCGTTGAGATAGATGTTTTCGCGTCCCGTGAGGTCGGGATGGAAGCCGGAACCGGCTTCCAGGAGGCTCGCAATGCGACCGTAGATTTTCGCTTCGCCTGAGGTCGGTTCCGTTATTCGGCTCAATACCTTGAGAAGAGTGCTCTTGCCTGCGCCGTTACGGCCGATGATGCCCAGCACTTCACCCTGCTGGACGTCAAAAGAGACGCCCCTGAGTGCCCAGATCACATCACTTTCGGTACCGTTGCCATAATACAGACCGGTATCCCCATTTTCGAATCGAGTCTGGTTGCGAATGCGTTTGAGATTGCGTAAGGGACTGAGAAGGGTTTCCATGATGGATTCTCGAAAGTTCCTGGTCGCACGATCTCTGGTTCCAATGCGGTAACATTTTGAAAGGTTTCTGACTTGAATGACGGGATGCATACCGAGTGAATCCTATTCATGTACGGCCGGCGTATGCCGTGGCTAAACGATATCCGCAAAAAAGCGTTCCGTTTTCTTGAAATATATCAAGCCGACGCAAAACAGTGTGATACCGGATGCGGCGGAAACTGCGATCATCCCAAAGGGAAAGGCGTTGCCGCCAATGAGACTGTAACGGAATCCCTCGATGATTCCAGCCATGGGGTTGAGGGCGTAAGCCAGGCGGTAATGTTCGGGAAAAATCGACGAAGGATACACGATGGGGGAAGCAAACATCCAAAGTTGTATGAGAAAGGGAATCGCGTACCTCACGTCACGATACCGTGCATTCATAGCCGCCAGGAACACACCGACCCCCGTTGCGGAAAGGGCCATCAGGAGAACGAAGACAGGCATCAGCAGCAGAGTCCCAGTAAGTGTGATTCCGTAACAGAGGGCCAGGATCAGGGAAATGAGGTAAGCTATAATGAAATCGAGGAGTCCGGCAAGGACGTATGCAAAGGGTATGAACAGCCTGGGAAAATAGACCTTGGTCAAAAGACCGGCTTCCTGAACGATACTGTTTGCCGCGGAAGAAACGGAATTGGCAAAATAGGTCCAGGCCACCATAGCGGTGAGACTGAACACGGGATAGGGAACACCGTCTGATGGAACGCGGGCGAGCTTTCCGAAAACCAGAGTAAAAATAGCTACGGAAAAAAGCGGCTGGATGACGGCCCATAAGCCCCCGAGTACGGTCTGCTTGTATTTCACCTTGATGGAGCGCATGGTCAGAAAGTAGAGAAGGTCGCGGTAGTGCAGAAGCTCTACGCTGTCGAAAAGGTTCCATCCGTTGCGGGGTTTAATGTGAACAAATGGTCTTGTGTCGTGCATTCATTTTGTAATTGATCAAGTGAGTTCACCATAAAACAGAACTCTTGATCAAGTCTCCTGGTCGTCGTTGGTGGATCGATCCCCCAAGGTATGGATATCGCGTTCTCGAGAATGGTTGGGGGTGAAAGTTTCCTGATGTTCATGACATGTTAGTTATTCTTAACCACTTTTGAGAATTCAGAACGATCAAACCTTAGCTGGGTAATTTGCTCTGATACCAGCCCGACAAGAAACATGAGGATAGACGTTGTCATCAGCATGGCTGAGGTTGGACCATAACGACCATCCAAAAAGAAAACCTTGAAAAGCCCGTAACCGAGCCCCAGGAGAAAGGTCGAGAAGCTGACCGGCAAGAATATCTTCATAGGTGAAAACAGGGTGGCAACCTTAAAAATGATGAGGAAAAATCGCGATCCGTCGCGGAGAAGCTTGATCTTGCTTTTGCTGTCTCCATTGCGTTTGCATGTTGTAATGGGGATATATTTCAAACTATACCCTGACCTCAAAGTCGCCATGGTGATGGTGGTAGGGTAGGAAAAGGTGTTTGGCAGCAAAGAGATGAATTCTTGTGCGATGTGTGCTTTGACGGCTCTGAATCCGGAGGTGAGGTCCTCAATTTTGTGTCCGCACACGTAGGATGCAAACCAGTTGTAGATTCTGTTTGCTAGGTTCCGATGCATGCAGGTTGCCGACTCTTGAGTACGAGCTCCCACGACCATGTCAAAAATCTGCAGTTTTTCCAGCAGATGCGGGATTTCCTCGGGTGGATGCTGACCATCGCCGTCGAGTGTGACGAGCCATTTGCCGTGCGCGTTTCGGATACCGGTCTTGATTGCCGCCCCGTTTCCGATATTGTAAGGGTGTTGTATGACTCTGGCTCCTGCGTCATGGGCATTTTGAGCGGTGTCGTCTGTTGATCCGTCATCTATCACAAGGATTTCGTAAAGATAGTCCAGATTGTCCATGACCTGGCGGACTCTCCCCACAACTTCCGCAATTCCACCGGCTTCATTGTTTGCAGGAATGAGGATGCTTACTTCCGGAAGTTCCTCAGGCTCGTTATTGGGTAGCTTGACTAATACAGACATGCTCTCCGGTGTCATGTAATACGTGCTTTCCTGCTCAAGGTTGCTTTCCTGTCCCTGCTCGTCGTAATAATTCCGTGGCAAAGTTTTTTTAAAAAAAAGTGCAAGGTTATCTTCTTTGCAATGCCAAATCAGTGCCAAAGTTTAAAAGCCCAAAGGTGTCGATTTGACGATCTCTAAAGCGGACTTTGTCCATTTTGTTCAAGTAGTCGAAGCGGCCGGGGCTATAGAGAGTATATGAAAATTACCCGTTTGCGCTTCGGTACCTCGCAAACGGCGGTGGTTTTCATGTTGCCTTGTGATCGATCTCGATCATAAGAATCAATGTACAACTGCCTGTACCGGGGTGTGTGATGCGCGTGTGCCGGTGAGTTCGGTTGTCAGGGGACTATCTTCCTGCACCCGAATACTGGTTGAAAAGAATATCCCTAATGTTTAAAATGGATCGTTGTTCACTAAAAATATGCAAGCATTTCAGCGGGGCGATTCTCATTTTGAAAAATTTACACTCCCCTTGTCCCCCCTCGAGGGGGGAATTTAGAAGCTATCTCAAAATTCGCTCAAACCGTCACCCTGGCGGAATCCAGGGTCCAGATCTATCGGGAATGCCTGGATTCCGGTTTTCACCGGAATGACGATCAAGGGTATTCAGACCGTTTTGAGATAGTTTCTTAAACCTTCAGGAATTTGAATCTTTAGAAAATTTTCCCGCAAGAGGGGTGTCGGGTTGTCCAAAATATGAAGGGGTTTTAAATGGCTTTACTGGAAATTTGTACCTATCCCAATCCCGTGCTGCGCGAGAAGGCGCGACGGGTTGAAACGGTGGATCGGGAGATTCGAAAACTCATCGATGACATGGCCGAGACCATGTATGACGCTCCGGGCATCGGCTTGGCCGCCAACCAGGTGGGAAAGCTGCTCCGGCTGGTCATGATAGATCTTCAGAAGCCTGAATATGAGCACGGGCTGATTGTCCTCGTAAACCCGGAAATCGTGAGCGGCCGGGGCGAAACAACCTACGAAGAAGGGTGTCTGAGCGTGCCCGAATTTTATTCCAAGGTAAAACGCTATGAAGAGGTCGTCGTGCGGGGGATGGACCCCGATGGAAAGCCCGTGGAAATCCAGGCCGGAGGGCTCCTGGCTATCGCCCTGCAGCACGAGATCGATCACTTGGAGGGGAAGCTCTTCATCGACCGGATCGGTCTCATCGCACGGGATATTTTCAAGAGAAAATGGAAAAAAAGGTTGAAAGAGAAGGAAGCCTAGTGCGGTGGAGAAAGCCAAAAAAATGACAAACCCCGAGCTTCCCACTCTCATTTTTATGGGTACTCCCGATTTCGCCGTTCCGTCTTTGAAGCAACTCCATGATGCCGGGGCCGATGTGCGCCTGGTGGTGACTCAGCCGGACCGGCCCAGCGGGCGCGGGAAAAAGCTGACTCCGCCTCCTGTCAAATTGTTGGCAGAGAAGCTCGAAATCCCTGTCTATCAACCGGCGAAAATCAGGGCGGAAGGAGTTCTCGAACACATTCTTTCTTTTGAAGCCGAATGTGCCGCCGTTGTGGCTTACGGTCAGATATTGCCCCAGCCGTTTCTGGATGGGCATCCCCTGGGGGCGCTGAACGTCCATGCCTCGCTTCTGCCCAGGTATCGCGGAGCCGCGCCCATCCAGAGGTCCATTCTTGCAGGGGATACGGTGACGGGAGTGAGCATCATGCTTCTGGATGCGGGCATGGACACAGGCCCTGTGCTGGCTCAAAAAGAGATCCCCATTCTGCCCGAAGATACGCTGGGGGTGTTGCACGACAAGCTCGCCCTGCTGGGTGCGGAATTGCTTTGCGAAACGCTCAGAAAATGGAAAGCGGGTGAACTGCGGCCCCAGCCGCAGGATGATCGACTGGCCACGAACGCTCCGCCTCTTGCCAAGGGGGAATGGCGCATTTCCTGGAACGCACCGGCTCACCGGATTGTCAATACCATTCGAGCCTTCGATCCCTGGCCCGGCGCTTACGGTTTTTACGGCGGAAAGCGGGTGAAGTGTTTCCATGCCTCTCTTTTGAACTGGAAAGGGGAGGGCGAGGCCGGAGAAGTGGTGGGATTCATGGAAAACGGCTTGGTCGTTCTGGGTGGAGACCGAAAGGCTGTGTCCATTGGAGAGCTCCAATGGGAAGGGCAGCGCCGTATGGCCGCAGAAGAGTTTCTTCGGGGCCGCCCCATGCCGCCGGGGTCCCGTTTCGATTGATACGGTGAGGGAAGCGGTGGAAGGGTGAGCGGCAGAGATTAAGTATCGAGGATCGTAAATACGCAGCCATTTCTTTGTAGGAACGGCTTCCAGCCGTGATAGGAATAGGAATCGGCAGCCGCACACCTTGTCGCGGCAGGATGCCGCTCCTACGAAAACGTATGGGTAAACGGCTGCGCAATTATGAAGACCAGTATTTAAGCACCTGATCAGAAGTTATTTAACATTCTCGATCCTTATTGATTATGTCATTCCGGCATGCTTTTAGCCGGAATCCAGCCTCACGGC
Source organism: Desulforhabdus amnigena (assembly GCF_027925305.1). Classification (NCBI taxonomy): domain Bacteria; kingdom Pseudomonadati; phylum Thermodesulfobacteriota; class Syntrophobacteria; order Syntrophobacterales; family Syntrophobacteraceae; genus Desulforhabdus; species Desulforhabdus amnigena. The sequence goes on along the minus strand of NZ_BSDR01000001.1, from coordinate 2,289,718 downwards.
AAATTCTCTGGATACCGGCTTACGCCGGTATGACGGTATGAAAATGCCAAAAAATATGTGCTCAGGTACTTAGAGCCTATCCCAAAACCTACCTCGGCAGCGGACACCCCCCTTCAATTCCCCCCTCGAGGGGGGACCAAGGGGGGGGCGCAAAGTCCACAGGGGGTTTTGGGATAGGCTATTAGATCGGGCATGCAGCAGGCCCAAACCACAAACTTGACATTCAGGTAAAATGCCCTTGGAGAAACATAGTTCGGAAGATCGTGTTGCGCCTCTCAAGCAGCCCGCAAAAATCACCCTCGTCGGTCTCATGGGGCTGACGGGTATTCTGATTTTATTGACTCTTTCCCTTGTTTATCTCGTGCCCTATTACGGGCTGAACCGCTTTCATTCGCAATTTGTATGGTTCATGGCATCGCTCCTCGGGGTGCTGGGCATCCTGACCCTGGTTGGCGTATCCCTCCTCATTGCCGTGACCCTGCTGGGGCATGACGTGCCCTTTTCCAAGAAGCTGAGGAGCTTTACAGCCAAATTCATGCTTCCGGTGCTCGTGGTGGTGGGGAAGCTGGTGGGACTCAAGCGGGAAGAAGTGCAGCATGCCTTTGTGGCGGTGAACAATGAAATCGTCATGGCTCAATGCCGCAATGGGCACGCCCCTCAAAGAATCCTTCTCCTCATGCCCCACTGCCTGCAGAACAGCAACTGCCCGGTTAAAATCACCTACCGGGTTCAAAACTGCAAGCGATGCGGGAAATGTCCCATCAAGGACCTGCTGGAACTCTCCGCAAAGTACGGTGTGGATCTCGCCGTGGCCACGGGGGGCACCAGGGCGCGCCAGATTGTCCTCGAGAAACGCCCCGATTTGATCATCGCCGTGGCCTGTGAGCGCGATTTGACGAGCGGCATTCAGGATACGACGCCTCTGCCCGTCTACGGCATTTTCAACGAGCGCCCCCACGGGCCCTGCTTCAACACCCAGGTGGCTGTCGAGCGGGTGGAGGCGGTGCTCCAGGAGGTCGTTTCCATGAGGCGGGCGGAATCATGATCAGCTCCAGAAGCCTGGCTTACCAGGTTCTGCTCCATTTGAACCGGAAGGTTTCCCACCCGGACCGCTTGATCCGGGCCATGCTGGAGCGTCATTCCCGCCTGGACGAGCGGGACCGCGCCCTCCTGACCGAGCTGGTGTACGGGGTTCTCAGGTGGCAGGGACGCCTGGACTGGCACATCGATCAGCTCAGCAAGATCAAACCCAAAAAAATCGATCCGGAAGTCCGCATCCTCCTGCGTCTGGCGCTCTATCAGATCCTCCTGCTCGATCGCATTCCGCCCCATGCGGCGGTCAACGAGACCGTAAAGCTCGCCAAGGCCACACAGCCGCCTCACCTGGTGGGGTTTGTGAACGCCCTCCTTCGGGAAGCGCTCCGCCGTGAGAACGCATGGAACTGGCCCCCGGAGGAAAAAGACCCCGCCGCCTTTCTGGCCGTCACGACTTCTCATCCCCTCTGGTTTGTGCAGAAATGCCTAAAGGAACTGGGGCCGGAAGAAACCCGTGCGCTCTGCCTGGCCAACAATGCCATTGCGCCCATGGCCCTGAGGGTCAACACTCTGAGGACTTCAACGTCCGAGGTGATTCAGGCGCTGCGGGGAAGGGGCATCGAAGCCGATCCTTCTCCGTTGCTTCCTCATGCCGTTCGAGTCTCCGGCTTTCGGCAGGACATTTCCCGTCTTCCCCTTTTTCAGGAAGGCTGGGTCCAGGTGCAGGACGAAGCATCCCAACTGGTTTCCCTGCTGGTTTCTCCCCGGCCGGGGGAACGTGTGCTGGATCTTTGTTCCGGTTTCGGAGGAAAATCCACGCACCTTGGCATTCTCATGAAAAATGAGGGCGAAATCCTGGCCGTCGACCAGTCTGCATGGAAATTGGAGGAGCTGCGCCGGAACGCTGAGCGGCAGGGGGTGGGTATCGTCAAGATACTGGCGAACGATGTGCTGGAGCTCAACCCTGGGAAGACCGGAGAGTTCGACCGGGTTTTGCTCGATGCCCCCTGCAGCGGATTTGGCGCCCTGCGACGGAAACCCGACATCAAGTGGCGTCGTCATCTCAAGGACCCCTACCGTTTTTCCCAGTTGCAGAAAAAACTTCTGGATCAGGCGTCCTCTTTTGTCAAAAAGGGCGGAGTCCTGGTCTACGCCACCTGCACCTTCTTCGCGGAAGAGGACGAGGGCGTGGCCGGCTATTTCGCCGACGGCCATCCGGGATGGAACGTGGAACCGGCGGGGAATTTTCTTCCCGAATCCTGCGGCGCCATGGTGGAGGGGGATTTTTTCAAATCCTGGCCGCATCGCCATGGACTGGACGGTTTTTTTGGGGCCCGCTGGAGGCGAGGGGGCTGAGCGTCTGAAGATGGTTAAAGTAGGTAATAATTCTCCCCTCGAAGGGGATTAAGGGGAATGTGTTGAGAACTACACCCCCCTTGCCCCCCTCAAGGGGGAACTTGAACCCTCAATCGAGCAACTTTATGCTTAACTTGGCGTCTGTTCCCTCGAGAGGGAATTGTCATTAACTCCCATGACCGGAACGGTCACAACGAAAAACGAAAAAGGCAAAGAGATGCAAGCCAATGTGGAAAGCGGGAAACGCTCTTGAAAAGCGATGTTATCATGAGCCATGAGCTATGAACCATGAGCCTTTTTTCATATAAAACCGTCTCCCTCGAGGGGTAAATCACCGTTAGAAATGTGACCGGACGGCTTCAAAACGACCTTTGGCTTTAAAATATCTCTTTCAAGTCCCGTCTATGAAATCCTCCGGCCCGGGGTGACGGGCTTTTCCGGTGTGAGCAGGTGAAGGGATTCCCCGTCGCGGACGGCGAGCACCATGCCGTGGGATTCCACGCCCATGAGTTTAGCGGGCTGCAGGTTGGCCACGATGACGACCTGCTTGCCGACGAGATCTTCAGGCGCGTGCGTTTCGGCTATACCCGCCACCACCTGCCGCTCTTCCCCGATATCCACGATGAGGCGCAGGAGCTTCTTGGATTTGGGGATTCTTTCGGCCTCCTTCACGAGCCCCACACGCAGGTCCACCTGTTTGAAAGCGTCAAAGGAAATATTCTCCGGTTTTTCTTCTTCTTTTTCCCGGGATTCCTTTACGGGCGGCTGCTTCTTCGACGGTTGCTTCGGTTGCTCTCCGGCGGGCTTTTCCCCTTTGTGTTCCTTCAGTTCCACGCGGGGAAAGAGGGATTCACCCTTTTGGACCGGGTTCCCCTCCTGGAGTGTTCCCCACGCGGCATCGTCTTTGAGCCTCAGGTCCAGGGCCTTTTTGGGAATTCCCAGGCGTTCGAGCATTTTTTCCGATGTTTCGGGCATGAAGGGGGAGATGAGCACGGCCACGGTCTTGTTCAGTTCCAGCAGGATCCTGATGACGGTCTGCAGGTGTGAGTGCTGTTGCGGATCTTTTGCCAGGTTCCAGGGGCCGACGTGGTCGATGTACTTGTTGGCGGCGCTGATGCATTCCCAGATGGCCATGAGGGCTTTGTGATATCCGAGCTTGGGGATCTCCTCGACAAACTGTTTGGTCGCGTTTTCCACCTGTGCCATGAGAGCCCGGTCCATATCGTCGGGTTCTGCTCCGAAGGGGGGGATTTTACCCTCGAAGTATTTGGCCGTCATGGCGAGCGTACGGCTGTAGAGGTTCCCCAGGTCATTGGCCAGGTCCGCATTGAGGCGCTGCACCAGGGCTTCTTCGCTGAAGTTGGAATCCAGCCCGAAGACCATTTCCCGCATGAGAAAATAGCGGAAGGCGTCCAGACCGTAGATGGGAACGAGATCGAGGGGCCGCACCACCGTTCCCCGGCTTTTGCTCATTTTGCCTTCGCTCGTTTTCCAGTAGCCGTGGACATTTAAATGTTGGTAGGGGGCAAACCCCGCCGCCTTGATCATGGTGGGCCAGTAGATGCCGTGGGGTTTGAGGATATCCTTGGCAATGGTATGCTGCACCACCGGCCAGAATTCATGGAAGAGGGGGCCGTCCGGGTAGTTCAGCGCCGAGACGTAATTGATGAGGGCGTCAAACCAGACGTAAGTGACGTACCGGTCGTCGAAGGGCAGGGGGATTCCCCAGCTCAGGCGCTCCTTGGGTCTCGAAATACACAGGTCTTCAAGGGGTTCCCTCAGGAATGCCAGCACTTCGTTCCTGTAGCGTTCGGGCCGGATGAAATCGGGGTGGGATTCGATGTGCTGAATCAGCCAGTCCTGGTATTTGCTCATGCGAAAAAAGTAGTTGGCTTCTTCCCGTTCGATGGGTTCCTTGTCGTGGTCCGGGCATTTTCCGTCCACCAGTTCCTTTTCGGTGTAGAAGCGTTCGCACCCGACGCAGTAGAGCCCTTTATAGGTGCTGAAATAGATGTCCCCGGAATCGTACACCTTCTGCAGGATGTTTTGCACGACTTGAATGTGTTCGGGATCGGTTGTGCGGATGAAGTGGTCGTTGCTGATGTTGAGCTTCGGCCAGGTCTCCCGGAAGAGTTGACTGATGCGGTCGGCATAGCTCTTGGGGTCCGTGCCCGAATCCTGCGCCGCCTGGGCGATTTTGTCGCCGTGCTCGTCCGTTCCCGTGAGGAAAAACGTCTTGTACCCCAGCAGCTTGTGAAAACGATTCATGACATCCGCGACAATAGTGGTATAGGCATGGCCGATATGCGGTTCCGCATTGACGTAGTAAATGGGGGTTGAGACATAAAAACGCTCCATCCTTATCCTTTCATTCTTTTGTAAGCTATGGATGACAAGACGCGCTGCTTTGAAACAGCCACTCTTCATCCGAATTTTATTTCTCCGGATTGTCCAGTTTTTTCTCGATTTCCCGCCCGTCTTCCAGGAGGACGGTCACGGTCCTGTCCATGACATTCTGACGGATCACTTTGCCCCGCCCCTCGGGAAGCTCTATCTTCTTGCCAAGTTTCGGCATGTCCTTCTTGTATTCTCTATAAGTATCGTATTCATACTGCAGGCAGCACATGAGGCGCCCGCAGGCTCCTGAAATCTTGGCGGGGTTGAGGCTCAGATTCTGTTCTTTGGCCATTTTTATGGAAACGGCATGGAAATTTTTCAGAAAAGAGGAGCAGCAGAGCGGCCTGCCGCAGTTTCCCAGCCCTCCGACCATCTTGGCCTGGTTTCGGATTCCGATCTGGCGGAGCTCCACGCGCGTCCTCAACCTGCGCACCAAGTCCTTCAAAAGTTCACGGAAATCGACACGTCCTTCTGCCGTGAAGTAGAAGATGATTCGGCTGCCGTCGAAAAAATACTCCACATCCACCAGGTTCATGGCCAGGTTGTGGGCGGCGATCCTTTCCAGGCAGTAGTTCTTAGCGTCCCTTTCGACCTCCGTGTTGCTCAGGTGTGTCTGAATTTCCTCATCGGTGGCCGGCCGGTCCACCTTCTTGATTTCGGCGGGGTGTACTCGAGGGTCCCTGGGGAAAGGGCCCTCCACAACCCTTCCCAATCCCATGCCCTGTTCCGTGTGGACGATGACGTAGTCGTCCCGCTTGAATGTAAAGTCGCCCGGGTCAAAATGATAGATTTTGCCCCCCTGGCGAAAACGAATTCCGATGACCTTGTCCATATAAACCATCCCTAATGGCTAAGCACACACCTTCCAGCGTAAGCTGTTTGTTGGCGTTTTGACGAAGGTGCTGAACGGCTTGCTCGATCTGATCGTATAATGTAAAAAGAAAATTCACCTTAACACTTCCGATTCTGCGATGAAACGTCTCATGCGTTTGGAAGATGGGATGATGATCACTCATCAGGCGGGAACAAATAAGGTCCCGCAACCAAAGTTTAATCCATTCCATGTCCTGCTCCAAGTCATCTGTTTTTTGGACCCACTGGTTCATGAGCGAAAAAAAATCCATCATGGGGAGCGTTTCAAGTTTTTGAATCCTTTCCAGTATTTCATTCCAACGGTCCAGGCGGTTTTCTTCGGCGAGCCACTGCGCCCGGTCCAGGCTGCCGTCCGAGAGGCGCGCCAGTTCCGCGGCGCGAGGCGGGGGGATTTGAAGGGTGGTGACAAGGTGTTGTGCGATCCATGCTTCTTCAAGAGGCTGGAAACGGACATGGCAGCAGCGGGATACGAGGGTGGGCAGGAGCATCTGGGGTTCGATGGCCGTCAGTATGAAGACGTTTTGCTTCGGAGGTTCTTCCAGGAGCTTCAGAAGGGAATTCGCCGCCTCTTCCTTGAGGTCCTGGGCGTTTTGCAGGACGATAACGCGCCACTTGCCTTCGAAGGGGCGAAAACGCAGGCGTCCCTGAATATCCCGGATTTGTTCGATTTTTATGAACGTTCCCTCGCGGCTCACCCATATCAGGTCGGGGTGATGGCCTGCGTTCAATTTGCGGCAGGAAGGGCATTCGTCGCAGCAGTCCCACTCCCGCGGACGATGGCAGTTGAGGAGCTTGGCCAGTTCCCGGGCCATGGCGGTTTTGCCGATTCCCGCCATTCCGCTGAAAAGCAGGGCATGAGGCACATTGCCGCTTCGTAAAAGCCGCTTGAGGAAACGCTTCGTGCGAGGTTGGCCGGGGATGTCTTCTAACGACATAGAAATACTTTCAAGGGAAATGACGGCTTTCGCGGGCGCGACACGGTATCGGCACCGGTGTTGTCGATGGAGTCGATGGGGTCCCTCAACTCGGATTCCTCCTCTCTTGAGGCCAGATGCTCAACTGCACGCCTTTTTCCTCTTCGGATTCCGGACAGCTCATGGGCGTTTCCCCCTCGTTCGAAGGCAGTCCGCGAAAAAAGAAGCGGTCGAAGAGGGGCTGGTAAGCGGTCCAGGTTTCGTCCCCGTTTTTACAATCTTCCATGATTCGAGTCAGGGTGTTCATTTTTGCGTCCAGGTCGTCGGCAAAATGGAGGACAAAGGCTTCGCGCGTCATGGGCAGCTTCACCGCTCCGAATTGCGCGTCTCCGTGGTGACTCAGGATCAGGTGCTTGAGCAGCAACGCTTCCTCTCCGGGAAAATTCTTCAGGGTGGAAAGCTTTTCTTCCAGGATTTGAACCCCCAGGATCATATGCCCCAGTAAACGCCCCGAGTGAGAATAATCGATGCTCAGGTCGTAGACGAACTCTTCGATTTTTCCGATATCGTGGAGGATTGCGCCGACAATCAAAAGGTCCCGGTCGAGACCGGGATAGTGTTCACTGATGCGGGAGGCAAGTTCCGCTACGGCGGCCGTGTGTTCCAGCAGGCCGCCGAGATAGGCGTGGTGCATGGACTTGGCCGCGGGGGCGAGTTTGAAGCGTTCCATGAGTTCACGGTCCCTCAAGATCTGGCGCATGAGCTGAACGAGGGAACGCCTCTTGATCTTGCCGACGATTTTCTTGAGCTTCTCCAGGAGGATTTCAGGGTCCACGGGGCATACGGGCAGAAAATCCGCAGGATCCACTTCCGTCGCGGGAATGGGGAAAATCTGCTGCACCTGGAGCTGCAGTTCATCGCGGAATGTTTCACTGCGGCCATTGACAAAAACGGCGCTCCCGGTGCTGATGGTCCTGGCGACCTCATCGGCTTTTTCCCAAACGCGTCCGGTGATTTCTCCCGTCCTGTCGACGAGCTTCAGGGTAAGAAAGTTCGTCCCGTTGCGCGCCGTCCGGATTTGCTTGTCAGTGAGGACAAATGAAGTGGCCACTTCCTGACTGGGTTGTATGTCCGCTATGAATATTTTCGCCACGCTTCTCGCTTTACCTGTCTGTAATTTTTGAGTATTCCGTTCACCGCCATTTTTCTCCGCGGCCTGCGCGCTCTGTGCGGTGAACGGTTACGATTTGAACCCTTCTCCTATATTATACGATTGTAAAACATGTCAAACTGCGATTTGCACTCTTCCAAGCCTTGCCAGAACAGGCAAAATTTCATATTTATGACAGATAAATCCAATTTATAGGAAATTTATATGAAAAAAGGCTCATGGCTCATGGTTCATGGCTCATGATAACATCGCTTTTCAAGAGCGTTTTCTGCTTTCCATATTGGCTTGCATCTCTTTGCCTTTTTCATTTTTCGTTATGACCGTTCCGGTCATGGGAGTTAAAATGGAAATCATTGCAAAACTCGGTTCGCTTTTCGGACTCTCTTTTATTTCTGGGATCAACCTCTATGCGACGGTCGCCGTGGTGGGTTTCTGCAGTAAATTCAATCTCGTCCATGGGCTTCCGCCGGAACTGAGCGTGCTCGGCAACGATGTGGTGATATTCATTGCGGTGTTTCTCTATCTGCTTGAATTTTTCGCCGACAAGATTCCCGGGCTGGATACCCTGTGGGATTCCATTCATACCCTGATTCGCCCCCTGGGAGGGGCTATGCTGGCGGTGATGCAGGTGGGGGAGGCTTCTCCCGCCCTGGAAGTAATCGTTTTCATGCTGGGCGCGAGTCTGGCTTCCGCCGCTCACATTACGAAGGCCGGGACCCGCCTGATCGTCAACACGAGCCCGGAACCCTTCTCCAATATCCTGATCAGCCTTGGGGAGGATGTCGGGGCCGTCGGTTTTGCATACCTTTGTCTGGCTCACCCCGTCTTGAGCTTTTTCCTCACCTTGGTGTGTCTCGGCATCATCCTGCTGGTGATGCCTCTGATCTTCCGGACGTTGCGAATGCTCTTTTCCGCCGTGTTCTTCAGAATCAAGTGCTTTTTCGCCAAGGATACGCCATGGGCGATGTCTCGATTCTTGCCCTTTTCATGGAATACTTTCTGGGAAGAGCAGAAGGGGAACAAGGAAAGATTGGTTTGGACGGGCCCCGCTTATGCTGTTCGTGTTCCCGGCATTCGCAGGTTCACCCCCCTGAGGGTGGTGATCACCTCCACGGCGATTCACCTGCTCTACAAACGATGGTTTCGCCTGCAGAAACATTTCCTCAGTCTGGATGAAGTCGAGGAGCAGAAGAGATTTCCAGGCGCTTTGCTCTCCAGGTGGCTTTTGAGAACTTCCAGGGGAGACTGGCTCTTTTCCCTCTATCAGCCCCTTTCCAAAACCCTGCCCGAGGATTTGAGGGCAAACCCGCGAAGTGAAGCCGATGCCGTCACTCGATAAATCGCTGGAATCCAAAATGCGTACAACGATCTCTCCCGGTCCGTCACTCTGGGATAAGGTGCAATGCCCCGGATTGACTCCTTCCGCAGGGGAAGTCCTGCGGTTGGTGAAGGAAATTCCCCGGAAGGCCGCAGCCTTCCATTACAAGAGCTCCACAGGGGTGGTCTGGGTGGTTTTCATCGGGGGAACCGGCACGGGGAAATCCACTCTCTTCAACGCCATCTGTGGAAAGCATCTGAGTGAAACGGGGGTGGAAAGGCCCAAGACGTATGGCCCCATCGCGTATGTTCATCGAGATGCGCTCATAGAGAAAGGGTTTCCCTTCGATTCCATGGAAATCCGAAGGGTTCGGCAGGGTCCTGCCGGTGCCGCCGCTTCGACGGGCTCCGCCGGCAGGTTGCTGATCGCTGAACACTCGAGAGAGGATCTTGCGCATCTTGTCCTTGTAGATACTCCCGATCTGGACAGCCTGGAGCTGCAAAACCGCCGTATGGTGGAGGAACTCTATCTCCTGGCTCATGTGGTCGTGTTCGTGACAAGCCAGGAAAAGTATGCGGATGATGTTCCATTTCAATTCCTGGGACGCATCCGGAAGGATGCAAAATCTTATTTCCTTCTCCTCAACAAAGCACAGGAGGACTCCATTCCCGGGGATGTACTGGCAGTTTTCCGGGAGCAGGGCGTCGAACTGTCCGGGGATCGATTCCATGTCTTGCCCTATCTGCGTTCCGATATATCGGCGAAGATTCTCGAAGAGCCGGGGTTCTCCGAATTCCGGAGAGTATTTTTCCAGGCACTCTCCAGGCAGAACGGATTGAATCTTCTCCGGGAGGAAAGAAAAAGAGACCGGGAGAAGGGGAAAGAAGAATTCCGGCTTCTGCTCGATCACCTGAAGAATGAAAGGCTTGCAGCCCAGGGATGGCTGGACCGGTTGGATGTTTTCTTCCGGTCGGCGTGCCGGGTCCTTCATGAAAAACAGGAGGAGCATCTCAATGAAGAGACCCGGGCATACCTTCAGCGGCAGGTTCGTGATACGTTTGCCGAGTACGACTTGTTGAGGAAACCCCGCCGCTTCATTTCCGACATCATTCGTATGCCCCTTCGCTTCCTGGGGATCGTGGGCGAGCGGGCTCAGGAATCGCGCGAAGAGGCGCTGGCGAGGATTCGCGGGAGAATCGACCTGCTGCCGATCCACGCAGCCATAGAGAATTTCAACCGGTCCGTGCTGGAAAAGCTTTCGCCTGCCGATCCGACAGCGCCTCTTTTCGAACACCTTCGGGCGGAGGGCGTCGCTCTGACGGACGAGGAGATCGGAAAAGCGGTCGAGGAAGAGCAGGATGAACTCGTCGGCTGGCTGGAACGCACTTTCCAGGATCTGGCCCGGGGGATTCCCAAGAGCAAGGAATGGGGGATATATTCCACATCCATCCTCTGGGGAGGGCTGATCCTCGCTCTCGAAACCGCCATCGGGGGAGGGATCAGCATCATGGAAGCCGTTTTGGATTCCGCCATTGCCCCTTTCGTAACGAAAGGGGCTGTGGAACTGTTTGCCTACCGGGAGCTCCAGAAGATCGCCCGTGAATTGGGAAAAAGATATCAGGAGGGCTTGATCTCCGTGGTCCGCCGGCAAAAAGAGCGCTACGCGGGTTGCCTGGAATCCCTTATGACTTCAGATGAAACGATACAGGGATTGCGGAATCTGGAGAAAGATCTTTGGGGGGATTCTTAGAACCTATCCGGAAACCACCTGTGAACTTTGCGACACCCCCCTTGGTCCCCCCTCGAGGGGATTGGCGTCAGGTTAAGAAATTAGAGAGTTTTTCATGGTAGTTTTTCCTTTCATGACGTGATTCATAGGCACAATGCCTGAGTAGCTGTTCAAGGAAAAGATTTGGCATCTGAGATGAGTGGAATAAAAGGATAAGAGCCCAGATATGTTCTTGGATAAACTGAGCAAATTTCAAAAGACTGAGATGTTTGCCCTCAGTGGCATAAGCATATGCGCTGAATTCTGCAAAGAAAGACTGAAAGAGAGTGATGAAGACAAGCCTTGAGTAGACAAGAAGCTCGATATAGCTCTTGCTCCCCTTCTGGGGCAAAGAGTTGAGGTGGAAGTGACTCTTCCATGCTTTAAAGAGAATCTCTATTCTCCAACGGATGCCATAGATTCTGCATGCAGTCAGGCTATCCCAGATATCCTCCCCAACATTGCTGAGGAATATATCCCATCCAAGGAGTTCGAGTTGCTCTTTCGTAGGATTGGACCTTCTGTCCTTCTTGAGGAGCTTTCTTCGCCTTATCTGGGCAATGTTTGCAGGCACAGGGGAGGCTACGAGTCTAACCGGCAGTCTCTCCGTAGCTCCTGCTACAATCATGGTATCCACAATAGGATGTTTTTTGAGAAGTTTAAGGAGATCGAGTCTTTCTCCATCTTCTGTATAATAATTAACATTATGCTGATAGGGAGTAAGGAAGTAGATTCCTTGACGGGTAAATAATCTAAATATGTTGAGAACGAAATAGCCAAGATCTCGGATGACAAGATCCCCTGGCCTGGCAAAGTTAAGAATATCGGCAGAGGCTTTCTGATCGTTTCTTCTAAAACCACTTAACCCAAAATGAAGGCAAGTCTGCGAGAGCAAATCATGGATGACTTGAATTTTCATGATTGCTTGCACCTTTCCCGTCTGATTACCTGAGCCGGGGAAGAAACGAACCAGACTCTCGGGCAGGTTAATGGTAGTGCTGTCCTGGAGGAGAACCCTCTTGAAACGACTGAATGCCCCTTTGGCTGTGAGAGGTTCCAGGCTGGATGCTCTAAACATGAGTGACATGAGCACTGAGCGCACAAAAGCAACACATTTGGGGGTTATCCTCTCCCAGAGGGATTGCTTTGAGATGCAAGAGCCTGCAACAAACCCCAGAATTGTGGCAAATACTTCAAGACTGACTGTGCTGTAGAGAGTCATAAGGCAGAGAGCCTTTATGAAATCGAATGGATTAAACTTTCTGATGCGCTTCATGAAGCCAGTTTCTTTGGCTTTGAGCAAAAGAGTTGCGTCATCGAGTTTAATGTCCATGTTTTCAACAGGAATCAATTGGCTGTCCTTCATTTGTTTTTCCTCCTTCTGAAGACCTCATTTAACTGATGGACACATTTAAATGTAAGTCTTCAGAATGGAAGGAAAACATTCTTAACCTGACGCCAATCCCCTCGAGGGGGGAATTAAAGGGGGGGGCCGCTGCCGAGGTAGGTTTTCGGATAGGCTCTTAATGCGACATTGTCACATTGACCACGGAGAATACGGAGATTTCATTTGAAGGTCTTTCTCCGTGCCCTCCGTGTCTCCGTGGTTCAGACCATAACCCATAACCCATAACCCATAACCCATGAGCCATGAGCCATGAGCCATGAGCCATAACCCATGAGCTTTTTTATCTAAGAGGTCTTGCGATGGGGGATCCCATTCAGGAGTATCGAACAGGTCTCACTCAAATTCAGGAATTGTTGAACCGGGGAAGCCTGCTCTCCCTGGAGCCTGCGGAGAGGCAGGCGTTGCTCGGGGATTCCCAAAAACTTCTCCAAAAAATTGACGTACTGGGAGAGAGCTTTTTGACGGTTGGGCTCCTGGGCGGAACGGGGGTCGGGAAGTCCAGCCTCATGAATGCCCTGGCCGGCCGGGAGATAGCCTCCACGAGCCACCGCCGCCCTCATACGGAGCAGGTGCTGATCTACTGCCATGAAACCGTACCGCTTCCTTCGGCCCTCCAAAAGACCACTGTTCCCTGGAGCGAGATACGGCATGACGCCGGGTCCGTCCGACAGATTATCCTCTGTGATCTTCCCGATTTTGACAGCCTGGTGGGGGAGCACCGTCGGCATGTTTTGAGTTTTCTGGAACATTTGGATGTGCTCTTGTGGGTGACCTCTCCCGAGAAATACGCGGACGGCCGCTTCTATGACTTTCTCAGGGATGTTCCCAAGGCCCATGAGAATTACTATTTCATTCTCAATAAAGTAGATCTGTTTTTCGGGGATCAGACGTCCGAAGGCGGCTACGACAGCCTGGTGAGAGTGACCGGGCGGTTTCAAGAGCATCTTTCGGAAAACGGGATCGCGCATCCACTCATCTATGCCGTTTCAGTCCGCGACGCTGCGGCATCCGGTTCTTCCGGTCCATGGAATCAGTTTCCGGCTCTTCGGAACCAGATATTTCAGCAACGCGACATCAAGGAAGTCCTGGCCATCAAGGCTGCAAACCTGGATGTGGAGATACAGCAATTTTTTCTCGTCCTGGAAAAAGAGATCCTCTACCTGGAATCATTCCGCCAGGCTCTCAAAGAGATGGTTGTGGAACTGGAAGAAGGCCGTTCTGAATGGATCCGGACAGCCGAAGAAAGCCTGGAACACTGGATCGAGCAGGACTTGAAACCCCATGCGCTTTCATGGCTGTCCGATGCCTCCTGCCTGGTGGGTCCGGGGTACGGTATTGCCCTTTTGATGAGCGCGTGGCAAAAGAAAGCCGTGGGAAATAACGCCGGCATCGGGCTGCCCGACTTATTCCGGGAGGAAGGTTCACTTGCTCCCATGCGGCGCCAGCTGCAAAGGTGGGAAGATCGCATGGCGAATCGACTGCTTCGACGCGGGCTCCCCGCGGCTTTTACCTCCGAACTGGAAGAAAAGGTGAATGCAGAAGGGGGATGGGATGTTTTGACCGGTCGCATGCATCGTTATGTGCAGATGCGTTTATCGGGTTATGAAAAAAAGAAATTCAGGGGCTTTCTCGCAATGCAGTATGGTGTTTATTTTCTTGTCTTTCTGGGATTTTTGCTGTCGCTCGGGGGGGAAACCTGGAGTGGGATTCTGAAAGACCCGGGATGGGCTCAATGGGTTGACCTGGTTTCTCACATGACCCGGACGATTTTCAGCCCCGTCGGTCTGGCGGCTTTGGGGAGCTTTCTCCTGCTGCAGCTTTTCCTGGGTTTGCGCTTTTATGGACGCTACAAGAAATCCTTGCAGCGGCGTGCGCAAAAGTTTATAGATTCTCTCAAATTCGAGGTCAAAAGAATCTATAAGGAAGAATTCGATTTGATCATCAACTGCCTGGTGGAGTTGGATCGGGAAGTTGAAGCGGAAATTTCGCTGGTGTCCGTTTTGCCGAAACGCGACTGAAGGATGATAAATGCCTGTAAAGATTTTGATTCTTCTCTTTATCTTCGCCATTCCCCTGGTTCCCACTTTCTGGGCCCTGGTGGACATTCCCAAGCGACGTTTTTCAAGTCCCGGGAAAAAGATCCTCTGGTTTCTGACGGTATCGACTTTGCCCTTCCTGGGTGCTGTGCTGTATATTTTGCTCATGAGACGCCATACGGAACCCCTGGAAATCCGATAGCCAAAAAAGGAGGCACAACCGAGTCATGCTCAATCTTTTCAGAAAGCACGCAACATCATGGCTGATCAAAGTCGCTCTTTTCCTCATCGTCATCGTTTTCATCTTTTGGGGCGGCTACAGTTATAATTCGCAGAAAGCAAGCCAGATGGCTCGTGTCGATGATCATTACATCAGCATCAACGACTATAACCAGGCTTACAATCAGTTGCTCGAAGTGTATCGCCGCCAATTCGGGGATGCGTTTTCCGAAGATCTGATTCGCCGGTTCAACCTTAAAAAGCAGGCCCTGGACATGCTGATCAACCGCTATGTTCTTACCAAAGCGGCACAGGAATTGGGGCTGACCGCCACGACGCGGGAGATCCAGGACCAGGTTCTCGAGTATCCCGTTTTCCAGAAAGATGGAAAGTTTGATCAAAACCTCTATGTGCGGGTTTTGCAGCAAAACCGTCTTACCCCTGAAGCCTTTGAACAGAAACTGGCCGAAGACCTGACGACTCGAAAGCTGGAATCTTTCATCAAGCGTCAGGCCGTTGTGACGGAAGGAGAAATCCGCTCCGATTTTCTGTTCAACCACAGTACCATTCAGTTGGATTACGTGATCCTGGACCCCAAGTCCTATGAAAACCAGGTTACCATAGATGAAAAGGCCGTAGAAACCTATTTCAAGGAGCATCAGGACCGGTATAAAGATCCTGAGAAACGTCAGATTTCTTATGTGCTCTTCAAAACCGACGATTACCTGGCCAATGTGCAGGTCACGAACGATGAAATTCTGCAGAAATATGAAGAAAATAAGGATCAGTACCATCATGAACCGGAAGTGCACGCACGCCATATCCTTTTTATCGTAACGGAGAATGCTCCCGAGGCAGAGGTTGCAAAGGTCCGTTCCGAAGCCCAGAAAGTGCTGGATGAAGTCAAAAAAGGTAAGGACTTTAGCGAGTTGGCTAAGAAATATTCCCAGGACCCATCGGCGGCTCAGAATGGTGGGGATTTAGGGTATTTCAAGCGCCATGAAATGGTTGACGCCTTCTCCGATGCGGCATTCGCCATGAAACCGGGACAAATAAGCGATTTGGTGCGCAGTCCCTATGGATTTCACATCATCAAAGTGGAGGATGTTCGACCCGAAAGGACAGAATCTCTGGAAGAGGCAAGGGCCGCCATCGAGAAGTCTTTGAAAGAGGAAAAAGCGCGGGAGCTTGCCTACGAGAAGGCGCAGGCCTTCGAAGATGTCGCTTATGCCCGGAAGGACGTCGGCAAAACGGCTGAAGAACAGAAGGTGCAGCTGATGGGAAATGGAGTGTGGGTGAGTGAAAGCGATTCACTTTCCGGCCTGAAGGAAGCGGATCCCGCCCTGATGAAAAAGATTTTTGCCCTGGGGGAAAAAGAAGTCAGTGATGTTCTGGAAACTCCCGAAGGCTATCTGGTTGCTGAAGTGACGGCTGTTCAAGGGCCCCAGGTTCCGCCCCTGGAGAAAGTGAAAGATCGCGTTCAGGAGGATTTAAAGAAAGAGAAAGCGGGTGAACTGGCAAAGGCGAAAGCTTCGGAGCTGCTCTCGGCGGCGAAGAATCTCAAGAGTCTGGAACAAGCCGCCAGGGAGATGAAGATGGATGTCAGGAAAAGCGACTGGTTCTCACGCCGCGAGCCCGATAATGATTTACTGCTTTTGCAGGGAAATGCTCTCAATTCGGTATTCCAAATGGAAGAATCGAATCCTTTCCCCGAAGCGCCTCTCTCGCTGGGAAACCGTTATGCCGTCGTTCAGTTGTTGGGCAAGAAGTCCTCTGAGGAGGGATTGGAGAAGGAACGGGATTCCATCAGCAGGCGCCTGTATCAGATGAAACAGGGAATGTTGTGGCAGTCCTGGATTGAGGAAGAGCGCTCCAAGGCCAAGGTTGAGATATATAAAGAACTGTAGGGGGGATAGGTTCTTAATACCGAAAATTGTAAATACGCGGCCATTTTTTTGTAGGAACGGCTTCCAGCCGTGACAGGAACCGGCAATCGCATACTTTGTCGCGGCAGGATGCCGCTCCTACAAAAACGCAGGGGTAAACGAATGAAACGGCTGTGTAATTGCGAAGATCAGTGCTTAGTACTACAACCGCCATATGATTAGAATGAGCATACCTTCAATGTGCACCCCAAGAATCGAGAACGATAGTGACTTTGTCGGGCCTGAAGCCTTCTTTTTCGTCTCCAGCGGGACCAGGCCAACCGAAATTCAGGAGAGTGTACTGGCAAGGGCAGAACGATTTCAAGCAGTCGCCTCACCTCTGGAACTGTCAGCTCGGCCAGCTCTGCGTCTTTTTTTCCCCTCCTCCGAAGCCCGGATCGAGCTCAGCCAGGTATGGGCCATCATAGAGAGGGTAATGTGACGATGCCAGCTGTGCCAGTACCTGACTTCATAGTGATCAAGCCCGGCTTCTCCTTTGCCTTCCTCAAAGCATTGCTCAATGGTGTAGCGGGTCGATGCCACCTGGGCAAGACGAGTGAGAGGAACATTCTCGGGAGCAAAGCAAAGGTAGTAGGCCATTTCTTCGGGTTTGGCTACAGATCGTCTGGCCAGAAGCCAGACCTCAGGTCCGGGGAGCTTGCCACGGCTCTCGATCACACGAACCCTTGCCCAGTCATAAGTTCTCGGTCCCTTTTCTCCTTTTGCCACACTGAACCGCTTCCAGACATCAGGAGACCATCCCATCACCACCTCAGCCACCGTCCCGGCATGCGGAGCATCCTTGGCCAACCGTACCCTTGTGGGTGGCCTGCCCATCCCTTTGCGCAAGGGCTGTTGGAGCAACGGTCGCCTGGTCCAAACGGGGGTATTGCAAGAGACTGCCAAGACATACCAGTGTCCACTCTCCTGGATAGCTGCTCGAAGTTTCGGAGAATCCCCGTAGATCTCATCTCCTGTGACCCAGCGTATCGGGACACCCATTTTCCAGGCATGATCGAGCATCGAGAAGGCCTGTTCGGGCTTGGTCTCAAACACCACCTCATCAGGAACCTTCGCCCCCTTGCGTCTTACCATGTCATTGGCCCAGTCCTCGGGAAGAAAGAGTCTTCTGTCCAGGAACACATGTCCTTTGGCCGAGGAATAGGTGAGGAAGGTTCCCACCTGAGAGTTTTCCACCTTCCCGGCCGTACCCGTGTATTGTCTTTTCACCCCGACAGACTTATCACCTTTTTTGATAAAACCCGTCTCATCTACGACTCCAATTCCTTCCGGGTCTGCAAAATTCTCGATCACGAACTGCTCCAAAATATCCCGTGCCTCATCCGCATCCCAGTTCACTCGGTAAAGCAGCCTTTCCATCTTATCCGGTCTCTTATCTCCTATGGCCTCAGCCATCTGCCAGCCGTTCTTGCGCTCAACGGGTGCAAGCAAGGAGTGAAGGTATTTTGCCGACTGTTCCCGAGATTGCGCCCGGGGGAATAGATGAGAAAAACGAGCATGAAAGGACCGAAAAGAATCTTCCCAATAATCCAACTCTTTCAACGTCATGACCGTTACCTCCGAAGGTTTCTCTACCTTATAATATATCCGGAAGTGCGGCATTTTACATATGGCGGTTGTAGTATTAGAAACTATTTCAAAACGGTCCGAATACCCTTGATCGTCATTCCGGTGAAAACCGGAATCCAGGCATTCCCGATAGAGCTGGACCCTGGCTTCCGCCAGGGTGACGGTATGAGTGAATTTTGAGATAATTTCTCAGTTCTTGAGCTGATTCCAGACCGCCTGGACCTGCTGCTTTGTATGGTCGATCGAGTAGGAATTGTCGATGATCAGGTGGGAAAGCGATTTCTTTGAATCGATGGGGAGTTGCATGGTGAGGGTCTTTTCGGCTTCTGGGCGGGACAGGCCGTCTCGCTCCATCAAGCGGCGGATTTGAATTTCCTGCGGCACGTAAACGAGAATGATCGTTCCAAAATGCGGATGAAATTTCCCTTCGAAAAGCAGCGGAATATCAAAGATAACAGGCCGTCCGGGATGTGTTCGATGGTGATATTGCCACTCCTGCTCCATCTTTTCGAGGATGGAGGGATGTAAAATGGCGTTCACCTTGTTCCGGCATTCCCTGTCGTCGATAATGCAGTCCCTCAGTTTTCGCCTCTTCAGCTGTCCATCCTTTTCGAAGAAGGCGGGCCCCAGGAGATGGTGAAGGCTCTTCCAGCAGGGAGTACCTACTTCTACCACTTCGCGGGCCACTTGATCTGCATCCAGGATAATCGCTCCCAGCTCTGCAAACATCCGCGCAACGGTGCTCTTGCCCGTGGCGATTCCTCCTGTAATGGCTATTTTCCCGGTCTTCACAATAAGTCCCATGATCGGAGCGGTCACAACGAAAGATGAAAAAAGGGCACCACAAACCCTGGGCTATGAGCCATGAACCACAAACCATGAGCCTTTTTTCATATAAGGTCCTGAGGGGGCAGATCTGTTGGAAAAGCACACTCCTGTCAGTGATCGACATCACCCAGGGGGCGTGTAAAAGTGTAATTGAAGGGCCTGTTGATAAGAGCCTCGTCTGCACGGTCGCAGCTGTTGGTCATGACGGCGAAAGGCCTGCTGATGACCCAGCCCAGAGCTCCGATGGTCAGGGCGACACACCCAAGGGGCCTCAAGACGAGAGTATCCACCAGAATGAGTTCCCCGGGAGGAGCCGATTCTTCCGACGAATCGGCATAGGTCTGACAGGTTCGAGCGGAAGGAACCTGGGGACTTTGTTGGATGGGAAAGGGGGGCGGTGGTGCATCATCATCCGCCCGGGCAGGAATCGCGATGCCTCCCACAAAAAAAGATAGAACCATCAGCAAACATACCATTCTTTTCATGATCTTTGCCCCCCTTCCTGACGTGCGTCTCCTCCAAAAACTACATCACATCTTTTTCACTCAGTTCAATGGCCTTGTCTATTTCCGCTTTCAGTTTGGGCGGCAGCCCGGGGATATCCACACTCAGAAAACCGCGCACGATGGTCGATGTGGCCTCATCTTCACTGAGGCCGCGGGACATGAGATAGAAAATTTCTTCCTGAGCGATCTTACCGACCGCCGCTTCATGGGACATTTCCACTCCATCCACATGCCCTTCGAGCTCGGGAACGGCATAAATCAAACCGCCCTTCAGGATCAACCCCTTGCACTCCAGGTGCGCCTTGATGTCCGCGACTTCACCGATCAAGTGGCCTCTGGAAACGATTTTACCCCCGTTGGTGATCGTTCGCGCCACCACTTCAGCCCGGTTGCCTGGTTTCTTGAGATAGACCCGACCGCCCACATCGTATTCCGAACCGGGACTGCCCACGATGATGCTGTACATTCTCGCTACGGCATTTTCGCCCACGAGATGCGTCGTCGGGTACATCTGCAAAGATCGGACCGGCTTCATGCAGATGTAATTGTTCAGAAAGAGTCCGCCTTCCTCCACCTGGGCGACGGAACGCGGGCGTACCACCATGTCTTCCGCCCAATTGTGAATCATGGTGAAGCTCAATTTTGCGTTTTTCTTTATAAAAAACTCGGAAATGCCTACATGTATCCCCTTGGTCGTATGGGGAGAGGTCGAGCATCCCGTTATGATATGCAATTCCGAATCCTCTTCAGCAATGATGATGTTGTGAACATTTTGCTGAAGCCCTTGTTTATCCAGGTAAAGGCAGGCCTGGATCGGGTAGATGCTCTTGACTCCCGGCAGGGCGCGGATCACATATCCGTTGTGCAGGCTGAGCTCCGAGGCGGCGGTGTATTTGTCCGTTTCCACCGAGGCCAGCTTCCAGTAATAGTCCTGAATCCAGTCGTATTTCTCCAATGCCTCTCGAATGGGAAGGACCTCGATGCCTTCCTGTTTGGACTTGCAATGAACAACGGAAGTATCCTTTTGGATGAAGGTGCCTCCCCGTTCCAGGCCGGACACATCGACTCCCGCCATGAGCAATTGATGCTTCTCCTCCTGGGGAAGATTCTGCAGCTCGGCTTCGTCGAGATATTTGTGAAGAACGGGAGCCTTGTCGAATTCATCCAGGTTGATGTCGGGACCGATAGCCGCCTTTTTATCCAGCGCCTTTGATGCCTTTTCTATTAGGGTCTGCCTGTTGTACATCTCACACACTCCTCATATCCTACTTCCTCGATGCATTTCAAAATTTCACGAGGGTTCGTGCTGCAGCTCAGAACTCCATTGTACAGAACCTGACCTTTGTCCGCCGGGACATAATCCAGAATGTATCCCGTATGCGTAATGATGAGGCCCATTTTGGTCCGTTCACGTTTCATCTGCATCCTGGACTTTTCCGGCGTCGATTCACAATCCTTTTGCAGAAGCCTGGCGATGGTGTTGCCGACCAGAGCGATATTCTCCATATCCACTCCGGATTCGGGTTCGTCAAAAAGCATGAAATCGGGGTTCTGAGCCATCAACTGAAGCAACTCGGAACGCTTGATCTCTCCACCCGAAAAACCCGCGTTGACATCCCTTTCTAAAAAGTTTTGGAAATTGACTCTCCTGGCCAGATTTTCCACATCAATTTCCCGATTGGAAGCGCAGATTTCCACCATTTGACGCGTCTTGAGGCCATGAATCGTTGGAGGGCGCTGATAAGACATGCCTATACCCAGCCGGGCTCTTTCGTTGATGGGGCTGTGAGTGATATCCACACCCTTGAAAACGATTTTCCCCCCCACGACCTTGTACTGCGGATAGCCCATGATGGTCATGAGAAGAGACGTCTTTCCAGACCCGTTGGGCCCAAAAAGCGTATGCGTTTCGCCCGCCTTGATCTCCAGATCGATGTGTTTGAGTATGATTTTGCCTGCAAGCTCTACTTGCAGATCCTCTATGATCAACATCTTTTCTCTCCTGTAACCTTCGAAATAAAAATATTCTCCCGGGCGCCTCACTCCCACCTCGAGGCGAGCGCCGGTAAATTTATTGACAACCAACCTTAATAGAGATTTGAAATATTGGTTCTTTTATAATCTCTCATCCACCTGAGTGCAAGTCAATAAGTGGAAGAATTCACGAGGGGTTTGTTTGTTATCTTTTTGGATTGATTGAATAAAAATAATATGACATTGTTGTATGAACCACGGAGACACGGAGACACGGAGATTTTATTTGAGAGCCTTTCTCCGTGCCTCCCGTGTCTCCGTGGTTCATATGAAATCTGACAATATCAAATTATATCGATTGATTATGGAGAACATATGCCGAAAGGTTTGATGGTTTTGGAAGAAAAGCGTCTTGAAAGGTTGCCTCCCGAGGAGTTGGCGCTCCATCTGATGCGGATGCCAGCCAAAAAGAGGCTGGAAACCGTCTTGTCCAGAGTGGATGCGGAAGCCGTTGTGGCGGCTCTGGCTCCCCAGGATTTCTACTTTTCCGTGAAAGAGATCGGGGCGGACGATGCGCTGCCCCTTCTTGCCCTTGCGCGGGTAGAGCAGATCAACCACCTCTTCGATCTCGAATGGTGGCAGAAGGATTCCGTTGCGCCGGCCAAGGCCGTGGATTGGTTGGAGCGGCTGGCCCTGGCCAGCCGGGAAAAGCTCCTGGCCTGGCTGCAGGATGCTGACTTCGAGCTTTTGGTGATTCTCTTCAAACGATGGATTTCCGTAACCACAGTCCCCGAGGACGTCGATCTTCTGGAGGCCAGGGACAAGCTTCCCTTGAATACTCTGGATGACCTTTATTACTGGGAAAGCCGTTACCCTCAATATGAAGGCTTTATCAAGGACCTTTTGAGCCTCCTTTTTGAGGTGCACCAGGGGTTCTACAAGGAACTGATGGACCACATCCTGTGGGCTGCCGATGTTGAGATGGAGGAAGACGCTTACCGCTTCCACAAGGGGCGATTGGAAGACCTGGCGATTCCGGACTTCTATGATGCCCTGGAAATTTATCGTTCCCTGCGTCCGGAGGAGATGGCTTTGCGCAAAGAGCCGGCTCTTCTGAAGCCGGAAGGGGCGAGCATCCCCTGTTTCGCCCTGGCGCTCATTCCACAAGGGGATCTGCTTCAACTTTCCCTGCAGGGCATAGGAGACCCCCTTCTGCTCGATTCCCTGCAAGTGGAGTTGGCAAATCTGGCCAATAAGGTGATTGTTGCGGATCAATTGCAGGCCGATGATCCGGAAGCCCTGCGCCGGGCAGTGGACAAGACGGTAGCCTGCGTCAACCTGGGGCTGGATCTGAAAAGCGCGGGGGATCTGAAGCTCTCGATCGAGGTGCTGGGCAGCACTTTTCTGGAACACCTGTTTCGGCTGGGACAGGAAGAGGTGGCCAACCTGAGAAACCGCATGAAAAACCTGCAACTGCAAGGCTGGTTTTCCAGGTGGCCGGGCGGGTTGAGGTGTCTCGAACCTTATTGGCTGGAGTCTGCTGAAGCGCTGTTGCGGAAGACTCCACGCCTGATGCGTGCGCCGTCGGAATCTCATGCATCCCGCCACGAGGATTTTTTCAGGACTCGCAAGGATCTTTTTGAGGGAAAGCGCCTCATCGATCTTTTCACTGCCCTCGGGCCCCTTTTCGATGCCCTTCAGGTCGAGGCCGATCCTTTGATGGATGGGTTGTGGAAAGGGGGGCTGGTGAGGAGCGTGGAAGATGTGACCCTCGGTCTGATGATTTATACAGCGGCTGCTCGATTCCGGCAGGACGGAGAGTGGGTTGTGAAGCCTCTGGCCATCACAAAATGGCCTGCCGCTTTCTCCATGTTGCTTCCGGATCCACTGGAAAAGCTGATCCGGTCCTGGATAGACCGCATTGTGCCGGACGCTTCCCAACGGGAAATGGTTTCAGCCTATTTAGATCCACTTTTTCGCGAGTATGCCGAAGAGATGCGTCCTTTTACGGGAGGAACCCCTCCCGACCCCCGTCTCGTGAAACATTTTCTCTTCAGTGCGGATTGAGAACCATCTCGCCCATCACTCCCTCCCCGGTCAGGCGTCGAATGCGCACCGATACCAGCGAACCCGGAGGCAGGTCGCAGGGAGCCGGAAAAAAGATCTGGAGATAGTTTCTTGAAGTTCCCTGCCACCATCCGGGCTTTACCTGGGATTCCGCCAGCACTTCGATGGTTTCCCCCATGAAGCGTTCCCGGAAGGTCTGCCGTTTTGCGGCGCTCAACCGGTGGAGCAAACGGGCCCTTCGCTTCAGTTCGTTTCCTGTGACCCGTCCCGGCCATTTGGCTGCAAGAGTCCCGGGGCGGGGGGAAAAGGGAAACACGTGCATGTACGAGATGGGAAGGCGGTTGAGCAATTCAAAGGTATTTTGAAAATGCTCTTCCGTTTCTCCAGGGAAACCCACGAGGACATCTGCGCCGATGGCGGCCCGGGGAAAAAGAAAATGAAGCTCCCGAACGAGCTCTTCATACTGGTGAGCCTTGTAGGGCCGGTGCATCCTTTCAAGGATTTCGTCGTCTCCGCTTTGTAAGGGGACATGGAAGTGGGGGCAGATCCATTGCCGGGAGGTGAGGTAATGGAGAAGTTCGTCCGTCCATTCCATGGGTTCCAGGGAGCTGAGACGCACCCGCGGGGGGAGTGCGCTCCTCTCCAGTTCTTCCAGCAGAGCGGCCAATCCCTGCCGCGGCTCGAGGTCCTTGCCCCATTGTCCGAGGTGGATTCCCGTGAGAACGACCTCCTGGTATCCGTGATCCAAAAAACGATCCATTTGGAGACGGACTTCGTGTGCCGGAAGGCTTCTGCTCTTGCCCCGGGTAAAGGGTATCACACAGTAGGAACAAAAAGAGTCGCATCCGTCCTGCAGCTTCAGAAAAGCCCGTGCGCGGCCGGAATACATACGGGTAACGGGCTGGGGAGGAAAATGGTCGTAGCGACGCGGATCGCTCAACGCCATAAGGGGGTGGGACAGGCTGCCCGGCGCTTGCAGCCACTTCGGGAGATCGAATTTTTCCGCGTTCCCCAAAATGTGGGTGGCAAGCCCTTCCTCTGCGATGCGCCGGGAATCGAGCTGCGCCTCACATCCCGTGACGATGATTTTTGCCGCGGGGTTGAGGCGCTGAGCGCGGCGGAGGAGTTGTCTCGTCTGGAACCCCGCTTTGGAAGTGACTGCGCAGCTGTGGACAATGTAGACGTCTGCATGTTCCCGAAAGCCGACCGTTTTGCATCCCGCTTCCTCGAGGAGTTGCAGGAAGTAGGAGGATTCATACTGGTTCACCTTGCAGCCCAGGGTTTCGAGGGCCACTTTAATATTCATCGAATACTCCGGAGTTAAGATCAGAGGCTAAAGGTTTGGAAAAGGGCCGGCGGGCAGAATCGTTCCACCTCCAAGGAGGAGATCCCCATCGTAGAATACGGCGGCCTGCCCGGGGGTGACCGCCCTTTGGGGCTTCTCCAGAACAACGGAGACGGTATTCCCCTCCAGCGGAGTCACGCAGGCCGGCGCGGGGAGATGCTGATGGCGAATCCGGACCTGAACGTGAATGGGCGCTTCGGGAGGAGGTATGGAAACCCAGTTTACGTCTTTTACGGAAAATTCCCGGCGGAAAAGATCCCCGGCGCGTCCCACCCGGACCGTGTTGGAATCGGGTTCGAGACCGACGACATAGTAGGGTTCCGTGGATGCGATTCCCAGTCCACGCCTTTGTCCCACCGTGTAGGCAAAAATGCCTTTGTGTTCTCCCAAGTGATTGCCCTTCAGATCACGAATGGGTCCACTGGTGGAGATGGATGTGGGGGACAGACGTTCTTTGAGGAACTCATGGTAGCTGCCCGAGGGGATGAAGCAGATTTCCTGGCTTTCTTCGGAAAGCGTTGCCGCCCAACCGTTGTGCTCCGCCCATTCCTGGACTTCCCGCTTGGTGGTGTCTCCCAGTGGAAACAACGCCGCTCCGAGCTGCGCCTGGGTCATCCCATAGAGAAAATAGGACTGATCCTTTTTCTGATCGTATCCCCGGCACAGTTTGAAACGGTCCGAGGAAGAACCGGGCGGAAGAATCCGGGCGTAGTGGCCGGTGGCAAGATGGGTCGCGCCCCGAAACCGGGCTTCCTGGAGAAGAAAGCCGAATTTGATTGTGGGGTTGCATACCACACAGGGATTGGGAGTAAGCCCCTGAAGATACGTCTCCAAAAAAGGTTGAATGACCGACTTCTCGAATGTTTCCCGCAGGTCCACTATGGCAAGAGGGATATCCAGCCTGGAACAGAGGGCGTGAAGTTCTTCCTCCCGGCTTTCCATGGCGGTCTCGGCAAGCCCTGGTTTACCCTGGGAGCCGCGCCGGGAGGAAGGAAGAAGCCGCATGTGAATCCCAAAGAGATCACAGCCCTGTTCTTTAAGCAGGATTGCCGTTCGAAGGCTGTCCACACCCCCGCTCATTGCTACCGCAACACGCACTGGCTTCTTCACTTTCTTGTTCCAGATGTTCGTCTTCCAATTTCACCACTTTTTGCGGTTGTCCCGTGCGGCGCCAGAAATCATTGACGGCCGCCTTCAAAGCATCCGTTCCCAGGTTGGAACAGTGCAGTTTTTTGTCGGGCAATCCTCCCAAAGCTACAGCCACGTCATCCCGATTGATGAGGACGGCTTCCTCCAAGGTTTTTCCCTTGACCATTTCGGTTACCATGGAACTGACGGCAATGGCGGCTCCGCACCCGAAGGTCTTGAAATTGATATCCGTGATGCGGTTGTCCACAACTTTTATGGTCATGCGCATGATGTCACCGCAATTGACATTCCCCACCTGTCCGACTCCGTCCGGATTTTCCAGTTCGCCGACGTTTCTCGGGTTTATGAAATGGTCCATAACTTTGTCACTGTAATTCATTCTCACGCTCCTTGAAGGTTCAATACAATCCGTTCTCTTCCAATAAACATCTACTCCCCATATTCAAAACAGAAAAAATATCAAGCGCCTAAAGAACCAGCGTCTTGTCAAAAGTCACGATCATCGCCCTGGCGGGGCACGTTTTTACGCAAAGCTCGCACGCACTGCAGCGCTCCGATTCGAAGAGCACCTCCATTTCAGGGCGTTTGATGTGCAACGCCCCCGTCGGACAGACCGCTGTACATGCGCCGCATTGATAGCACTTTTCCTCGTCTCTCCGAATGCCCTGAGCCACCGGTTCAATCTCCACGCCGACGGCTTTGAGGTACCGAATGCCCTTTTCATAGTCCTTTCGGTTTCCCTTCAATTCCAGGACGAGCATCCCTTCCTTGCGTGGGAAAATTTGTGCCTTCAATATATTGAAAGTAAGATCGTAGTCTTTTACCAGGTGGGTTATGATGGGCTTGTCCACGATTTCCTTGGAAAACCGCAATACCAATATTTTGGAATACATTTCCGGCTGCTCCTCTCTCGCATATCCGTGTCAAAAACGCTAAAAAATAACATTTTCGCATAAAATACCCAACTTCTTTTGTCAATTTTCTTTTTTGAGAGAAAATCCGCCCTTCCTCACATTCCACAAGCGATGAAATCCTTATTGTAATATCCTGGAAAAAACTTTTCGCAATGCATCATTGAATGATCAAAATGAGGAGGATGTTTAAATGAACCGTGAATGCTTTGCTGCCAGACTGTCCCGTTTTCGGAAACTCATGGAGGAAAACTCCCTGGATGCATTTCTGGTGGCTGTTCCAGAAAACCGCTACTACCTGAGCGGTTATGAGGCCGAAGACCTGCAACTTACTGAAAGTTCTGGGTATTTGCTCATTGGAGAATTCAGTCAGTATCTTCTGACCGACTTTCGCTACCGGGAGGAAGCGGAGCACGAAGCCCCGGATTTTGAAGCGGTCATCTACAGTGAAGGATTGCCCCAGGTCCTTCCCGATCTTTTTTCCAGCCTGGGGGTACGGCGTTTGGGAGCGGAGGGACATCATATTTCCTACCGCACCTACTGTGAGGTGGAAAAAGCCCTCAAGACATCGCGCCCCACGGCGGAGATGGTTTCGTCGGAAGGACTGATCGAAGGACTGAGGATTGTGAAGGAAGTACAGGAAGTGGAACGAATCAAAGAGTCCATTGCCCTGACGGAAAAGGCTCTGTGCGAGGTATGGGAAATCCTTGCGCCGGGAAAAAAGGAAAAGGACCTGGCCTGGGAGATCGAGCGGCGAATAAGGGAGGGGGGAGGTGAAGCCGTTTCCTTTCCTCCCATCGTGGCGAGCGGTCCCAATGGTGCTCTTCCCCACGCAGTACCGACGGACCGCGTAATCGCTCGGGGCGATGCGGTGATACTGGATCTTGGTTCTAAGCTCAATCATTATTGCTCGGATATGACTCGAACCTGGATTGCCGGAACACCCGATGCCAGGCTCAAGGAGATTTACAGGATAGTCCGCGAAGCGCAACTGGCGGCCCAGGATGCCATCAGAGCGGGCAGGGATTCCGTGGAAATCGACGGGGTGGCCCGGGGGATCATCACCGAGGCGGGTTATGGAGAGCAGTTCGGGCATGGCCTGGGGCACGGAGTGGGAATCGCGGTGCACGAAAAACCCGGTCTGAGAAAGCGTAACCCGACCGCCCTCGAGGAAAACATGATCATAACCGTTGAGCCAGGCATCTATTTGCCCGGCTTTGGGGGGGTGCGACTGGAAAATATGGTTCGAGTCACTCAAACGGGTTGTGAGATATTGAACCGTGCGGATCTGTTTTATAAATTTTGAGGGAAGCGGAGCACCGGCAGGAGGTGAGGAGGCAACCACAGAAGACACAGAGGGCTCAGAGAAATACCTTTAAATGGAATCTCTGTGTTCTCCGTGTCTCCGTGGTTCAGACGAAATCTGAATTTCCGTAATAACTTCGATACCATTCCACGAATCGTGAAATCCCTTCCTGAATGGAGGTACGGGGGTGAAAGCCGAAATCCCGTTTGAGATCATCGATGTCGGCATAGGTTGCAGGAACGTCCCCCGGTTGCAGAGGAAGCAGTTCCTTTTCGGCCGTGATCCCGAGGCAGTTTTCTATGGCTGTGATGAAATCCATCAGTTCGACGGGTTTATTGTTTCCAATATTGTAGATGCGGTAGGGGGCATAGCTTGTTCCGGGATCCGGGGCATCACCGCTCCACGAAGAATCGGGTTTCGGCGGTTTTTGAATCACCCTCACAACCCCCTCGATGATGTCGTCGATATAAGTGAAGTCGCGCCGCATTTTGCCCTCGTTGAAGACTTTTATGGGCTTTCCTTCCAAAATGGCGCGGGTGAAGAGGAAGAGGGCCATGTCAGGCCGTCCCCATGGACCGTAGACGGTGAAAAAACGCAAACCCGTGCAGGGAAGACCGTAAAGGTGGGCATAAGTATGAGCCATGAGCTCATTGGCCTTTTTGGTGGCGGCATAGAGGGAAACGGGATGGTCTACATTGTGATGAACGGAAAAAGGCATATGGGTATTGGCCCCATAGACGGAACTCGATGAGGCGAAGACCAGATGCTTTACGTTTTGATGGCGGCATCCCTCCAAAATATTGATAAATCCCAGCAGGTTGGAATCCACATACGCATGGGGGTTTGTGAGAGAGTATCTCACCCCGGCCTGGGCCGCCAGGTTCACGACCGTTTCAAAAGAATACCGGTTGAAGAGATCTTCCATACCCGCGCGATCGTAGAGGTCCAGCTTATGGAAGTGGAAGTCCGGGAATTCCTGGAGTTGTTTCAGGCGGTTTTTTTTCAGATTGACATCATAATAGTCGTTGAGATTGTCCATGCCGACTACAGGGTGTCCGTCCTTCAGAAGGCGCAGAGCCAGGTGGTAACCGATGAATCCGGCAGATCCGGTAACGAGTACGGGCTTTTTCTCATTCATTTAAAATGGACTCCTAATCAAAGTCTAACAGGCGGTCAGACTTTCTTGGGGCGAAGCCGAACCGTCAACACGGAGCAGGGAGCCTTGCGTACCACCCGGTCTGCCGTACTTCCGAAGAGAACATGGGCCAGACCGGTGAGTCCATGGGACCCCATAACGATGAGGTCGATATCCTTTTCTTCGGCTATACGCAGAATTTCGGTGGACGCATACCCCGAGAGAAGATGCACGGAATACGGCTGTTTTTCCTTGAGTTGACTGATATAGCGTTCCTGGATGGATTCTTTCGCCGCCTGGGTCACCTGTTCGATGAACCCCGGATCATATTCAATGGGCATGTAGGTTGCGTGGATGGGGGGAGAAACGGAAAAATTGACCATAGCATGCACGATATGGAGGTTTGCCCCATAATGCCATGCCAGATCTTTGGCTGTCAAAAAAGCTTCATCTGCGTTTTCCGAAAAATCGGTACAGAAAGCGATATTTTGAAAGAGGTTGTTTGACATGTGCTCTCCTTTGCCGGTACGAATTCAGATGATGTGTTTTCAGTCGTCGACAACCCACACGGTCATCGATCTCGCCAATTTGGTGACAGTCTTTGAAACGCTTCCCAAAAACAATTCTTTAACCCGGCTCAATCCTCGCCGGCCGATCACAATGGTTGAACATTCCAGCCTTTTGCCTTCCTCCAAGATGACCTGCGCCACCTCGGCGGATTGTACGGAAAAACGGGTAGTGACCTGAGCATTCGAAAATCCTCCTTCCAGAAGCAATTGTCTCGCTTCCTGAAAGGCAAGATTCATTCTGTCTTCGTCTTCCCTGGTCCAGAAATAACCCCTCAAGTGAGCTTGTTCTGCATGTATTTTCTCGATCCTCTGGACTTCTTCTTTCTTGAGGAGATTGGGCGAGGTCGTTGGAATTACATGAAAGAGGACCAGGCGAATATGTTTCGCTCCCTTCAAGATGCGGTTGAGGTAGCGGATGCTCTTGAGGGAACCGTGCGTCCCATCCAAAGTAACGAGAAAGCTATCCATGAGGCTCCTTTTTCAGATATCCTTTATTATTAAAGATGGGAAGGGATTACGCCGGCACGCGAATGCTCCATTCATTCTGAAAACCGAATGGAGATCCTCTATAGCTCTTTCTCTTTCCTCTTGACACTCCGGAACTTGTAAAAGGACCTTTTCATGTGTTTTGCCGTAAAATTTGCGGACAAAGAACATGAGTCGTTTCATTGATCATGTGTGCGCCCTTGGAGGGAGGATCGAATCAAGGCCCCAAGTGGGCGTTTTATACCTCTGTTGGCGGGAGAAACGCAACACCTAACGTGCTTTTACTCATGGGGGCCGTTCCTTTCCTGTTCATGGAATGCGTCATGCAACAGGGAGGGCGACAAAGAGCGATCACACCTCGATCGCGAGAAAGAATGGGTTTCCCGTCTTTTTCTTGGATATAGGATGGCCGGCGAAGGTTTCTCATAAAAATTGCAGCAATTTTCATTTTGAAAAACCTACCCCCCCGCCCCTCTCAAGGGGAGAATTTTTAGGATAAGATCCCCTCTTGTAAGGGGGATCAAGGGGGATGTCGGAAATGCCAATATCATGAGAGACATCCAAAATGAGAATTGCTGTAAAAATTGGGATAAGCTTGACAATAAAATGAGGTATCATTAGGATGACGCTTTCAAATAGTTTGTGAAAAAAGGTATTCAGCTTTGATCTATGGAAAAATGAGACAGAGGAAGCGAGCCTAGATCAAGAGAATCAGGGGATAACACCTACGATAGAAATGGAGTTTTTTGAGGAGGACAGATGGATTGGGAAAGGCCGCCTCGCAGAGGTTCCGGGCCGGGAGATTTTCAAGACCTGGAAGAGATGTTCAGACGCCTGAAAGAGCGTTACAGGCTCTCTTCCTTTGGGACCGGTCCCATATGGCTGATCGGTCTGGTCCTGCTGCTTCTTTTTGTCGCCGTGAATTCGTACTACATTGTTGAACCCCAGGAAACAGCCGTTGTTCAGCGATTTGGCAAGTTTATCAAAACTTCCGACGCGGGATTGCATTTCAAGATTCCTTTCGGGATTGAAACGGTTCGAAAAGTCGTGACCGGCCGTGTGCTTCAGCGGGAATATGGGTATCGGACCGTGCAGCCGGGGGTGCAGTCGCGCTTCGTCACCAAGGGATACGAAGAGGAATCCACGATGCTCAGTGGGGACCTGAATGTCGTGGACCTGCAATGGACGATTCAATACAAGATACAGAACCCGGTGGATTATCTGTTTCAGGTTCAGGATGTGGAATGGACGCTGGATGACATTTCGGAATCCGTCATGCGCCGTATTGTGGGGAATCGATATTCGGATGAAGTCCTCACGGTGGGGCGTGCCGCCATTGCCGATATAACCAAGGGGGAGATCCAGCAAATCATCGATTACTATAAAACGGGTCTCAAAATCGTTGCGGTTCAGTTGCAAAACGTCAATCCCCCGGAACCGGTGAAAGCCGCTTTCAATGAGGTGAACGAAGCTCAGCAGGAAAAAGAGCGGATGATCAATGAAGCTCAAGAGGCCTACAACCAAAAGGTCCCCAAGGCCGTGGGACAGGCGCGGCAAACCATCAATCAGGCTGAGGGATACGCCCTGGAGCGGGTCAATCGGTCCCGGGGAGAAGCGCAGCGTTTCGCCGATATTCTTGCGGCATATGAAAAGGCCCCTGATGTGACTCGACGTAGGATGTATTTGGAATCATTTGAAAATCTCTCAGGAAAAGTCGACCGTATGTATGTTCTGGATGGAAATATGGGGAATCTGCTGCCCCTTTTGGACTTGAACCGGTCTTCCTCGCGGGGTTCGGAGAGTTCAGGCAGGCAAGGGCAGCAAAGCAGCCTCTCTCTCCAGTCTGGAAGTCCGAGACACGAGGAGAAACAATGATTCCAAAGGGAATCCGCATCTTGCCGCTCGTAGCGGTTATATTGGCAATCCTGGGGGCGACGGCTCTTTTCGTGGTGACCGAGACGGAACAGGTTGTCGTCACCCAGTGGGGAAAGCCGGTGGGAGAGCCCATCACTCAAGCGGGATTGCACTTTAAAATCCCCCTGATTCAAAAAGCCAACTACTTCGAGAAACGTGTCATGAAGTGGGACGGAAATCCCAACCAGATTCCAACAAAGGACAAGAAATATATCTGGGTGGACGTTACGGCTCGCTGGCGCATCAAGGACCCGCTGTTGTTTCTGAAACGTGTGGGGAGCGTTTCCACGGCTCATAGTCGCCTTGATGGCATTATCGACTCCGTTGTGCGCGACTACGTGTCCAACAATGAATTGGAGGAGCTGGTTCGAAGTGAAGGGTGGGAGGATGCTCGGAAAAATCTCCTGGAAGCCGGGATCTCCGATTTCAGTTCTCTGGGAAGCCAGACGGATCGTGAGCAGTTGGGGGAAGTTACGGACCGTTTGACCAAGGGGAGGGAAAAGATCACACGGGAGATGGTGGCGGATGCTTCACGTCTGTTGCCTGAATTCGGCATCGAACTGATGGATATTCGCATCAAACGGATCAACTATGTGGATACGGTGCAGAAAAAAGTCTTTGACCGGATGATATCGGAACGCAAACGCATTGCCGCTCAATATCGTTCGCAAGGGGAAGGTGAGCGGGCGGCTATTTTGGGTCAAATGGATCGGGAGGTGGCGAGGATCGCATCCGAGGCTTTTCGCACGTCTCAGGAAATTCGAGGTAAGGCCGACGCGGAAGCCACGCGGATCTATGCGGAAGCCTTTCAGAAGAATCCGGAATTCTACGAATTCTACCGAACTCTTGAATTTTATAAGAATTTCAATAATTCTGACAGTTCTTTCATCCTGAGTACAGATGCCGATATTTTCAAGTATCTGAAAAATAGCGGGGAAACATCAAAGAGGTAGACCAGGAGAAGTCTTTATGGCATTTTACGAAGAAAATCCCCATCAAATTACCAAAGCGGACATGGTGGTGGCAATTCCCTCTTTTAACGAAGCGGAAACCATCGGCCGGACGGCGGAGTTGGCTGCGAAAGGTCTTACAGATTTTTTTGGTAATCTCAAGTGTGTGCTCATCAATTGTGACAACCATTCTGCAGATGGAACCAAGGAAGCCTTCCTTTCCGCTCCCGGTGAGATCCCGAAGATCTACCTTTCTACTCCCCCCGGCGTTCATGGGAAGGGGAACAACCTGCGGAATCTTTTTGAAAAAGTCCGCGAATTAGAAGCTCGAGCCATCGTGGTGGTCGAATCGGACATCAAGAATTTTGCGCCTTTTTGGATCAAAAACCTGGGGGAACCCATATTGAAGGGAGCGGGTTATGTCTGTCCCCTTTATGTTCGCCATAAGTATGAAATCACCTTGACGAGTTCCATCGTCTATCCCCTGATTCGCTGCCTTTATGGACGGCGCGTTCGACAACCCAATGCGGGAGATTTCGGATTCAGTGGCAAACTTGTGGACGCTTTTCTGGATTCTCCGGTCTGGACTGAATCCGTCCAGCACTTCGGTATCGACATCTGGATGACCACCATCGCTCTCAATGCCCGTTTGCCTATTTGCCAAGCCTTCATCGGCGCTCCCAAAGTGCATCGGCTCAAAGACCCCTATGCGCATCTCTCCGTGTTGTTCCACCAGATTGTCGGAACGATCTTCGACATGATGGAGGTTTATCCTGACTTTTGGAAGCAGGTGAAATGGAGCAAACCCACCGCGCTGTATGGAACCGATATTCATGAGGTCGAAACCCCGCTGCCCGTTGAAATCAATGCGACCCGTTTGCACGAGAGGTTTTTGCAGGGCTTCGATAAATACACCAATATGTGGCAGCTCATTTATGACCAGACTGTCTGCCCCAAGCTTCAGGAAATCCGGAGCATGGGGTTGCAGCACTTTTCTTTTCCTACCCAGACGTGGGCTCGGATTTTGTACGATGCGGCTTTGGCGTACCATCGGGCGGAGGCATCGGAAAAGGATAGAATTTTGGATTCCCTGCTGCCTCTGTATCTGGGGAAGGTGCTCTCCTTTGTGAAAAAGACGGAGCGCATGTCGGTGCAGCAGGCTGAGGAGTATATCGAGAACGAATGCATGATTTTTGAAGAAAATAAGCCATATATCGTAAAGATATGGGAATGATTCGACCTGTAGGGAGGTAAGGTAATGCCAAAAATTTTAGTTGTTGATGACGAAGAGCATATTCGACTCCTTTACTCCGAAGAACTGAAAGAGGCTGGATACGAAGTCATTACGGCCGAAAGCGGATACAAGCTGATGGAGCTCATTGAAGCGGAGAAGCCGGATCTTGTTGTCCTGGACATCAAAATGGTGGATTACAATGGGCTGGATATTCTCCAGGACATCCGAAATCACTTTTATGACCTGCCCGTTATCCTTTCAACGGCATATGATACTTTCAAAGAGGACATGAAGTCCATTGCGGCGGACTTTTATGTGGTGAAGAGTTTTGATCTGACGGAACTGAAAAAGAAAATTGCCATGGCTCTCGAGACGCGGCTGCCGACTTAGAAATGCCTGGTACCAGTTCGGCGTAAATCATCATCCAGTCCGGCATGTTTTGAAGTCTTCCCCTTTGGGGGATGTTTTCCGAGCTTTACCCCCCGCCCCCTCGAGGGGGGAATCCATTTGCTTGATTCGACAGCATCGCCTTGCCCCCGAGGGGGGAATGGAATCGTTCGACGGGACGAAAATTTTCGCCGCCGTGAGAATGGGCCTTTGTGTCGTTGATCAATTTTTTGTCATCCAAAGATAACCCGTCAAAGAAGCAAAAATGACATTTGCAGCCCACACCCCGATCCATGGCGGTAAAATGCCTGCTGTCGCCATTCCGCTTCCCAATTGTAAAAGAGTCAGGTAGAGGAATGCAACGATCATGGCGATTCCCACACTGAGAGTGATGCCTCCGTGCATGCCCTGGCGCAGGGCAATAGTGATTCCCAGAAGCGCCAGGACAAAAGTCGTCAAGGGAAAAGCCATTCTCATGTGAAGCTCGACCTCGTAAGGTGTGGAATTGTAGCCCTCCAGGCGGATTTTCCTGGAATATTTGTAAAGATCGAGCCATCCCAATTCCTCGGGAATGGTTTCCAGTCTTTCGAAGTCTCTTGGGGTCTCCCTGAGGTTGAGTTCCCGTTGCTGAAACCATTCCTGCGTGGTTTTCGTTCCTTCGAAACGAAGTATCAGCCCGTCTTCCGCAATCCACCGGTTTTTGTCCCACCGGAACCGTTTGGCGTCCAGTCTTTGTGTGAGTTTGAATTGAGAATCCGTGTAAAAGAGTGAAACCTTCTGCATGGTCTGATTGGATCGATCGTAGAGGCGAATCTGATAGATAACCCCGTTGCCATGATACCACACGTTTTCATGGCTGTAAGAAACGGATGCCTGATTTTGCATCACTTCCTGCTGCCATAGCCGCTGAGCTCTTTGGTTCATGGCTCGAGATAGGGTTTCTCCGACTCCGAAATGGACAAGGGAGAGGAGGAGTGCGGTCGAAACGATGGGCATGATATAGGAAGCCGGGTTTACGCCCGCGGTCTCGAAAGCGATGAGTTCCCGGTTGCGCTTGAGGATTCCCAGGGAAATCAGGGTCCCCAAAAGAACGGCCATGGGGATCCCTTGCGTTACAATGAATGGGGTCTTGTAGAGAAAATAGAGCGCTATCTGGAGGGTGGAAACATGCTTTTCCAGCATGTTGTCCACCTTTTCAAAAAAATCGATGATGAGGTAAAGCCCGACAAACGTAACGAGAGCCAGGGTGAAAGTGGGGAGGAAGTGTCTGATGACGTACCGGGAGATGATTCTCATTTCAGGACTTGCACTCTTTGTGAAAACCCAACAGGCGTAGGATTTTCTGGAAAATAGGGTATGCCCGCCTCCACAATGACGATTCAAAAGGGGTTTCCCTCTGCAGCTTGAACCAGAGGTATGCAGCGATGCCCAAGGTGAGAATGTTGGGGGTCCAGATCGCCAGCGATGCAGGCAGGAGGCCGTTTTCACAAAGCCCCTTTCCGGCGGAAAGCACTACGTAATAGGCAAGAAAAATTCCGACAGCCAGGGTAATGCCTGTCATGCGCCCTTTTTGGCGGAACATGGCGCCAAGAGGGGGGGCTACCAGGCCGAGTATCAGACATCCCATGGGAAGAGCGATGCGTTGGTGGAGTTCCATGAGATAACGCACATCGGGGTTCTGGCCGGGTTGATGGATTTTTTCGAGGACTTCGCGGAAAGTCATCTGGGTCTTTCCCTTGGAATCCTTTGGGGATGTTCCAAAGATCTCGTCCAGGGACAAAACGAGATTGTAATCGCGAAAGGTAACCGCTTGAGCATCCTGGAAATCATCTGGGACGCGGGTGATGATTCCGTTGTACATTTTGAAGACCATGCGATTGGTGTTCTTTTGATATACAATTTGAGCATGTTCCGCCACAATGGTCACGCGTACCTTGGGTTCTCTCTGGTCCTGGACCAGAATTCCCTTGATTGTCAGGTGGGAAGGATCCACATTGCGGAAAAAGAAGACAAGGTCTGGAATGGTGTCAATGAAGACGCCTTCTCGCAGCAACAGGGGAAGACTGGCGCGCCCCAGGGATTTGAGCTTGCTCTCGAAAGCTCTGCTGGATGTCGGAATGATGGAAAGCATGTTGTAAAACGAAAGGAAGGTGGTCAGCAGGAGAACGATCGCGACGGGCGGAAACAGCTGTTTGAAACTGATTCCGGCAGCACGAAGGGCGATCAGTTCGTTGTCACCATTGATTCGCACGAATGCCAGTAAAATTCCCATGAGGGTTGCCATGGGAAGTGTATAAGTGAGCAACTTGGGCATGGCCAAAACCATGAGCCCGGCAAGGTCGAGAAAAGTCACAGAGGAAGTGAAGAGGTAGCGTGCAAGCTGTAACATGCGGCCGGTGACGAGAACAAAACTCAACCCCAAGAGACAAATGCTCAGTGGGAAAATTTGTTCTTTGAGGATATAGCGATAGAGAGTCATTCCCATAACCGAAGAAATCTATCCAAAAGAGAGTGATCAGGTCAATGAGAAAATTTAAGCGGGCATTCAGAGAAGGAGTGTTTGGCTGGGTTCCCTCCGGAAACATGCGGGAATGACGAGTAAATGTTAAGAAACTTCCGACCGGGTGCTGAGTACAGCTCCACATTGAGAGGTGATCAAAATGCACTTGCCGTTCCCCCGGTGAAAGCCGGGGATCCAGAAAGCTTAATTGGCCTGGATTCCGGCTTTCATCGGAATGGCGGTGGATAGCCTCCACCGATTTTGTACATTTGTTTGTGTGGGGCTGCACTTAGAACCTATCCGGAAACCACCTGTTGACTTTGCGACACCCCCTTGGTCCCCCCTCGAGGGGGGGAATTAAATGGGGGTGTCCGCTGCCGAGGTAGATTTTCGGATAGGCTCTTAGATCGCCGGGAAGGGAGGCGGGGAAATGGCTCGAGGAATGCATTCGCTGCAAATGCCTTGACAGACGAATTTTTTGCGTGCTATCGGTTGCTTGCCGTATTGTGTGAAGGGCAGATGGAATCCTTCTGACTTCTGATTTTTGAATGAATGCGCAGTTTCAGGATGATTGTACAAATAAGAGAGAGCGTATGAAAAAGCCAAAACGATCCTTTGAACTGGAAGAAAATCAATTGAATTCCTCCAAGGATGTCGGGATTGGACTCGATACGGAAGACGATGGGGAAATCATAGATCTTGAGGATATCCTCAATGATCTACCCGACGAAGAATTGCGGGTCGAGTTCGACGATGAAAGCGATCCGGACTTCGTCGAGCTGTTGGACTCCGAGTCCGGTCTGCGGATAGATATTACGGACGCGGTTCAAGGGGCGGAGGAAGACGAGGACGAAATGCTTGATGAAGAATCGCTGAGGGATGATTTCTTTAAGGAATTTTCTCTTACCGGCGGCGAGAATGAGCCCTCTCCGGACCTGCACTTCAAGGAAAAGTCGCCTCTCAAAGACGAGGGGGTAGAAGATCGGTTGGATTTCGGTGAAGATCTTTTTGCCGGGTTTAAGGCGGGGCCTTCTGAAGCGTTGGCCGCAGAGCCTGAAGAGACGATGATGACTTCCGCGCAAGCACCGGAAACGGCTGAGGAAGTAAGCCCCTCTTTGCGAGAATTTGTTTTCCAGATCGAGTCCCGCCTGTTGGAGTCCGTACGGGAAATAGTGGAGGCTCGTTTGCCGGATATCGTCAGGTCGGTCCTTCGGGAAGAAATCGAGAAAATGAAAAAAGATTTGTGAAAACAGGGAGCAGTTAAATGAGTGAAGGCATTTTGCCCAAAGCATACGCATTCCACGAAGTTGAATCGCACTGGTACGCCCATTGGGAAGAATACGGTTATTTTCATGCAGACGTTCATAGTTCCCGCCCTCCTTTCAGCATCGTGATTCCTCCTCCCAATGTGACAGGGCAACTGCATATCGGGCATGCTCTCAACGACACGATTCAGGATATCCTCTGCCGTTACAAGAGGTTGAAAGGTTTTGAAGTCCTCTGGATTCCGGGAACGGACCATGCGGGAATTGCCACTCAGAACGTGGTGGAACGGCAGATCGGACAGGAGGGGCTCAGCCGCCATGAACTGGGCCGGGAAGCTTTTCTGGAGAAGGTGTGGACATGGAGGGAAAAGTACGGTGGAATCATCATCAACCAATTGAAGCGTCTCGGAGCTTCCTGCGATTGGGATCGTGAACGCTTTACCATGGACGAGGGGCTTTCAAGGGCGGTAAGGCACGTTTTCGTGCGGTTATATGAAGAGGGGCTGATTTACCGCGGAAAAAGGATGATCAATTGGTGTCCCCGTTGTATGACGGCTCTTGCCAATATTGAAGTGGAAGGCGAGGAGGTGGACAGCCGTCTCTATCACATTCGATATCCTCTGGCGAACGGGAAAGGTGCCCTGGTGGTGGCGACCACGCGGCCCGAGACGATGCTGGGCGATACCGCAGTGGCGGTTCACCCCGAAGATCCCCGGTATGCGTCATTTATCGGCCAGAAAGTGATTCTGCCTCTTGTGGGGCGGCTCATACCCGTGATTGGAGATGCGTATGTCGAACGGGAATTTGGAACGGGTGCTCTCAAGGTAACCCCCTCTCATGATTTCAATGACTTTGAGCTCGCCCGCAAGCATCATCTGGAGTTGCTGCAGGTGATCGGCGAAAACGGTGCCATGACGGAAGCGGCAGGAGTGTATGCCGGCCTGGATCGCTACGCATGTCGCGAACGGATCCTCAAGGACCTGGAGAAAGAAGGTTTTCTGGTCAAGGTGGAAAACTACAAAAACCGGGTGGGACACTGTTATCGCTGCAAGAGTGTGGTCGAACCCATGCAGTCCCTTCAATGGTTCGTTTCGACGAAGCCCCTGGCGGAAAAGGCCATGGAAGCCGTTCGGGAGGGGAAGACTCGAATCGTTCCTGCCAAGTGGGAAAAGGACTATTTTATCTGGCTGGAAAATGTCGAGGATTGGTGTGTCAGCCGCCAGATATGGTGGGGGCACCGCATTCCTGCGTGGTATTGTTCTGAATGCGGGAAAGTCATTGTCGCCATGGACGATCCCACGGTTTGTCCGGAGTGCGGCGGCAGTCGGCTGGAACAGGATTCGGATGTTCTGGATACATGGTTCAGTTCGGGGCTCTGGCCTTTTTCCACTCTGGGCTGGCCCGAAGAGACGGCTGAACTCCGGCAGTTTTACCCCACATCCGTATTGGTGACGGGTTTCGATATTCTCTTCTTCTGGGTCGCGCGCATGATGATGATGGGGCTCCATTTCATGAAGGATGTCCCCTTCAGGGATGTCTATGTGCATGCCCTCGTTCGCGATGCTCAGGGGCATAAAATGAGTAAATCCAAAGGGAACGTGATCGATCCCCTGGTGATGATGGATGAATACGGTACGGATGCCCTTCGATTCACCTTGACGGCTTTTGCCGTACAGGGAAGGGACGTCAAACTCTCAGAGGAACGGATCGAAGGTTACAAACATTTCATCAATAAGATATGGAATGCGTCCCGGTTGGTTCTCATGAATCTCGAAGAGTCTGGGGAATTGCCGGAAATCCCCGCGAAGCCGGCCGGCCTTGTGCACCGTTGGATTTTGAGCCGACTGCAGCGGGTGATAAACGAAGTGGATGCATCCATCGAAAATTATCATTTCAACCAGTATGCTCAGTCCCTCTACCAGTTTATCTGGCACGAATACTGTGACTGGTACCTCGAGATGATCAAGCCGGATTTTTATGGCGAAGATCCATCCGTGAAAGCCCTGGCTCAGTCGGTTGCGGCGCGGGTCCTGGAACAGATTCTTGTCCTGCTCCATCCTGTAATGCCCTTTGTTACGGAAGAAATCTGGCAGAAACTGCCACAGACTACGGGAACCATCATGAAGGCTTCGTTTCCGCAGTTTGAAGCCGAACGCTTGGATGCCGAGGCGGAAGAACAGATGGACATCATAATGAATGTCGTCAACGGCATACGCAACATTCGCGGGGAAATGAATGTTGCGCCCGCCACGCGAGTCGAGGTCGTCTGCCTGTGTGAGAGGGATTTTGAGAAAGACCTCTTGCTGAGGCATTCTGGAACGGTGAGTGACCTGGCTCGCTTGTCCCGTTTGGAGGTAGGGCGATCGGGGGAGGTGAAAAAACCTCGCCTTGCGGCAGGGATGGTTGCAAAACATGTGGAAGTATACGTTGTTTTGAAGGATATCCTGGATTTCGAAAGCGAGTCCAAACGGCTGCAAAAAGAAATTTCCAAACTGGAAAAGGAGCTCGGCATCACGCAGAAAAAACTCTCCAACGAAGATTTCTTGCAGAAAGCCCCGGAAGACGTCATCGAAAAAGAACGGGAGAAAGGGGCTCGATTGGGTGAGAAAATGGAGAAATTGCGTCACCATTATGAAATCATCAACACGCTGAAAGACAGCGCATCAGCGGGGGAGTGATCATGGAGCGTTTGGATGCCCTGCTTTGGATGGCGATTCAGGAAGATCTGGAACACGGTGATGTGACCAGCGAAACCGTGATAGAAGCGCAGATGCTGGGAACAGCCGTAGTTGTGGGACGGGAACCCTTCGTCCTTTCAGGGTCGCAGGCTTTTTGCCGGATTTTCCAGTTGATGGATTCGGCAGTGGACGTGAAGCGCCTCTTTCAGGATGGAGAGAGTATACCGTCCGATATCCCTGTTTTCGAAATCCGTGGGAGGGTCCGTACCCTGCTGACTGCGGAGCGCACCGCTCTCAATCTCCTTCAGCGTCTCTGCGGTGTCGCCACTCTGACACGGCGAATGGTCGATGCCCTCGAAGGCACATCCTGCCGGCTCCTGGACACTCGAAAGACCACCCCTTTGTGGCGCACTCTAGAAAAAGAGGCCGTTCGTCATGGTGGGGGCTTCAACCATAGGTTCGGTTTGTCGGATGGAGTACTCATCAAGGACAACCACATCGGAGCCGTTGGGAGTGTCGGGGAAGCGGTGCGCCGGGCACGCCGGGGTGCTCCTCACACCCTGAAAATCGAGGTCGAAGTGGAAAACCTGGACGAACTGGAGGAAGCTCTCGAAGCGGGCGCCGATATCGTTCTGCTCGACAATTTTCCCCTGGATCGTTTGAAAGAGGCGGTCATTCGCAATAGGGGGAGAGCCTTGCTCGAAGCTTCGGGTGGAATCACGCTGGAACGGGTCAGAGCCATTGCCGAGACGGGAGTGAACTTCATCAGTAGTGGAGCTTTGACTCATTCTGCCAGGGCCATCGATTTGAGCCTGGAATTTTCCCATTGATAGCATGCTGCAATGAGTTCAGAGATTTCCTCGTCCATAGACTCATCGAAAAATGACCGGCCTCGACAGATCATCACGGAAGGGGTCGAGGCGGGCTGGCCCATCTGCCTGGGATATGTGCCCATCGGGCTGGCCTTCGGGGTGCTCGCTCAAAAGGCGGGACTGGGTGTTCTCGAAGTCGGGCTCATGTCCCTTCTGGTTTTTGCGGGGAGCGCCCAGTTCATCGCTGTTTCAATGATCGGGAGCGGTGCCGCATCCCTTTCCATCGTCTTGACGACCTTGATCGTCAATCTGCGGCACGTGCTCATGAGCTCTTCCCTGGCGGTTTTTCTCGGCAGGGTGGACCGCAGTCTTCTCTCTCTTTTTGCATACGGGGTAACGGACGAGAGCTTTGCGGTCAACATGACCCGGTTTCGGGAGGGGGAGTGGACTCCTCATCGTGCCCTCGTGGTGAATCATATCGCCAATTTTGTGTGGATCGTGTCCACGATGATTGGGGCCTATGGGGGGCACTTCATTCCTGCAGGGAGCTTTGGGATCGATTACGCTCTCAGCGCCATGTTCCTCTCTCTCATGGTTTTTCAACTTCGAGGCAGAATATATGTGATCACCGGGCTTCTTGCGGGCCTCTTTGCCATTCTTTTCGCCATGCTCATTCCTGGAAATGCTTACGTGATTCTTGCTTCCCTGCTGGCGGCCACAAGTGGATTTTTGTTGAAGCGATTCGGTCGAAAGAAAATGCCCTATGATGCCCGGTTCTGACTATTTGCTCCTGGTCGCTGGCATGGGGCTGGTTACATTTGTCCCACGCTGGTTTCCCCTCTTTTTCCTGTCTCAACGCAGATTGCCCCAGTGGTTCATCGACTGGCTGGACTTGATCCCCGTGGCTATTCTGAGCGCGCTCATCTTCCCTGATCTGTTTATTACGGGTGAGTCCCGTCATCTCGAACTCTTACATCCCAAGGCACTGGTAGCTCTTCCTACTCTTCTTTTCGCCCTGAAGACCAAATCCCTTGGCGGAACGGTCGTCGTCGGAATGCTTCTCTTCTGGTTGTTTTCCAAATTTTTCTAATGCGACATCGTCAGATTAACCATGGAGGCACAGAGGGCACGGAGAAAGACCTTCAAATGAAATCTCTGTGTTCTCCGTGTCTCTGTGGTTCAGACAAGATCTGACAATGTCAAGCTCATTACAGCTCCACACAAGAAAGTGAACAATTTTCAATCTGTCATTCCCGCATGCTTTAGGCGGGGAATCCAAGGGATCTTGAGCACTTGTTTGTGTGGGCATGTACTGAGTTGTATTGGGGAATGGATTCTCGGGCAATGCTTCTTAATTTATTGAAGTTGGAACGATGCGGTTTGCCTTGCTGGTCAGCAATTTTTGAGTTTCTGTGCGGAGGAGAGCATGATGCGCAAGGAAGAAGCCCGTCATAAGGGAGCGGGAAGAAAAGACAAGCCTGTTTCGAAGTCTTCTGAAGGAGTTCGGGAAGCGTCGACCAAGGTTCTCGAAATCGTTCTCAAATGTGATTCCTACGGAAGCACCGAAGCGGTATCTTCCGCCCTTGGAAAGATTCAATACCCCCAAGTCGAGATCCGCATCATCAATGCCGGTGTTGGAACCATCACCAAGTCCGATCTGCTGATGGCTTTGACCGGGAGCAAGCTGGTTCTGGGGTTCAATACGGGCATAATGCCCAGGCTCGAGGGTTGGATAAAGGATAACGGCGTGGAGGTCCGTCTTTATGGGGTGATCTACAAGCTCATAGAAGATGTGGACCGGATCGTGCAAAGTCTCATTTCTCCGGGACCCGTTGAAAAGATAATGGGAAAGGCTCGCGTGATCGCTCTATTCAAGGGGGGACGCAGGGGAATCATCCTCGGGTGTGAAATCATCGAGGGGACCTTGTCTGTTGGGAGCGCATTTCGTCTGATTACAGCCATGGGACCGGTCTACACCGGAAAAATCGAATCGCTTCAAATTGAGAAAAAGGCCATAAAAGAGGGGAAAAGAGGCCAACAGGTCGGATTGAAGATTTCGAACTTTGATGAAGCCAAAATAGGCGACCTGGTGGAAACCTATCAGCTGGTGGATTCAAGAGATATTCATGCCTGGAGCCCACGGGGAAGGATCCTGACTGTCTAGTGCGGAAGAAGGGGAAACCGGTTCGCAGAGAAGCCGCCGGCCTTTTGTCTCGTCTTCCTTTTATTGTGACATTGTCATATTAATCACAGAGACACAGAGGGCACAGAGAAAGACCTCCGAATAAAATCTCTGTGTTCTCTGTGTCTCCGTGGTTCAGATGAAATCTGACAATGTCAAGTTATGAATGTTCCGGTTTAGAACCTTTTTGAAGAGGTTCAACTTCTTCCCAGTTCCCGGGATCGCAATGTGGCAGCTTCCACGGCTTCCATAAGGGCGCCGCGAACGCCTCTGTCTTCCAGCACCTGTAGTCCTCGAATGGTTGTTCCGCCCGGAGATGTGATCAAGTCCTTCAGCGCTGCCGGATGCTTTGCGGTTTCTTGAACCATGCTGACAGTGCCCAAAAGGGTTTGAAGGGTCAGTTCTCGTGCCGTCTGTCTTG
Organism: Desulforhabdus amnigena; assembly: GCF_027925305.1. Classification (NCBI taxonomy): domain Bacteria; kingdom Pseudomonadati; phylum Thermodesulfobacteriota; class Syntrophobacteria; order Syntrophobacterales; family Syntrophobacteraceae; genus Desulforhabdus; species Desulforhabdus amnigena. Next base: position 2,245,089 of record NZ_BSDR01000001.1, on the reverse strand, counting down.
GAAGTCCCATGAGAACTCCCGCATCGATCAAGCTCTCTATGATGAGTAAAACGTAGGCGGGGCCGCTGCCGCTCAAGCCCGTTACGGCATCCATCCACTGTTCCTGCACTTCGATCGCTTTGCCCACCGCTTGAAAGAAGGCAAGCGCGACTTCCATCTGCTGATCGGTGACATGTGTTCCACGCGCCAACGTGGATGCCCCTTGTAGAACCAAAGCGGGAGTGTTGGGCATTACACGCACAATGGGAGTTCCTTCGGGAAGTCCGGCGGAGAGGACCGCCAGGGAGATGCCTGCGGCAATGGAAATCACCAGGGGACGGTGGGAGAGGTGTGCCTGAATGCCTCCCAACACCTCGGACATTGTCTGTGGTTTGACCGCGAGGATAAGAACATCGCTTGAGGCGGCCAGATCGGCAGCATTGGCGCTGAGCCTGATTTTATATGTGGCTTCGAGATATTTCATACGGGTGGTGCTGACGTCATAGATGGAGATCTGGTCGGGAAGCAGGGGCGAAGCGGAAAGCAAACCCTTTATCAACGCTTCTCCCATATTTCCACCACCAATAAAACCGATGTGCAATGATTCAAACATTTATTTTCCTCCTTTGGGCAAAAAGACTCGAAAATGGAGATTGTGAAAAATCTTTGAAAATGTGAGATTTTCCCTGCAGTTCACATACCGTTCCAGGCCAGGCACGAAAATTAATACTAGAATTAAGGTTGACACACAAGAACGATTCAGTTAGGGTCGATGTCGAGCAGATTTTACTGCTTTGTGAATATTTTCTCCGCAGGCGCCACAATGAAGTTCCATAAGGTGATTGCAAGCCCCGGTTGCAGTTCGTGAGCCTTGAGGAAGAAACCTGTTTTTCATGATGCACCCAGAAATCCGACCTGCCTTCAATGTTCTTTGCCGGAGAAAATCGAAACGGTAGAATTCCCATCGCCTTCGGAAGCGAGTTTTGCTTTTCGGGCTTTCTCATTTTGGTATGGTCTAACCCGATTGCGTTGATCTGCCGCAGCATGTGGCTGAAATACATCTGAATTTGCACAGTTTCTGGCTTGACGCAAGTGAAAAATTGTGCGAAAAATCTTACCCATTGAAATATAGAGTTGTTTTTTGCGCGATCGTTCTCCCTCTAGTCAGACGACAGAGCGGCAGGCGGTCGGTCGCCGATCTCTTTTGGGATATCGATGTCGCGATTTGTGAAAGAATTCGCCTCGGGATGGAACATCGGGTCGTTCGAACCGCCATGTTCCGGAGGAAGGGGTTGAGGCGCGAGAAATTCACAGATTGCGTCACGTGAAAATAGTGATCTTTGTATAGGGGGATTTATTCCATTGGCGCCATTTAATATTGGACACTGAGCGGAGAATGGCATGCTACCCAAAGAACTTTTGACCGATTTTTTATCTGTTGCACTTTATCTTCTAGTAGGTGTGGTCTTTGCTGTTGTGCCGATCATCCTTTCAATGCTGATCGTCAAGCGAAGCACAGGGAAAATGCGCGAGGCAACCTATGAGAGCGGTATGGAAACCATCGGGACCGCATGGATGCAGTTTACGGTGGCGTATTACATCTATGCCCTGATCTTCCTCGCCTTCGATGTTGATGTGCTGTACCTCTTTCCTGTTGCATTGGCCTATGGCAAGTATGCCATTCGGGATCTGGTGGAAATCTTTATATTTGTGGGGATTTTGTCTCTAGCCATCGTTTATGCCTGGTGTAAAGGAGTGTTTGAGTGGAAACCCAGAGAAGAGTAGAACCAGTAGAGCCGGTCATCAAATTCGCACTTCTGGATGATGTCCTGAATTTGGCGAGGGCCAACTCGCTCTGGCCGATGACCTTTGGATTGGCATGCTGCGCTATAGAGATGATGGCGGCGGGGGCTTCCCGCTTCGATCTGGATCGTTTTGGAGCGGGTGTTTTCAGGCCTTCTCCCCGCCAGTCGGACCTCATGATCGTGGCCGGAACCATTTCCAGGAAGATGGCCCCCGCGATTCAAATGCTTTGGGATCAGATGCCGAATCCAAAATGGTGTGTGGCGATGGGGAACTGCGCCATTTCGGGTGGCCCCTTTGAATATGATGGTCAGTATGCCATCGTGCCTGGTGCGGGTTTGATTTTGCCTGTCGATATCTTTATCCCGGGGTGCCCCCCGCGGCCTGAAGGGCTCATTCAGGGATTTCTGGCTCTGGAAGACAAGATCACCCGCGGGGAAGATCGCAACTATTTACGGCGTTTTCATCGCAAGGGAGGGAAACTCTAACTATGGGCAAGGTGAATGACGTCTTAGAGAAGCTTCAAAAAATGCTTCCCGGGGGGGCTGTCGCCAGAGATGAGGGCTACCGTGCGGGAGTGGTCTTCTCGGCAAATGTGCCGCAAAGCCAGTTGCGCGAGGTGGCGACCGTTCTGAATGAAATGGAATTCTACCTGGAATCCTGCACTGCGATCGATTTTCAAGATACCTTTGAATTGGTCTATCATTTCAATTGTTATGAGCCTCGGTCGCGGTTTGCGGTGCGGGTGTTGTGCGGTCATGATCAGGCAGTTCCTACCGTCTGTGATATCTTCAAGACTGCCAAGTGGCAAGAGCGTGAGATTCATGAATTTTTTGGAATCTCCTTTGTCGACAATCCTGATTTGAGGCGTTTGTTGCTTCCCGAAGATGCGGACTTTTACCCGTTAAAGAAGACATTTGGCAAAGTAAACGCTTATCGCAGACGAGAAGAGATCTATGGCTGAACAATTTCAAGAACCTATTGTCGAGAAGTTGTATACCTTGAACCTTGGGCCTCAACACCCAAGCACTCATGGTGTGCTCAGAGTTCTTCTGGATTTGGATGGTGAGTTCATTGTCAAGGCAGACCCCGTTATAGGTTATGGCCATCGCGGACATGAAAAGATGGGGGAGAACCGCCTTTACAAGCAATTCATGCCCAATACGAGTCGCATGGACTATCTTTCCGGAATGCTTTTCAATCACGGCTATGTACTGGCGGTGGAAAAGTTGGCCGGGTTGGAGGTGCCCGAGAGAGCGAAGTATATCCGGGTCATCTGTTCCGAGTTGAACCGGATTTCGAGTCATCTTTTGTGGTTTGGAACCTATGTCATGGATCTCGGCGGATTCACTCCCTTCCTTTACGCCTTCGATGATCGTGAGCAAATTCTGGACATTCTGGACCGGGTGAGCGGTTCTCGACTGACCTATTCCTACTGCCGCTTCGGCGGCGTGTGTCAGGATATCGATAACGGGTTTATCGAGATGACGCGCGCTTTTATCAAGCGTTTGCGCAGTCGCTGGCCCGATTATCACAATCTGGTGACCAAGAACATCATTTTCATTCACCGAACGCGTGATGTGGGCAAGGTTTCAAAAGAGCAGGCCCGGCAGTACGGAGTGACGGGGCCGAATTTGAGGGCTTGTGGGGTCCGCTTCGATGTTCGTAAGGCTGAACCTTACGAGGTATATGATCGGTTCGACTTCGATATCCCCATCGGCACCAAAGGGGATGCCATGGATCGCTACATTGTACGTATGGAAGAAATGGAACAGAGCTGCCGGATCATCGAACAGGCTCTGGACAATCTTCCGGGTGGACAGTGGTTGAATCCAAAGGTCTCCGACCGGCTGCGCCCCCCCAAGGGGGAGGTGTATTTCAGTTTTGAAAGCGCACGGGGGCAGACGGGATATTATGTGGTGAGCGATGGGACGGGGGTTCCCTATCGGTTGCGCGTCAGGGTTCCAAGCTTTGGAAACCTGCATGTCCTTACGGAGGTGTTTGAAAAGACGCTGGTCGCAGATGCCATTTCAATTCTGGGCAGCATTGACGTGGTTATCCCCGAGATAGATCGATAAATATCGGATGAGCTGGCGGAGGGGTACGGAGAAGGAAATGGTGACCGTGGTATATACGACTTCCGTCCAGTAGCCGTAGGAGAGCAGAACATGGGAAATGAAGTGGGTTCGGAGTGGATTCGCCTGATAGTGGGGCTGATAATAGTTTTAGCTTTTTCCCAGCTAAATGCCCTCTTTCTGGTTTGGCTGGAACGAAAGGTGGCTGGGCATATCCAGCTTCGTCCGGGACCTAAGGAGGTTGGGCCGTTTGGTTTGCTTCAAACCATTGCCGATGGTCTGAAGCTCGTGGGGAAAGAACTCATCACACCGAGAGCTGCGGACAAAAAACTGTTTGTCATTGCTCCGGTGCTCATTTTTATGCCGGTGCTTGTCGGGTTCCTGGTCCTTCCTTTTGCGCCCGAACTGATCATTCGCGATATGAATGTGGGCCTTCTCTTGATCTTCGCTTTTTCAACTTTCAGTGTCCTGGCGATTCTCGCAGGTGGTTGGGCATCCAACAACAAGTACGCTCTGCTCGGAGCCGTCCGCTCCGTAGCCCAAAATGTTGCCTATGAGATTCCCCTTCTGTTGACGGTCATGAGTGTCGTGCTCATGACCAACTCGCTTCGATTCTCGGAGATCGTGGGGGCTCAAAGCCATGTCTGGTTCATATTCCTTCAACCCGTAGCGGGTTTGATTTATCTGATCTCCGCAACCGCTGAAACGAACCGGGCTCCCTTTGACATACCGGAAGCGGAATCGGAACTGGTGGCCGGGTTCCACACGGAATACAGTGGAATGCGGTTCGGTTTGTTCTTCCTGGCGGAATACACCAATATGTTCATCGTCAGCGCTGTGGCGACCAGCTTGTTTTTCGGCGGGTGGCACGGGCCTTTTGGATTTGATTTCAAAATACCCGGTATCGTCTGGTTTTTGATGAAAACCTACGCGCTCATATTCGTGATCATGTGGGTGCGTTGGACCTTCCCGCGGGTTCGCTTTGATCAGTTGATGAATTTTTCGTGGAAAGTCATGATCCCGTTAAGTCTCGTCAACCTGCTGATCACGGCGATTGTTCTGAAATTTATATAGCTAAGGTGAAAGAGGATCTATGAGCTACTGGAAAGAAATCATTTATGGTGGCTGGAGCTTGGTCGAGGGGATGCGGGTGACTTTCCGGCGATTGTATCGGCCCGTGGTTACTGTTCAGTATCCGCGCCAAAGAGTCGAACTTTCACCTGCTTATCGTG